>JBBRDK010000008.1:0-61185 GCA_038203955.1 Thermoanaerobaculia bacterium | reverse complement strand
GAACTGGTCGACTTCCCTGACGATCCGCGCGAAGACCGCTTCGAAGTTTCCGCCCAGCACCTCGTCGCCTATGTTGAGGAAGCGTATCGAGTCGTCGTTGATCTTCTCGGTATCGAAAAAGCTGTACTGCTGCTGGTAGCGAAGCATCTTCAACGACGGCTCGCCGAGCACCGTGAAGAACAGGGCGCGGCGTTTGGGATTGACGAGCCCGAACATCATTTGATGCGCGAGGGTCGTCTTGCCGGCACCGGGTGGCCCGGCCAGGATGTTGAAGGAAAACTCGGCCAGGCCGCCGCCGAGTAGCGCATCGAGTCCAGGTACTCCGGTCGCGAGCCGACGGATGACAACCCTCTCGTTCATTGCGGTTTCTCCTGCGCAGACGTTCCCGCTGCCGGCATATCCCATGCTTTGTGCAATAAGCGGACGGTCAAGGAATCGCCGATCAAGGAAACGAGCAGATCGGCGAGGGCAAGCAACAAAGCCTCGGCCGCAGCGCGGGCGGCGGCCTGAGGTCGAGTTGAGAGGTCGTGCTGCAGGGGAGTCAACAGATCCCCCGGCGAGTTCTTGTCAACGTCGGGCTTGATGAACGACGAGCGCGCCAAATGAAGGCCGCGCACGTATAAGGCGCGCCAGGCGAGCTCGCCCACCAAAGGCTTGAGCTGCTCCAGCAACCGGGTCAACGCTTTGACGGTTGCGTGCGCAATGGCTGGCGAGTCGGCGTCAACGCCGCACTCACCAAGCGCCTGTTTGATTATGTCGTCACGCATCAAGAGCCTTCCAAACCGACCGTCCGGCGGACGCGTGGCCAAGTGCCGGATAGCAGCTACGAAACGGGCGACTCGCAAGACGTCGACCCGCGCGATGCGAAACAATATCACTTTCCGAACTGGCCCCTTCTGCCGGGCGCCCACAGGACAGCCCATGAGATTCAGCCATTTCATCCATCAGCACCCTGACGCGAATTTCGACGAATTGGAATCGTTCACCAGGACCTGCTCCCGGTGGACAGGAGGTCCACCCTGGCCCGTCGCGATCACTGCGGACGGGTCCGCGCTCAGAACGCCCTCGTTGGCAGATTCTAGGCCTTCAGGTCGCAACGGCCAGCGGGACCGAGGAGAATCCCCAGCCAACCCCCTGGCCAGTCGAAGTCAGAAACGGAGGCTCACCATGCGGCGGCGGTCTGACCAGGCGTCCACAAAGGCAACGCCATCGATGGATGTCAGGATGTCGATCCGGCTCGCGCCCTGCTGGAATGACAGGTCGGTTTAGCCAAAATCCGTCACCGCGCAAGCCTCCGGCTCGGAAGGTTGGGGGTTCGAGTCCCTCCCCCACAGCCATAACGTCGGCTCCGCTGTCCTCCGCCTGGTCGTCCTTTGCCCTGGCCTCACGGACGATCGCAGACGCTCGCGAGTCTCTGGATATCGTCCGGAATTTCATCAGAGATCCTGGAATTACGATTCGTGCATGCACACCGAAGTGCCGTTTCGACTTGTGGGAGGGGCGCAGCCGCTGGCTGTCGTTCCTGCCTGGGTGAACGGAGGCGGGCCGTACTGGTTCGCGCTCGACACCGGGGCGGGCCCCTGCGTGGTGTCGAGCAGAACCGCCGCGCGCGCATCGATAAGCGCGACCGATGGGCGGCCGGTTCACGGAGTCGGATCCGGCGCGGCCGTGCGAGTCGGACGCCTCGACGCGCTGCGCGTCGGCGACGCGGAGCAATCGGACGTGCAGGTTGCGGTGACCGACGAGGTGGAGCGCATCGCGGCCGCCGTCGCTTCTCCCCTCGACGGAATCCTGGGTCACGCGTTCCCGGGCCGCTACGACCTGGAAGTCGACTACGCCCGCGACACGCTGGCCCTGCGAGAGCCGGGCACGCCGTCGGAATCCGAGGGGCCGGACGCGGCCGTCATTCGGTTCCGGCTCGCCCACCCCTCCAAGCCCCTGATCCTCGTGCAGGCCCGCTTCGGGCCGTCGATCCACCTCCTCGTCGCCGTCGACACCGGCGCCTCGACGACGGTGGTCGATCAGGAATCCGCGGATCGGCTCGGCATCGCGCGGCAGGCGTCGTCCCCTCTTACGGGGGCCGGCGGAACTTCGTCGCTCTCGATGGGCCGGCTGGACTCCCTCGCTCTCGGAGGGCCGAAATCCGCGACCTCGACGTCGGCGTGCTACCCGGGTTCGAATCGCTTTCGCGCGTGATCGGCGCCGCGATCCACGGCATCGTGGGCTACAACTTCCTGCGCGAATTCATCGTCACGATCGAGTACGGGGCCTCGCGGCTTCGTCTGAGAAGGCACGTCAGACGGTGAGTGGCCTCCCGCGGCGTCACCGGTTCACGACTCGCCCGGGTATGCTTCGCCTCTGAAAAGCGGAGGTCTTTCCATGCGGGTTTCCATCACGCGTCGGGTGTTCGTGTGCGCCGGGTGGCTGATCGGCGTCTCGGTCCCGGCCCAGGACTTGACCGTCCAATCGAAATTCACCATGGGCAACTCCGAATCCCCGATGACCCAATACATCACGTCCGAATACGGCCGGTCCTCGTCGGCGCAGGCCGATTCGATCGTCCACTTCCCGTCCGGGCGGATGACCATGATCGATCACAAGAAGAAGCAGTACTGGGAGGCGACCGTCGAGGACATGGCGGCGTACTGGGAGAAGCTGACGCGCGACATGCGGGGAACGCCGCTCGAAGACATGTTCGGAACCCGCGACGATCCGAAGCTCGAGAAGCTGCCGGGAAAACAGAAATTCGCGGGGTACGACTGCGAACGCTGGTCGCTTTCGATCGGCGACGTCCTGGAGATGGACCTGTGGGCGGCGCCCGGGCTCCAGCCTCCGCAGCGCTATTACGACAGCCGCAAGCTCTCGGCGACCGCCATGGGGCCGATGGGGCAGCTCTTCCAGAAGGTCTATGAAGAGCTCCGGAAGGTGAAGGGATTCCCGCTCTCGACGGCCATCATCATCCGGACGCCGATGTCGCGCACGCAGACACTCGAGGAGGCGACGGAGGTCAGGAAGGGAACGATACCCGCCTCGACCTTTCAGGTGCCCGACGGCTACAAAAAGGTGAAATCGCCCTTCGTCAAGTAGCGTACGGCGCCGTTCGATAGACTCCACTCTCATGAACAGAAGAACGTTTCTCCAGGGCGCCGCGGCCGGCGCGGCAACGCTCGCGCTTCCCGCGCGTTTGACGGCGGCGTCCACGCCGGACCTCCGGCCGGTCCTCGCGGAGGTCGAAAAACACCACGGCGAGGCCGTCAAGCGACTGCAGGACTGGATCCGCCAGCCTTCGATCGCCGCGGAGAACCGCGGGATGTCCGAGGGCTGCGACATGCTGATCCGCATGCTGCGGGAGGCCGGCTTCGGCCGCGCGGAGAAGGTTGCGACCGACGGGTCGCCCGGCGTCTTCGCGACTCTCGACGCCGGCGCCCCGAAGACCATCGGCATCTACTTCATGTACGACGTCAAGCAGGTGGATCCCGCCGAGTGGTCCTCTCCCCCGTGGGACGCCGCGATCGTCGACAAACCGGGGCTCGGGAAAGCGCTCGTCGGCCGCGGCGCGGTCAACCAGAAGGGGCCGGAAGCCGCGTTCCTGGCGGCCCTGCACGCGTTCCGCAGCGCCAATCGCAAGCTGCCCGTAAATCTCGTCCTGGTCGCCGAGGGCGAAGAGGAGATCGGTTCCCCGCATTTCCCGCAGATCGTCCGGCGTCCGGAGATCCAGTCCGCGCTGGGCCGCTGCTCCGGCGTCTGGATGCCGTTCGCGAGCCAGGGCCTCGACGGCCAGGTGACCGTGTCGCTCGGGGCGAAGGGAATCATCGAGCTCGAGCTGACGTCGACCGGAGAAAAGTGGGGCCGGGGACCCAGGCTCGACGTGCATTCGAGCAACAAGGCGCGGATCGACAGCCCCGTGTGGCATCTGGTGCAGGCGCTCGTCACGCTCGTCTCGCCCGACGGCAACACGCCGATGATCGAGGGGTTGTCGGACCGCGTGCGTCCGCTCTCCGCCGCAGAAAAAGGAATGATCGCGGAGAGCGCGCGCCGGCTCGACGAGGCGTCGCTGAAAAAGCAGCTCGGCGTCGCCCGCTGGTCGAAGGACGCGACCTTCATCGAGTCTCTCGAACGGCTCGCCTCGGAGCCGACGGTCAACATCGAAGGGCTCGTCGCCGGGTACACGGGGCCCGGGGGCAAGACGATCCTGCCTCACAAGGGCGTCGCCAAGATCGACATGCGCCTGGTGCCTGACATGACCGCCGCTGGCGCTCTCGACGCGCTCAAGAAGCACCTCGCGAAGAAAGGCTTCGGAGACATCGACGTCAACATGACCGGCGGCTACGACCCGACCACCACACCCGCCGACTCGGCTCTCATACGGGCGCAGCTCTCCGTCTACAAGCGCTCCGGGATCGACCCGATCCTCTGGCCGCGGCTCGCGGGCTCGTGGCCGGGATACGTTTTCACGGGAGATCCCATGAAGCTTCCCGCGGGTCACTTCGGGATGGGGCACGGCTCCGGCGCCCACGCCCCCGACGAGTATTTCCTGATCGAGTCCTCCAACCCGAAGATCCAGGGCTTCGACGGAGCCACGCGCTCGTTCATCGAATATCTCGGAGAGCTGGCGTGAGAGCATTTCTCAGTTCTCAGTTCTCAGTTTTCAGTGTTGAGGGTTCATTGCGGGTCGCTGCTTCGAACTCTCAACTCTCAACTCTCGACTCTCGACTCCAACCTTGAAACGGCTCGTCGAGCTGACCATAGCGGACCTCGCCACCACTCCGGTGTGGCGCTACGAGGGCGGAACGGGCGACGACGCGACGGTCGTTCCCGCGGAGCGCGACTCGCTTTCGGCCATGGACGATGACGTCTTTCTCGCCGCGACGGAGTTCACGCTGCCCGATGGAGGCCGGCATACCGGATTCTGCTTTCCCGTGGACGACAGCGGCATTGACTACCTGCAGCCCGTGATCGTGACGAGCGAGCGCCAGGTCCGGTTCTGGTTCGAGGGTCCGGTGTCGGCCGAGACCCTCGCCGCACAGTGGGCCGCGCTCGGCCGCCGAGGGGCCGACGTCTTTCCGGTGACCTTCCGCTGCCCGGTGCCGGTGGACGGGCGGATCGTGACGGGCGTCATCCCCCAGATCGAGTTTTCTCCCGACGTGGCCCCTCCGGCGCCTTCGACCTCGGTGGCCGAATCCGATGCTGAGGACATGGACGCCCCCCGGAGCACGGCAACGGGTGTGCGGCGCGCGAATGGATCGTTTCTTCTGGCGCGGCCCGTTCGCGCGCGGCAGCCGCCTCGAACCGGAGCCGAGCCCGGCGAAAAGCGCAGAGGACCCCGGCATCCCGTCGAGATGACGGTCGATTTCTTCGAGGAGTCGTCTCAAGGAACGGGTGTGATCTCCAACATGTCGCGCGGCGGCATGTTCGTGCGCACGCCGCGGGTCCCCAACACCGGACCGCAGCTGCGCCTGACCGTCCATCTGCCAGACGGCCGCACGCTGCTCCTGAAGGGACAGGTGGTCCGGAGCGCCGCGCTTCCCGAGCCCTCGCCCAACGTCCCCGCGACGGGCTTCGGTGTTCGGCTCGCCGCCGACTCCCCCGACTACGCGAAGTTCCTCTCGCAGCTTCAGAACAAGCCGAAGTAAGGGCGGAGGGCGGAGGGAGGAGGGAAATCCGCTGACTCCGAACCTTCGACGTCAACCCTCAACTCTCAACCCTCAACGCTCAACTCTCAACTCTCAACTCCCGACACAAGAAGGTCCCGCATGAACCGACGTCTCTTCCCGGCCTCCTGCGTCCTCCTCTGTCTCGCGGCGGGCGGGGCGCTCATGGCGCAAACGCCCGAGCCATCGAGCGCCCCGCAGGCGGCTCCGCCTTCCCGGGCGAACCCCCTCTTCACCGCGAGCCCGCTGCCCTATCAGGCCCCGCCGTTCGACAAGATTCAGGAAGGCGATTACGCCCCGGCCCTCGAGGAAGGGATGAAGCGGCAGATCTCCGAAATCGAGGCGATCGCGAACAATCCGGAAGCGCCCACCTTTGCCAACACCCTGGAGCCGATGGAGCGCTCCGGCGAGCTCCTGACGCGCGCGGCGAAGGCGTTCTTCAACCTCGCGCAGTCGAACACGAGCGACGCGATGCAGAAAATCAAAGGCGAATACGCGCCCAGGCTCGCCGCCCATCAGGATGCGATCTACCTGAACTCTCGGTTGTACGCCCGCGTAAAAGCCGTTTACGACGCTCGCGACGGCTCGAAGTTCGATTCCGAGTCGAAATTCCTGGTCCAGCGATATTTCCTGAACTTCGTGCGCGCCGGTGCCCGGCTTTCGGAGGCCGACAAGGAAACGCTTCGCGGCCTCAACCAGGAAGAGGCGAAGTTGACGAATGACTTCACCGACAAGCTGCTGGCCGACACGAACGCGGCCGCGGTCGTCGTCGAGACCCGCGCGGAGCTCGCGGGGCTGAGCGAAGGGGACATCGCGGCGGCGGCGGACCGGGCGAAGGAGCGCGGGATTCCCGGGAAGTGGGTCCTGACGCTGCAGAACACCACCCAGCAGCCCGCGCTCTCGACTCTCGTCAACCGCGGCCTGCGCGAGCGTCTGTTTCAGGCGTCGGTCCAGAGAGGGAACCACGGCGGCCCGAACGACACGAAGGCGCTGATCACCCGGCTCGCGCAGCTCCGGTCGCAGCACGCGAAGCTGCTCGGATATCCCACGTACGCGGCGTTCGTCCTCGACGACCAGATGGCGAAAACGCCGCAGACCGCCGAGAAGCTGATGACGGATCTCGCGCCCGCGGCGACGGCAAAGGCGCGCGACGAGGCGCGACGGATGCAGAAGGTGATCGACGCGCAAAAGGGCGGCTTCCAGCTTTCCGCGGCCGACTGGGAGTTCTACGCGGAAAAAGTGAGGAAGGCGGAGTACGACCTCGACGAAGGGGCGATCCGCCCGTATTTCAACCTCGAGCGCGTTCTCCAGGATGGCGTCTTCTTCGCCGCCGGGCAGCTCTACGGGATCACGTTCAAGGAGCGCAAAGACATCCCCGTCTACCAACCTGACGTCCGGGTCTTCGAGGTCTTCGACGCGGACGGCAAATCGATGGCGATCTACTACGGCGACTACTTCTCGCGGTCGAACAAGATCGGCGGGGCGTGGTGCGACAGCTTCGTCGACCAGAGCCACCTGATCGGGACGAAGCCCGTCATCTTCAACGTGACGAACTTCACGAAGCCCGCCGCGGGCCAGCCCGCGCTTCTGAGCTTCGACGACGTGACGACCCTCTTTCACGAGTTCGGCCATGCGCTGCACGGCATGTTCTCGAACATCCGCTACCCGACGCTCGGCGGCGTTCCCCGCGACTTCGTCGAGTTCCCATCGCAGTTCAACGAGCACTGGGCCCTCGAGCCCGCCGTGTTCGCGCGTTACGCAAGGCACCACGAGACCGGAAAACCGATTCCGGCCGCGCTCGTGAAGAAGATCAAGAAGTCGAGGACGTTCAACCAGGGATACAAAACCACGGAGTACCTGGCCGCGGCGCTTCTCGACATGGCCTGGCACAATCTGACCCCGGACACCGCGCCTCAGGACGTGAACGTCTTCGAGCCCGCCGCCCTGGGGCGGTTTCAGGTGGACATGGCGGCCGTCCCCCCGCGGTACCACACCACGTACTTCGCGCACATCTGGGGCGGGGGCTACTCCGCCGGGTACTACGCCTATCTCTGGAGCGAAGTCATCGATGACGACGCGTACTACTGGTTCAAGGAGCACGGCGGCATGACGCGCGCCAACGGACAACGGTTCCGCGACATGATCCTTTCGCGCGGAGGCACCGAGGACGCGGCCGCGCTCTATCGCGCCTTTCGCGGGCGCGATCCGAAGGTGGAGCCGCTGATCGAGGAGCGAGGCTTGAGGCCGGCCGCGCTGCCGGCCCTCCGCGCGGGCGAGGAGAAGGTTGGCCACGTTCGCACACGCCATGAGCATGAGAAAGCCCACGGCGCCGAAGACGAGCAGGAGCGCTGGTCCCTCGCCACCCCGGATCTCCTCTTCGACGGGCACGGCGAACGCCTCGAAGCGCATCGCGGCCGGATAGACGCCCTGCCGCGTCAGGTTCGCGGTCACGGTCTTGAGCTCGGCGGTTGCCTTCGCGGCGCTCGCCCCGGGCGCGAGGCGCGCGGCGGCATAGTAGTTGTGCGAGTCGTGCGTGATCGCGGCCGCGTCCACCTGAAGCGGGATCCAGAGGGAGGTGGGCTCCGAAGCGTCGGCCGTGAAGTCGGTCGGCAGCGCGAAGCCTCGCGGCATCACGCCGATGATCCGCCTCGGGATCCCGTCGACCCGGATCGTCCGCCCGACAGCGGCCGGGTCGCCTCCGTACCGCGTCTGCCAGAGCGCGAAGCCGAGAACGGCGACCGGGGGGCCTCCCGGGCGATCTTCCTCGCTCGTGAATCCACGGCCGAGAAGCGGGCGAGCGCCGAGCGTTTCGAACGTATTGGCCGTGACGGTGCCGAGGCCGACACGGATCGGATCGCCCTCGTCGGTGACGTTCGCCTTGCCGGAGCCCCACGCGGCCACGCTCTCGAGGCTCGGGCACAGCCGCCGGTAGTCGTCCACTTCCGCGTCGGCGACCCAGGTCTTTTCGAACGCGCTCCAGCGGCTCCAGATCATGACCCGCCGCTCCGGCTGCTCGTACGGCGGGGGCGAGAGAAGGACGGCGCGAACGACCGAAAAGATCGCGGTCGTCGCTCCCATACCGAGACCGAGTGTCACGATGGCGGCGATCGCGAATCCGGGCCCCCGGCGCATGTTTCGGAACGCATACCGGACGTCCTGGAAAAAAGTCGCCATCGCGCCTCCCTGCTGCTGCGAGCCTGCCGTAGATACGACCGTCTTCGGAACAGGTTACGCGCAACGGTGCAACTGACTGCTCCGCTTTCCTCCCCTTCTAAACGCTCGACGCTCAACGTCAACGCTTGAACTTCGGCGCATTCGGTGACGCCTCGCCCCGCGAACTCTCGACACTTCATGGGACGATGAGCCGGTGGCCGACGACCTCCGGACAAAAGCAGAGCGCCTCCTGGCGCTGCACCGGCCGGGCCGGCCCCTCCTCCTGGTGAACGTGTGGGACGCCGTCACCGCGAGGATCGTGGAAGATGCCGGGCTTCCGGCGGTCGCGACCACGAGCGCCGGGGTCGCGTTCTGCCACGGTTACCCGGACGGACAGAAGATTCCCAGGGATCTCATGCTGGAGGCGATCGGCCGGATCTGCCGCGCCGTCTCCGTTCCCGTGACCGCCGACATGGAGGCGGGGTACGGCGCCACCGCTGACGACGTCCGGGAGGCCGCCACAGGCGCCCTGCAGGCGGGCGCCGCCGGATTGAATTTCGAGGACGGGACCGGCGCCGCCGAAGCCCCTCTGGCCAGCGTCTCTCCCCAGCGCGAGAAGATCCGCGCGTTGCGAGAAGCCGGGGACGCGCGCGGCGTGCCGATCGTCATCAACGCGCGAACGGACGTCTATCTCGACGCCGTCGGCGCGCCCGAAGAGAGGTTCGGACAGGCCGTCGAACGAGGCCGCGCGTACCGCGAGGCCGGGGCGGATTGCGTCTTCGTCCCCGGCGTGACGGACAGGGACGTCATCGCCGCGCTCGTGCGGGAGCTCGACTGCCCCGTCAACGTGCTCGCGGTCGCCGGCAGCCCGCCGATCCGGGAGCTCTCGGCCGCCGGAGTGGCGCGCGTGTCGCTCGGTTCGGGCCCCATGCGCGCGACGGTGAGTCTTCTGCAGAGGCTGATTCAGGAGGTCCTGACCGAGGGCGCGTACTCAGAGCTACGCGGAATTGTTTCTCACGCGAGCATGAACGACCTCATGCGCTAGCATCGCGCCATCCGGCAATCCCGCCGCCCACAACGAGAGGAGACTCCGATGAAAAGGGTCGTGCCGATAGCCCTCGTTCTCAGCCTCGCGCTTCTCGGCGCGGCACTCGCTCAGAAGAAGGCGGCCGCCAAAAAGAGCGCGTCCGGGTCCGCGAACCCTCCGATGCACAGCGTCATGAACGCGAGCGAGATTTCCTGGGGGGAGGCGCCGCCGGGACTGCCGCCCGGATCGAAGATGGCGCTACTCCAGGGGGACCCGGGAAAGCCCGGAATGTTCACGGTGCGCGTCAAGGCACGGGACGGATACCGGGTTGCGAAGCACTGGCATCCGACCGCCGAGCACCTGACGATCCTCTCCGGAAGTTTCAACGTCCTCATGGGGGACGGCACCGACATGTCGAAGGCCACCTCGTTGACCGCCGGCGCCTTCGCCACCATGCCCGCGAAGATGCGCCACGAGCTCGTCTGCCAGGGCGAGACCGAGTTTCAGGTCTCCGCGATGGGCCCCTTCGTCATCACCTACGTCAACCCCGCGGACGACCCCCGGAAAGCCGCCCGCTGATTGGGGTCAGGTCTTTATTATACACTAAGCGGTGACCCGCTCGCTCCGGGTCGGGTCACCGGCCCCCGGACGTCCCGCCGGATTATCGCCGCCCCGCTTCCCCGTAACCCGCCCCGCCGCGAGGGATGCGAAACAGGATGTCGAATCCGGCGCCATCGGCTTCCAGGCACACCGACGGGGCCATGTCTTTATTATGCGCCAGGCTTGGCGGCGAGATGCTCATCAACGGCCGCCGCCGCATCGCGCGCCGACGATCCCACGCTAGCGGCGGATCTTGTGCTCGTAGTCGATTCTGTTGATGTAACCCTCGGAGCCCGCATAGCTGATCACCTTTCCCGGAACGCCCACGACGACGGCGCTTTCCGGGACGTCGCTCGTCACGACGCAGTTCGCACCGATCGCCGCGTTGTTCCCCACCGTGACCGCTCCGACGAGTTTGGCGCCGGGCCCGGTATAGACGTTTTCTCCGATCGTTGGATAGCCCTTGTTTCGGCCGCGACTTCCCTCTCCAGCGTCACGCCGTGCGAGAGATTGCAGTTCTTACCGATCCGGCTATTCGCGTTGACGACGATGCCTCCGGAGTGCGCGATGTAGAAGCCGCTTTCAATCTGCGTCTGGTACGGGATGCTGATGCCGAGCTTGTACGTGTAGTGCCTCAACATGATCCAGGCGAGCGGATAGAGCGTGACCCTCAACGCCGGATGCCCGAAGGAAAACTGGCACGTCCGCATCCAGAAGTTGTATCTGTAGGCATCCCCGAAGATGAGGGTACGCAGGAAAGGAAGAAATCTCGTGTTTCCGCGGATCCGGTACAGGTCGGAGAGAACGAGGAACCGGTACTCCAGATAGTTCAACGCGCCACCTCCGGCGAAGCAACTCTCCGGAGAATCCAGGCCGCCCGCGCAGCCGAAGCCCGGAGATCGACGACCGGCCACTCTACAGCGAGGCCGGGGAAGTCTAATCGAAGAGATCGACCCATGATCGCCAATGTCGTCAGCTTTCAGGCGTGACTCGCCCGCGTTTCGCGGGCTTCACCACGAGGCCTGAGAGACACCCGCCGGCGGAATCCATTTCACGAACCACTCGAGGTTGCGATTCATCGCTTCCCGCTCGAGCATCGGCTCGTAGTACAGGTGCGTGGCGCGCGGGTAGATGTCGAATTCCACGACCTTTCCGTGGGCTTTCAACGCGCGGTAGAACTTCCACGCATTCGCGATCGGGACCCGCAGGTCCCTCTCTCCATGCTGGATCAGGAGCGGCGTCGTGACCCGTTCGGCGAAGTTCAGCGGCGAGTGAGCGTAATACGAGTCGCGCGCCTCCCATGGCTTTCGAAAGTACTCCCCGATGAACTCGCCGCCGTCCGACAGGAGGTACTGATCCGCCAGATCGCTGATGCTGGCGGCGGAGGAAGCCGCCTTGAAACGCCCGGTCTGAGTGACGATCCAGTTCGTCATGAAACCTCCGTAGGAGGCGCCCATGACGCCGAGACGCTCGGGATCCGCAATCCCTTTCGCGATCAGATGGTCGACACCGGCCATGATGTCCTTGTAGTCAACCTCGCCCCACGCGTTCACGATCGCGCGCTGCCCCGCTTCGCCGTAGCCAGCGCCGCCGCGAGGCATGGGAAAGAGGATGGCGAATCCCGCGCTCGCCAGGGCCTCGACCGGGTAGGGATCGACCTGTCCGACCGTGTGCATGAACTGCGGAAAGAGGCCGTGCGTGACGCCGCCTCCCGGCCCGCCGTGGCAATAGACGAGAAGGGGAAGCTTCGATCCAGCGGACTCGTGAGGAGGCGTGAGAAGCAGCCCCCAGATCCTCATTCCGTCGAAGGAGCGCCAGGCGACGACTTCCTGCTTTCCGAGGCCGAAGCCCCGGAGCTCCGGGTTCACCTCGCTCAATCTCGTGCTTTTTCCGGAACGGAGGTCGAGGACGGCGACGTCGCCCATCGATCGGCGATCGACGTCCCGAAACGCGAGGCGCAAGCCGTCGGCGCTGGAGGAGAGCGAGTACACCAGCGACGCTGCCGCGACCCTCTCGGATCGCCCGTTTTCGACGCCGACCCGCACGATCGGCTGCTCGAACATGTGCTCCCCGGACGCGAACGTCCCGTCATTGGCGAGGACGTAGACGGATCGACCGTCCCTCGCCCAGACGATCTCGTTGACCCAGGCGTCGTTCAGGCCGTAGATCCGGACGGCGGACGAAGGCGACGACCCTCTCGCCGGCACCACGGCGAGGCTGCGCGGCGCCATCAGCTCGGCGCGTCCGTTGGTCGATACGAACGCGATCTTCCCAGCGTCCGGTGACCACTGCGGCGACGTGTTCATGCCGGAACGGTCGACGACGACGCGGGGCGGGCCGCCGCCCGGCGCCACGGCGTAGATGCGCGTCAGGTACTGCGCCTTGAATCCCGTGACCGGGGCCGCCGCATAGGCGATCTCCCGGCCGTCCGGGGCCCACGTCAGGGCGTCGACGTATTGATCGGCTGGCGTCAGCATGCGAGCGCTCGACCCGTCGAGGGGCTGCAGACAGAGCCGCCTTCCCCGGTCCGGGGCATCCACGTGGATGACCCAGGAGAAATCCTTCCGCTGCCGCTGCTCCTCCTGGGAGACCGCGTCCCGCGTCGTGTACGCGACGCTTTTCCCGTCCGGCGCCCACTCGTACGCGAGCACGCCCTCGGGCGCGAACGTCAGCGCCCGCGCCGGCTCGCCGCCCGAGGCCGGAACGGCGAATACCTGCGGCTTGTCCGCCGCGACCCCGAGGAAGGAAAGGCGGCCGCCGTCGGGGGACCACCGCAGCTTCGGCGCGGGCAGGGCGGCAGTAAAGACGCGGGTTTCTTCCCCGATCCTGCGGGGCGCTCCCCCGCGCGCTTCGACGATGTAGACCGCGGCTTCGTGCGCGTTGCGGTCGAGCGACGGCGTCGACACGACATACGCGACACGCTGCCCGTCGGGAGCGATCCTCACGTCGACGACCGACCGGAGTTTCATCAGGTCGTCGACCGTCACGCGGGCCCCCGCTTTCATGTCGGTGCCCCCACCGGGAAACGCCGCCAGAATCCCGAGCACTGCCAGCGCTCTCCTCATGCCGCCTCCGTATTGCCGGGATTATCCGCCCGGGCCGTTCAGCGCGTGATCCCCGGGAAGACGGCTCTCGGTCGAGGCGAGAGAGTCGCCGCCGCGGATCGTTTTTTCTCTGCACAAACCGGGACGAGGCTCCGCTGATGCGGAGGTATGGGGCAGGCTTTTTTGGTGGGTCTGACTCTGCCTGTACATACGAACGGGAACGGCCAGTCGTTTCACCCCGGCGCTCCGGTTTATTTCTTCCTCGGAGCCGCCGGACGGGAATTCGGGCCGCGCGCAAGCTGTTGTTTTCCCATTCACCAGCTTCGACACCTTCCTCAGCGCAACGACCAACTTCCGAAGGGCGCGGCCCGTCCTCGCTCCAGCGACGGCGCGGGCCTTCCCTTCGTTCCTTTCCGCGCCGCTCCGTGATGCCGAAAATCGATCTCGGAGACTTCTCCCTCGCGACGCTTCTCTTCGCCATCCTTTTCGGGCTGATCGGTCTGGCGGCCTTTCGTCACGGGAGAAAGAACAGCGAGCCGAGACAGCTCTTCCTCGGTATCGCCCTGATGGCCTACGGATACTTCGTATCGAACGCCTGGATCTCGCTCGGGATCGGGTTGGTCCTCACGCTGCTCCTGTTCTTCCCCGCCTGAACGCTCGAACGCGGCTCGTTTCCGCTCGTTCGAGTGGTATATGTACCCGCACAGAATCGAAAAGGCGACTGCCGGGAACGGCGAAAACGATGGGAGCGGAACCATGAAGCGGAGTCGCGCGTGTCTCATTCTTCTTCTCTCCGCGGCGGCTGTATCGTCCGCCCAGTCGTTGACGGTGGCCGATCGCGACCGCGCGATGAAGCATCTCGAAAGCACGCGGCAGGGCGTCGTCGACGCGACGGCCGGCCTTTCGGAAGCGCAGTGGAATTTCAAGGCCGGCGCCGACCGCTGGTCCGTCGCCCAGGTGATGGAGCACATCGCGGCCGCGGAAGATCTCATGCGGGGGATGATCGAGGGACAGGTTCTGAAGGCGCCGCCGCGGCCCGCGGGGGAAGACGCCGCCGCGATCGACGCGATGGTGATGAAGGCCATCCCCGACCGTTCGCACAAGGCGCAGGCGCCCGAGCCCCTGCAGCCCACGAACCGCTTCGGCTCCCCCCAGGACGCCTTGAAGCACTTCCTCGAATCCCGTTCCGCGACGGAGAAGCTGTTGAACGAGCGCTCCGACCTCCGCGACCACGCCGCGGACAGCCCGCTCGGCAAGAAGCTCGACGGGTACGAGTGGATCCTTTTCATCAGCGCGCACAGCGAACGGCACACCAAACAGATGCTCGAAGTCAAAGCGGACCCGAATTTTCCGAAGAAGTAATCCGCATCGCGGAAATACACGAAGAAAAAGGAGAAAAATATGCAAAAACCGCAACGCATCGGCCTCGCGATCCTTCTTTCGCTCGGAGTTTCGATGGCGGCCCTGGCGGCCGGAAGCGGAAAGGACCTCGAGGCCACTCCCCAGGCGAAAGCGTACCGGGCGCTTCTGAAGGCGATCGACGCTGGCGACTACGAGGCCTACAAGAAATGCATGATGGCGGACGCCGCCAAAGACATCGACGCCCAGGTGAAGCAGATGGGAAAGACGCCCAAGGAGACGATGGGCTTTTTCAAGGCGATGGAGCCGACGGACGTCAAGTTCACGTCGCTCGACGTGAAGGACAAGAAGGCGGCGCTCACCGCCACGGGAAAATCGTCCGGTGAGGTGAACAGGGGCACGATCGAGCTGGCGGAAGAAAACGGCCAGTGGAAGATCGGCAAGCAGAGCTGGACGAACGCGAAGTAAGAACTCCGCATTGCCAGGTCGCGGGCTGGTTCCCGAGAGGGGATCGGCCCGCGCTCCTTTCCCTCCTGCAGGTTCGCGTTCTTCGCTGCACTCCTCAGAAGACGGACCATCCCCCGAAGCGAATTCAAGCCTCAATCCCTCGCACAAGTGGTTGAAAACACAGAGGGAACAACGCCCCCTCGGCGCCCCGCCATGGCACATGGATTGCTCCTTCTCTGGACAGGAACCCCAGAAGGAGGATTGATGAAACTGAAGTCCTTGCAGAAAACGATGTTGAGTGTCGTGCTGGTGGGAGGAGCCGCCGCGACGACGGTCGCTCAGATCCCGCTGCCCCCGCTTCCCCCGGGTCTGAATGTCCGCATCACGACCGGCAGACCCCCTGCGCCCCGCCGGGAAGTTCGCCCTGCGCGTCCGGGCCCCGACTACGTCTGGGTCGGCGGCTTCTACGACAATGACGGAGGCCGCTACGGCTGGATTCCCGGCCGATGGGAACGCCGCGCGGCTCCGGACGCCTACTGGATTCCGTCGCGTTACGTCCGTACGAGCCGCGGCACGATCTACGAGCCGGGCCACTGGTCGACTCAGCAGCTGGTCGTCGAAGACGACGTCCGTCGGAACCGCGAGTGGCGACGTCACGAGCGCATGCACGAGCGCGAGCTCGAGCGGGAACGCAACCGCGACTACTGGGATCGCGACCGCGACCATCAGTAAGCAGGAGGGCCGGTCTTCCGGCCGTTCCACGTGATTCAGACGGTGGCTCACCTCGGCGGGCCGCCGTTTCATTTTCCGCTACGTCCCCGGATCGTCTCCGGAGGGCCCGTAGATCGACGGCACCTTGCCTCCCATCGGGCGCAGATAGGCGGAGAGCTGGCCGCGGTGGTGGATCGCGTCGAACAGAAAGCCCCACAGCATCTCGCCGAGCGGCGCCTCCCATACCGTCTTCCCGTCCATCATGAACCGCGCCTTCTTCTCCCATGCCGTGTCATCCAGCCGCTCGAGCAGCTTTTGAAGCTCCGTTGCGTTGCGCTCGTAGGCGGCAATCGAATCTGCAATCGGCGGCGCCGGCTTCTGCGTGTAGTTGACCTCCGACCGCTCGACGACGGTGCAGGCGTCGTGAAGCTCGTCGGCGAGCAACCAGACGAGGTCGCCCGCGGATGTCGATCGAGGATGCGGCCGGTAGCCCGCGTCTCCGGCGGGCACCGCGTGAAGGACCCGGAGAAACGCGGGCCGTTCCGCCTTCAAACGCTCGCCGAAGTGCTCTCGAGAATTCATGGCTCTCCTCCCCTTCTCTTGTCCGCGGCGAAGTCCGCCGCCGGACTGCGCTCCGCACTCTACCCGGAAGCGCTCAGGGGAGCAGCCGGATCGTGTCCTGGGCGACGGCGTCGCCCGACCGCACCCCGTCGGCCGTCATCGAGGCCCGGATCGTCAGAGTCTCCGCCGCCGAACCGAACGGCAGGACGCCCGCCGCCTGGATGTGGAGCCGCGATTGCGAGTTCGAATCGAGAGTATTCAGGTCCCAGCTCACGGCCGCTCCCGATCCGTTGGAGAACGTGGCCGCCGTTCCGGACGACGCCTCGGCGGACAGGACGAGGAGCGGCGCGGGAAGCGCGACCTGGACGTGGCCGTTCCGGATGTTGTTGATGCCGATGGCGACCGCGCTGACGTCGATCACGAAGGTCTCACCCGAGCGCGCGGACTCCGGCGCGTCGACACGGACGTTCGCGAGCGCGCCGGGCGCCGTGCTCGTCTCGCGGTCGTGACATCCCGCGAAAGCCAGCATCAGAAGGACGGGAATTCGGGCGATGCGCGCGGTTTTCATCGGAAGCCTCCTCCGTGTGTTCCCTCGGACATTCCTCGACCCGGAGCAACCCGGGTGCCAGCCGGCGATGGTCTAATCCCCTGTTCATGAAAGATCCGGCAGACCGGCGGAATTCCTGGCTCTGATGCGGACGCTGGCCGTTCCGTTCCACGTCGGCGATTTCGTGGAGGATTTTCACGCACCCGCAGGATCGGCGCTTCTCCGGCCGGAGCTGCCGGCCGGCACCCCCCAGGAGAAGATGGCCGCCCTCTTCGAAGAGCTCGCCGGGAACATCGAGCGCGACGGCGCTTCCGTGGTGTACGCCGGCGACTGCATGGCGCCGCTCGGCGCGCTCGCCGGCCTCGAGCGCCGCGGGCTCTCGCCCTTCGTGGTGTGGCTCGACGCCCACGGGGATTTCAACACCTGGGAGACGACGCCATCGGGGTACATCGGAGGCATGCCCATCGCGATGATGGCGGGGCGGGGAGAACAGACGATCGTCCAGGCGATCGGGCTTCGAACGGTCGAGCCCGGCCGGATCGTAATCGCCGATGCGCGCGACCTCGATCCCGCCGAGGGCGTGGCGCTCAACGGGTCCGGCATCCGCGTCGTCCCCGTCGAAGAGATCGCGCGGACGCTCCCGGCGGACCTCCCGATTTACGTCCATCTCGACGTGGACGTCGTCACCCCCTCGGAGATGCCGGCGCTTCGCTTCCCGGCCGGCGGCGGCCCCTCGCTGTCGTCAGTGGAAACCGCTCTGCGCGGGATCGGCGGGACGGGACACGTCGTCTGCGCCACCGTCGCCTGTACGTGGGATCCGGCCGATCCGAAGGCGGGGGCGGCCGCGGCCGCGGCGGACCGCCTGGTGGCCGCACTCACGCGCTAGGCGGGGCCGGGAGCCGAGCGACTAACGGGAGCGAGACGGCCGCGGTACTCCGCGGTCAACTCGACCGGGAGCCGCAGGGCAAACCGCAGCGGGCCCCGGCTACGGAACGACCGTGACGGTCCCTTCCATGTTGTCGTGCCCCACCCCGCAGGAGGAGTTCGTGCAGGCGTAAGGAAACGTGCCCGTCTGGGCCGGAGTGAAGCTCATCATCACGCTCTCGCCGGGCGCCACGCTCACGGCGCTCAGGGCGAGCGCGGCGATCCCGCTGAACGTGTGAAATGAGCTGTCCTCGGGACCGTCGTTGAAGAACTCGATGCGATACGGCTGTCCCCGTTTCAGGGTGATGTTCGGCCCCCCGCTCTTTCCCGGGCCGAAGAAGTCCCACTGCCAGTTGATGCCTCTCAGCCGGATGGCGATGGTCGCCGAGACCGTGGGTGTGGCGGTCGGCGCCGGGGCCGTCCGGGTCGGGGTCGGCGCCGGGACAGTCGGGGTCGGCGTGGGCGGCGGCGGACTCGTGGGACCGGGCGTCGCCGTCGGTCCGAGAGTCGAGGTCGGGGCGGGGGTCGCGGTCGGCCGCGGCCCGGGAAGGGTCGGCGTGGGCGTTGGACCGCCGGTGCGCCGCCTCGGGATCCGGATGATCGGCATCCGTTCGACGGCCGGGTCACTCGCTGCCGTCGCCGCCGACGCCGGGGACGCCTCGGTCGGCAGCCTCCTCGAGTCCGAGTCGCAGGCGGAAGAGAGCCCGGCGGCCACCGCGAGAGCCGCCGCCAAAAGCGATCGCACGCGGGCCCCCGCGCGGGTGTTTTGGACGCCCGGGATCAAGCCAGGAAGGCCAGGTTGGGCGTGGTGAACCGGGACAGCAGCGGGAACACGGTCGAAAGGTCATTGCCCGCGAGCCCGAACCACGCGGCGAGCGTCGCAGCGTACTGGTCGACCGACGCCGTTGGAATCCACCGCCCGCGGGTGTCGGTGTCGTTCGGCCCGCCGAGCGTCAGCGTCGGGAAGACCGTGTTGTTGGGGCCCTTCACGCCGTAGAAGTCCTTGCCAATGACGGAGCTGCCCATCACGAACTGATGGCTGCCCCACGCGTGGTCCGTTCCCACCGTCGCCGCGCCCGACCCGGCCGGCTGGAGTGTGCGCGCGAAGTCGGACAGCGTGAAAGTCGTCACGCGTGAATCGACGCCGAGCTCGACTGTGGCGTCGAAGAATGCCTTCATCGCCACCGACAACTGCGCGAGCAGGTTCTGCTGCGTCGTCAGCTGATTCTGGTGGGTGTCGAACCCTCCGAGGGTGCAGAAGAAGATCTGGCGGTTCAGTCCGAGAGCCGGGGCCGTCTGGTTCAGCTTGATCACCTTGGCGACCTGCTTCAACTGATTCCCGAGGCCCGTCGCGGGAAATACGGTCGTGAGCGTGGGATCGGGCCCGCCGAGCGACGCGATGATGTCCGCCGCCTGCTGCGTCGAGTCGCTCGCGGCAGCCACGAAGCTCGCCGTTCGGTCGATCGTCCGGAGAAAATTCATCGAGTTCCGGCGCGCCATGTCCGCCGCGGAGGTGCTGAAGCCGTTCAGCACGAGCACCTGGTTCAACGCCGTCGGCGCAGCCGAGATCGCGAGCGGGCGCGTCGCCAGTCCCTGGCCGAACACGGCCGCCCCGGAAACCGACGTGATGAGAGGGAAACCGGCGCCCCCGTTGAAGGAGAGCATCTTGTCCGCCGTCGCGCCGCCCCAGCCGACCTGGGTGCGGGTGTCCGAGCGAGAGGTCTGCCACTGCGCGACCTGGTCCGAGTGCGAAAAGAGCTGGTAGGGCCGCGCGCCTCCGCTCTGATACTGCGTCCGTGTGAGCGGCTGCACCAGAGGGCCGACGTTGGCGACCACCGCCAGGCGGCTCTGGTCCCAGAGCGCCTTGAGTTCCGGCAGAGCCGGGTGCAGCCCGAAGTCCGTTCCGATCGAAGGGGGCGTGATCGAGATGAGCTGCCCCGTCCCGAGGGCGAGCCCCGAGGCGTTCCGGGCAAGGGAGTAGGCGTTGTAACTCGTCGTGTCGAGGGGAACGATCATGTTGTTGGAGTCATTCCCGCCGCTCAGAAAGATGCAGACGAGCGCCTTGTAGTCGGTGGGTGCGGCCGTGAGCGCATGGGCGCTGACGAGCCCGAATTTCTCGAATCCCGCCGAGAACGCCGCCGCGCCGAGCGCCAGGCATCCCGTGCGCTTCAGAAAGTCGCGCCGGGACTGTTCCATCTTGTTGGTCATTGTTGGACCTGGTATTGCGACGACGTCGCGACGAGATACAGAGCGTGTTGCGCCCGCAGGCGCGGGCTCGTTCCGGGAATCGCGGAAACGGAATTGACGATGCTGTTCAGCATCGAAGCGGACATCGAGCCGTGCATCATGAGCTGATTGAGGTAGGAGACCAGCTGCACGGGGTCGCCAGCGAGATTCTGGATTGGAGTGAGATCGAGCGCGGTGCCGTTCGGCGAGTTGGCGCCCACCCCTATCGTCGAAAAGACCATCGTGTTGACGAAGTTGGCGCGGCGCAGAGCGCTGGTGGAATCCATCAGACCGAACTGCGGGGCCGATATGGTCGTGCTCCCGGGCAGAAGATAATCCGCCGGGTAATAGCTGAACACCGTCTGGGGCCGCAGAACGTCCTGGTTCATCGTGCTGACCTGCGGGTTGATGTAACCGTCGCTGGTCGTCGCGAGGTTCGCGGATTTCGCGTTGAATGCGCGGAGCAGGTTCAAAGCGTACTGAGCCGGCTCCCGCAGGAGGCCGTAATTCGGTTCGGAATGCGAGCTTCCGCGCGCCTCCGGGTCGAGCAGGACCGCCGTGACGAGAGCGGCGAGATTTCCACGGACCCCGGTGCCGTCATCGTTGAAGGCGGCGACGACGCGGCTGACGTACGCCGGACTGGGATTGCTCGTCACCATCTGATGGATGAAGTGCGTCGCGACGAAGGGAGCGAGGTTCGGGTGGTAGAAGATGTTGTCGATCGCGGAGTTCAAATCCTGATCGCCGGTCCGGCCGGCGAGCAGGCCGAGCCCGTTCATCAGCGTCTTCGCCGCCGTATCGTGATTGTTCGCGACGACGACCATCGGGGTGATGTAGTCGGGAACTCCCGGCGCGACGTTAGCCGCCAGGCGCCAGCCGGTGAAGACGCGAGCGAAATTCGTCACGATCGCCTGGTCGTAGCTCGGTTTGGGATCGCCGTTCATGTCGAGCTGCGTCGTGCCGTCCTGGTTCAGGAGCTCCGTGCCGATCGAGAAGAGCTGCAGGATCTCCCGCGCGTAGTTTTCGTTCGGACTGTTTTTCGTGCTCGTCGACATGTTCAGGTACTGACCCATGGCCGGATTGAGAGTGATCTCGTAGAGGAGTTGCCGGTAATTTCCGAACGCGTTCCGGTCGAGGATCTGGATGTACGGAAGCATCCACCCAGGAAGGCTGATGTCGCGTCCCGAGACGACGAGCAGCTCATGCAGCGTCCAGATCACCTTCTGCCGGATCTGATCCTGACCGTAAAGAGCGTTCTGGAAGAACCGAATTTGAAGCGGGTACATGCTGTAGTTGTCCCGCTGGCACGTCGCGTCGCACGTCGCGGGCACGGTCGACGGCTGCAGCGGCAGCGCGGGCCATCCCGACGACGGCGCGCTCAACTGCTGACTCAGGTAGGCCGGAATGCCCATCGACTGGACCGTGTTGATCAGCGCTTCGTTGGGGCCGAACGTCGCCTGCTCGAGAAACCGGACGACGTCGCCGAGCGGCGGACCGGCGGGAATCGTCATGCCTCCGACGCGCCAGTTGAGATCGCCGACCCTCGGCACCTGGAGGGAGCCCGCGACCACGGTGCCGTCCATCTGCCACACGGCGTCTCCCCCGGTCCAGACGTGGCGCCACAGAATGTCCGCCTTCCCGTCACCGCTGAAGTCGCCGACGCCGGCGATCTGCCAGTTGACGTCCGTCTGGGAAGGCATGGAGGCGAGGGACGTCACCACCGTGCCGTTCATCACCCAGATCGTGTTTTGACCCGTGGTCCCGTGCCGCCACAGGATGTCCGGTTTGCCGTCGCCGCTGAAATCCGCGACTCCCACGATCTGCCAGTTCGCGTCGGGCACCGGGGGGATGGGCGCGGTCGAGATCACGGCGGGACCATTCATGAGCCACACGGTGTTGGCGCCCGTCGCCGCGTTGCGCCAGAGGATGTCCGGCTTGCCGTCCCCGTTGAAGTCGCCGATCCCCCGGATTCTCCAGGCGAGGTCGAAGACCGGCGGCAGGGGGACCTGGGAGCTCAAGGCGGCGTTGTTCATCACCCAGATCGTGTTCTGGCCCGTGGACTGATTGCGCCACACGATGTCGTTCATGCCGTCGCCGGAGAGATCACCGACGCCGCCGATGGTCCAGTTCGCGTCCGGGATCGTGGGGAGGGACGCGAGGGACGCCACGTTCGTCCCGTTCATGAGCCAGATCGTGTTCTGGCCGGTCGACGAATTCCGCCAGAGGATATCGGCCTTGCCGTCCCCGTCGAAATCCCCCGGCAGACGCGCCGCGGCGATCAGCGTCGCCGGCGTTGCGCACAAAACGAACACGAGGAGAGCCGCGGCGCGCCGGCGCTTCCGTGAAGGAAGGGCTTCGCCCCTACTACGCCAATCGAGAGCGATCGTCGTCCGTATACGCAAGTGTTTTGTGCGCGCTTTCGCGACAGTCTACCGCACATGCCCACCGGACCCGTCGACAGAAAAAACTGATCTCACACGCATCGAGTATCGCCTGTCCTTTCAATATCTTCTCTCCCGGCCGGGCTTCGATTTCAGATTCCATCCCCCCCGCCGGCCGCTGGCGGCTCCGCCCTTAACCCGGGTCGGTCGAGGTCTTCACGGAGGATCCGGCCGCGGCAGGAGGCGGGGCCGCTCATCCGCGCGAGGTGTTGGGAAAAATTCCCCGGCCTGCGCCGCCGATCGCGATCGGGGGACGGAATTTCGACGATGGGTAAACCTTCGAGGCGCTCGTTCGTCGCGCGTCCGAACGGACGACGTCTCGTAAACCGGATGCGCGGAAACCGCGTCTCATCGTCAGGAGGTCTTTCGTGAGATTCAAGCGCATCGGATCCATCGCCATCCTCGCCCTCGCCGAAGTCGCGCTGCAGTCTTCACCGGCGGACGCGGCGCCGAGGAACCGCAGGAGAGCGGAGAACCAGCAGGACCGGATCGCGCGGGGCGTCGGGAGGGGACAGCTCACGGCGCGAGAGACGGCGCGGCTCGAGACGCGCGAGGCCCGCCTGAACGGAAAAATCCGGGACATGCGCCAGGACAACGGCGGCTCTCTGACGCCGCGCGAGCGCGCTCGCTTCGACCGCCGGCAGAATCAGATCTCCCGCGACATCTACCGCCAGAAGCACGACGCGCAGACGGCGCCGCGCTGAAGGGCTGTCATGCGTTGAGCGTTAAGCGTCCAGCGTCAAACGGAGTCACCGTCTGACACTTGACAACCGACAACCGACAACTGACAACTCGCCTCACACCGGGCGGGCTTCGACGACGGCGAACGGGCTCGCCGTCGGAACGACGCGTTCGAGACGAAAGCCCGCCTGCTCGAGCAGCGCACCGTACTCTGCCGCGGTGCGTTCCAGTCCTCCCGTCATCACGAGCATGTTCAGGTCCATGAGATGCACCATGTCGGGCCTGTCTCCCTCCGGCACGACCATTTCGATCAGCACGAGCCGGCCTCCGTCTTCGATCGCGGCGCGGGAGTTTCGCAACACCCGCAGCGATTCCGGATCGTTCCAGTCGTGCAGGATGAACTTCATCAGGTGGACATCGGCGCCGCGCGGAACTTCTTCGAAGAAATCGCCCGCTTCGAACCGGCACCGGTTCTCCACGCCGAGCTCCCGAATGCGTTCCTTCGCGTGCCCCTCGATGTAGGGAAGGTCGAAAACGATCCCCCGCGCTTCCCGGTACTTCTCGAGAATCGCGATCGCCATGCTTCCGTTTCCGCCCCCCACGTCGAGGATCGTCCGCGCCCCGGAGAAGTCGTAGGCCTCGAGCACGGCGTGGGCCGCGAACCGGGAGATGTTCTCCATCGCGCGTCCGAACTGCTCCCCCTCTTCGCGGTGCTTCGCGTAGTAGTCGAAGGCCGGCATCCCGAACACGGCCTGCGGACGCGGATCTCCGGTCCGCACGGCGTCGGCGGCGCAAGCCCAGCTCTGCCAGTGCACCTCGTCGGTTTCCGCGATGAAGGCGTCCTTGAAAGTCCCAGGCACTCCGGTCCGCAGGCGCTCCCCCGCGTCGGTGAGCTCGTAACGTCCTCCGGCGACCAGAGACGCCAGGCCGAGGTTGGCGAGCGCGCGCAGGAGCCGGCTCGTGGCCCGGGGATGCGTCCCCGCGTCGGCGGCGACCTCTTCCGGAGTCCGCGGCCCGGCCGCCAGGAGATCGGGAAAGCCCAGGCGCGCAGCCGTGGCGACGGCCTGCATCGCCCACATTCCGGTGAAGAGCGGGATCAGAATCTCGTCGGGGGTGGGCGCCGCCTTGACCGCCGGCATCGCGAGCGTCTCCGTCGTCCTCGATGACATGAAGCCCTCCTCCCTCGCCGCGTGAAAGATTTCGACGCGGGCAAGATATCGCGAGCCGTTCCGGAGAAAAAGGAAGATTTCCGGGCCTTAGAGTGGGCCCTCCAGGAGGTGAGACGTGTGAGGAAACTGGCCGGTGTTTTCGCGCTGATCTCTCTGATCCTGTGCGTGCGATCCGCCCGCGGAGACACGGGCCAGGTGGCGCGCCTCGAGCGCACCCTGCGCGCCTCAGCCGGTCTTCCGAGGGAGGTCGCTTTCAGCCGCGACGGGCAGTGGCTGGCCTGCGGGCAGGCCGACGGCGCGGTCGACCTCTGGCGCCTTCCCGACTTCACGCTTCAGAAGACGATCCGTCATCCGGACGGCGTGACGTCGGTCGCATTCAGCCCGGACGGGAGATGGCTCGTCCGGGCGGTTACGACAGGAGCGTGCGCGTCTCGCGCGTGACCGACGGTGCTCTTGCGGCGACCCTCGCCGGCCATGCCGGCACTGTGTGGTCCGTCGCCTTCAGTCCGGACGGCGAGCGCGTGGCGAGCGGCGGCGAAGACAGGACGGTCAGGCTGTGGAGGCGCGCCGACGGAGCCCTTCTGAAGACGCTTACCGGGCACGCGCTGAACGTCTGGTCCGTCCGATTTTCGCCCGACGGCCGCCGGCTCGCGAGCGGGAGCTTCGATCACTCGGTCCGGATCTGGCGGACGGAATCGGGGGCGCTCGAACGCGTCCTCGCGGGACACACCCAGGCCGTGGTGAGCTTCGCGTTCAGCCCCAATGGGCAATGGATCGCCAGCGGCGGCGACGAGTCGACGGTGCGGCTCTGGCGGGCGGGAGACGGCGCGCTCGTCCGGGCGATGACGGGCGGAAGCAGCCACGTCTACGCGGTGGCTTTCAGCTCCGACAGCCGGTGGCTCGCGAGCGGCGGCCGCGAGAAGGGCGCCCTCGGAACACTCTGGAAACAGCTCCTCGGCAATCGCCTGAAGGGCGGGAACGGAAAGACGATTCGCCTGTGGCGCGTCTCCGACGGTACCCTGATGCAGGCGCTCTCGGAGCACACGGACGACGTCGACTCCGTCGCGTTCAGCCCGGATGGGAAATGGATGGCGAGCTGCGGCGACGACCGGACGGTGAGAATCTGGGCGTTGAGCGTTAGGCGTTGAGCTGACGCCCGGTAGGCGGTAGGCGGTAGGCGAGACGAGGAGCGGGAGACGCCGGGGTATTGTGACCCGGCGCCTCCGCTCAGAGATCAGCCGGCGGCCTCCGCCAGGCCCGCCACGCCGTTGTCCGCCTCGAGATCCTTGCCGATCGCCTTGTGGGTCTTCGCGACGAGGACGTAGATCGACGGAACGACGAACAGCGTGAACATCGTTCCGATGATCATTCCGGTCACGAGCATGATCCCGATGCTGTTTCGCGCGCCAGCGCCCGGACCGCGCGCGAACACGAGGGGCAGGTGCCCGACGACCGTCGCGGCCGTCGTCATCAGGACGGGCCGCAGCCGCGTCGCCGCCGCCTCGATGACGGCATGCACCTTGTCGGCGCCCTCCTCCTGGAGGTGGTTCGCGAACTCGACGATCAGGATGCCGTTCTTCGCAATCAGCCCCACAAGCGTAATCAGCCCCACCTGGCTGTAGATGTTCAGCGTCGTGAAGCCGAGGAACGAGAACAGCAGCGATCCGGCGAGCGCAAGAGGGACCGAGCCCGCGAGAATGATGAAGGGGTCGCGGAAGCTCTCGAACTGCGCGGCGAGCACGAGATAGATCAGGATTCCAGACAGCAGGAACGTGCCCAGAAATTTTCCGCCTTCCGTCCGGACCTGGCGCGATTCTCCCGCGTAATCGACGGTGAACCCGGAAGGAAGAATGTTCTTCGCCTCCGTTTCGAGGTACTCGAGAGCGGTGACGAGCGACACGCCCGGCGGGATGACGCCCTGGATGTGCACGGCGTTCAACTGCTGGAACCGTTTCAGCTCACGCGGCTCGGTCGTCGTCTTCAGCGTCGCGAACGTCGAGAGGGGGACGAGCTTGTCGTTCGAGCCGCGCACGTAGATCTGCGAGAGCTGGTCTGGCGTCAGCCGTTCCGACCGCTTCACCTGGGGAATGACCTTGTAGCTGCGGCCCTGCACGCTGAACCGGTTGACGTAGTTTCCTCCGAGGAGCGTCGACAGGTCCTTGCCCGCCTGGGCGAGATCGACTCCCTGCGAGCGCAGCTTGTCGCGGTCGAAAACCACCTCGGCCTGCGGCTGGTCGAACTTCAGATCCGAGTCGGCATAGATGAACTTGCCGCTCGCGAACGCCTTGCCAACGAGCTGGTTCGCGAACTCCGCGAGCTGCTGCGGCTCGGCCGTCGACGTGATGACGAAGTCAACGGGGAAGCTGCCGCCGCCGGGCAGCGCGGGTGGGACGAGCGGGATGACGCGGATCCCGGGAATCTTGGATACACCGCCGGCGACCTCCAGTTGCAGCTGCGGCGTGCTCTTCTTCCTCTCGTCCCAGGGTTTCGTCACCATGCCCGAAAAGCCGCCGCCCGGAAACGTGAGCTGAAACGTCGCCTGGGTCTCCGGAAACGACTGGAACACGTCATTGACCTGCTTGGTGAACAACTTGGTCTGGTCCAAGGTCGCGTTCGGGGCAGCCTGAATGATCCCGAAGACGATGCTCTGGTCCTCGACCGGCGCGAGCTCCTTCTGCGAGAACATGTAGAAGGGAAAAATCAGCGCCGTGACGATCGCCCACAACACGAACACGACCGCGCGATAGTTCAGGGTGCCGGTGAGGAGCGTCGTGTAGCGGCGGCGGACGCCCTCGAAACGCCGGTTGACCCATCCCGCGAAGCCTTTCTCCGTGTGCCCCGCCCGCAGAAGCTTCGAGCTCATCATCGGAGAGAGAGTCAGAGCCACGACGCCCGACACGATCACCGCGCCGGCGAGGGTGAACGCGAACTCCCGGAAGAGCGCTCCCGTCAGCCCGCCCTGAAACCCGATGGGCGCGTAGACGGCCGCGAGCGTGATCGTCATGGCGATGATCGGGCCCCTCAACTCGCGCGCCGCGTGGATCGCGGCCTCGAAGGGCTTCTGACCCATGTGCAAGTGCCGTTCGACGTTCTCGACCATGACGATGGCGTCGTCCACGACGAGTCCGACGGACAGAACGATCGCCAGAAGCGTCAGGAGGTTGATCGTGAAGCCGGCGATGAGCATCAGGAAGACGGCGCCAATGAGAGAGATCGGAATCGCGACGATCGGGATCAGCACTGAACGGAACGAGCCCAGGAACAGGAAGATGACGATGATGACGATGAGGAGCGTCTCGGACAGCGTCTTCAGCACCTCGCTGATCGCCTTGTCGATGTAGAGCGTCGAGTCGTACGGGATGCCCGACGTCATGCCGGCCGGCAGCTGCGCCTGGACCTGCTTCATCTCCTCGCGGACCTTCCGGATGACGTCGAGAGAGTTCGCGGTCGGCAGGACCCAGATCCCCATGAAGGTCGCCGTCTGGCCGTTGAAGCGGACGTCCTCGTTGTAGTTCTCCGCGCCAAGCACGACGTCGGCGATCTCGGAGAGCCGCACGACCGTCCCCTTGTCCTGCTTCACGACGAGCTGCTTGAACTCCTCGACGGTCTGGAGGTTCGTGTTCGCGACGAGGTTTACCGAGACCATCGACCCCTTCGTGCTCCCGAGCGCGGAAAGGTAGTTGTTGTTGCCCAGCAGGTCGCGCACCTGCGACGGCGAGATCCCGAGGGAAGCCATCTTTTCGGGCTTCAGCCAGATCCGCATCGCAAAGACGCGCGCTCCCAGGATGTCGGCGCGCTGCACGCCCGAGACCGCGGACAGCTTCGGCTGGACCACGCGGGTCAAGTAGTCGGTGATCTGGTTCTGGTCGAGGTCCTTCGAGGCGAAGCCGAGGTACATCGAGGCGAACTGCGTGTCCGCGGTCTGCAGCTCTATGACGGGCGCCTGGGCCTCGGGCGGGAGGTCGTTGCGGACCTGCGCCACCTTCGTCTGGATCTGCGTGAGCGCGGCGTTGGCGTCGTAGTTCAGTTTCAGGTGAACCGTGATCGTGCTGACGCCCTGCGCGCTCGAGGATTCCAGGTAGTCGATCCCGTCCGCGCTCGCGATCACGCGCTCGAGCGGGGTCGTCAGGAACCCGCGGACGAGGTCGGCGTTGGCCCCGACATACACGGTCGACACCTGAATGACGGCGATGTCGCTCCTCGGATACTGCCGCACCGAGAGCGATCGGATCGACTGCAGCCCCGCGATCAGGATAACGAGGTTGACGACGATCGCGAGGACCGGACGCTTGACGAAGAGATCGGTAAATTTCATCAGGAATCCTCCGGCTTCGGGGCCGGGTTGTTGCCGGGCTGCACCTTGTTGTTGACGTTGACGGCGGCGCCCGTCCGCAGCTTGAAGACTCCGGACGTGACCACGACTTCACCCGGCCTGACGCCGGTGAGCACCGCGACCTGGTCGCCCCGCGAGTTGCCGAGCTTGACGAACTGCTGCCGCACGCCGAGGTACTTCTGTCCCTTGGGTCCGGTGACGTCTTCGACGATGAAGACGGAATCGCCGTAGGGCGCGTACTTGATCGCCGAGGTCGGAATCGTGATCGCCGGCTCCGCCGAGCCGAGCCCGACGTTGGTCTTGACGAACATCCCGGGACGCAGCTTTCCGTCCTTGTTGTCGAAGGTCGCCTGGACCCGGATGTTGCGGGTGGACTCGTTCACGACGGAATCGATCGCCGTCACGCGGCCGTCTGCGGCGACGGCGTCTCCGCCCTCCGCCGCGACGTGGATCCCCGAGCCGACTTTCAGCGCCGCCACCTGCTGCTGCGGCACGCTGAAATTGACGTAAACCGGCCGCACGGACTGGAGCGGCACGACCGCCGCGCCGCCCTCGAGGTACTGACCGAGGTTGACCTGCCGGATGCCGAGGACGCCGGAAAACGGGGCCCGTATCGTCTTGCGCTCGATCGTGGCGCGGATCTCCCCGACCCGGGCCTCGGCCTGCTTCTGCTCGGCGGCGAGCCGGTCGAGGTCCGCCTGCGCAGAAATGCCCTGCTCGACGAGACCCTTCGCCCGCTTCAGGTTCAGGTCGGAGAGGTTCCGCGCCGCGTCGGCCGCCGCGAGCTGGGCCTGCTCCTGCTTGGTGTCCAGGCGCACGAGAACCGCGCCGGCGCCGACGGTCTGTCCGGACTCGAACTGGATCCGGTCCACGATGCCCGGCAGGTCGGCGCTCACCGTCACGCCGTGAACGGCGGTCACGGACCCGATGGAGCTCCAGGTCGTCGGCCACTCCTCTTTCTTCGCGATGACGGTCGTCACCGACTCCGGAGGCGGCTGGAACGAGGCGCCCTGCTTGATCCCGGCCTGGATCTGACGGGTCTTGATGGCGGCAATGGTCGCGATGAAGATGCCCGCCGCCGCCAGCATCAGAATCATTCGTCGTTTCATCGAATCTTCTCCATTTCGTTTCCCTCGCCCGTCGTGAGACCCGCGCACTCGAAGGGGACTTCGAGGCGGTCGGGTCAGGGGCGCTCGGGAGCTTCTAGCCTATCAACCGGCGCCGCATCGTTGTGTTACGCAAAATCCGGGGCCGGGATTCAGGGCCGGAGAATCCTTCCGGCGTCAGTTGCGGGCCGCTCTCCCTCGCTGGCGGCCCGAAAAACGCGTCCGGCAGCGCCGGGAGAGGCCCCTTCGGGGGAAAACGCGTGTCGGAACTTCACACCCTCTTTACGGAGCGAGGCCGTCCTGTTCGCGGCGCAGAAAACGGGACGTCGAGCTCCTGGCCCCGGCTCCGCGTGGGGAATGTTCCTTCGAGGGGCCGGGTTCGCGCCTTCTGACTCCGAGGCGCCACGAGAAGGAGAACCATGAACCTGAGCAGACTCCTGCCCCTGGTCCTCGCCTGCACCGTGTCCGCCAACTCCGCCGTCTCGTCCGCACAGCAACCCACCCCCCTGACCGCATCTCCGCCCGCGGCTTCGCCGGCCGCTCCGCCGGCGTCGGCCCCCGACGACGTGCGGATGATCCGGCTGAAGATTTCCGCCGGCGACCTGCCGAGCGCCGAGTCGATCCTGGAGTATCACCGGTCGGAAAAGGGTGAGGATGGCGACTATCTTCTGGGACTCGCCTGGGTCGCGCGCGGCGCCGCCCTGATGGGCGAGTGGACCACCGCCTCGAGGTACGCGAAATCGGCGCGCGAGATCGCCGACGCGGCGCTGAAAACGCCGGCGGACTACGACACCCATCGCGAAGCCGTGTATGCGCTCGGAACGGCGATCGAGGTCCAGGCCCAGGCGCTCGCCGCGTCAGGGAAGAAGGCCGACGCGGTCCGGTTCCTGGAGGAGAGCTCGCGGGCGAGGGAGAGCGCGCCTTTCAACTTCCGCGCGCGCATCTGGAAGCGCCGAAACCTGATCGAGCTCGAAGGCAAGCCGGCGCCGGGCATCCGGGCCGAAGACCGCGTCGGCTCGGAAGCGCCGGATCTCCCATCGTTGCGCGGCAAGCCGGTCGTCCTCTTCTTCTGGTGGGAAGCGTGCGGCGACTGTCGGATGCAGGCCGCGGCATTCCGCCGCACCGTCGAGAAGTACGCCCCGAAAGGGGTCGCGTTCGTCGCCCCGACGCGCTTTTACGCGGCGGGGGACCACTCCGAGGAAAAGCAGAAGATCGAGAAGTCGTGGGCCGAGGTCTACAAGCTGAATGGATCCGTCCCGGTGCCGATCAGCGATGAGGCGATGCTGCGCTACGGGGCCTCCGCGACGCCGACCTTCGTGTTCGTCAACCGCAAAGGCGTGGTCGTCCGTTACTCCCCGACCCGGATGACCGAGGAGAGGCTGTCGGCGGCGATCGACGATCTGCTGAAGTAAGGACCTAACCCCGCTCCCACATCGATCGCGCCGGCCCGGCGGGCGACGCCGGCGGCACGGTGGGCGTCGGAGAGGGCGCGGGGACGGCCGTCGGGAGCAGGGTGACGTCGTGCAGGTGAAACGCGTGGATGTCGATCTCCGGAGGCGACTCCCGCGCCGGCAGATTCAGGATCGGCATCGAAAGGCCGAAGTGGAAGCCGGGTCCCCACCGGACACTGCCGCTGACCAGAAGCCCCGACGCCGACGCGTCGTTCAAGGCGGACGCGCTGACGGGGGACGCGCGGCAGTTGATGGCGTGCCGGCAGCCGAAGATCGGCTGCTGCTGACCGGTGGCCAAGGCGGAAACCATCGAAAACAGCGCTACGGCGGCGCAGGCGAAGAGCCATCGCCGGAGGGTCATGTCCCACGCAACCGGCGGGCCCGCTCTTTTACTCCTGCCTCCACCCTCCCCCGCACCATGCTCGTCTCCGAAAACCTTCGGGATCGGCCGCCGTATCGAGCCAGAGGCCTGCCCAAATTCGATTCGCCGAGGAAAAAGACATGACCAGACGAACCTCTCGAAAGGCATGGGCGCCGATTCTGATCGCGGCCGGGATCGCGTTCACGGGGTGCTCGACGGGTCAGCCGCAGACCCCGCGCGTCCCGGCTTCCCGGACCGTGGGGTCCGAGTCGCGCGCGGCCGTCGCCGATCTCGCCGCGAAGATCCGCCGGGCCGACTACGAAGGAAAGCGGCCGGAGCTCGCGCGGCTCTTCGCCGCCATGGCTCCCTACACGGATGGGCCATTCGCGGCACGCGCGCGCTACTGGCGGGGCTTCGCGCTCTGGCGCCGCGCCTTGAACGGGTTCAACGACAAGGCCGATCCGTCGGAGATTGCCGCGGACTTGAAGACCGCGATCCAGGAGTTCGAGCTCGCCCTGTCCTCCGACCCGCAGTTCACCGACGCCCGTATCGGCGACGCGTCCTGCCGGGGAAATCTCGCGTATCTCGCGAGCGGTCCGGAGCAGATGTCGGGCTTCAAAAAACACCGGGAGCTGCTGTCCCAGGCCCAGCAGGACGATCCGAACAACCCGCGGCTGGCGTGGGTCCTCGGCGCGACCCAGTACTACACGCCGGCGCAGTTCGGGGGCAGCCAGGCGAAAGCGATCGACACCTACCGGGCCGGGCTCGAAGCCGCGAAGCAGGAGCGCGTGGCCGACGTCCTCGATCCGTCCTGGGGCCAGCCGGAGCTGCTGATGAATCTCGCGTTCGCAAACCTCAACCGGACGGATCCGGACGTCGCGGCCGCCGACCGTTACGCCCGCGAGGCCCTCGCGCTCGTTCCGTACTGGCACTACATCCGGGACATTCTGATCCCGCAGATCGAGGTTGCGCAGAAGGCCGCTCCCCGAGGATAGTTCCGCCGAGCGAGGCAGGTGTGATTTCTCAGGACGTTGTTTACGTGAGGTCGTTGCCCATCCGGGTCCAGATCGATGACGCTGGAGGTGTCTAAGCCGACCAGCTAGAAGGTTCTTCGCCTGAGGCGCCGACGCGATACGGCCGCGCAGATCGCCGCTCGCGTGGGACTTTCCGCCGCAACACTGAACCGGATCCTGACGACTAGGTCGATGACGGGCAGGGCTCGAACGTCGAAAAGTCGATCGACGCGACCTGCTCGGCATCGGGCGGGAAAAGTACGCGAAAAGTAAACGCGAAGGGAGCGGGGCCGTTTTCCCGCAGGTGGTCGAGCCGCTTCTTCGCTTCGTCCACCGATGGCACGTGCCCGCCCGGAATCCACCAGAGCGCGACCGCAGGCGAGTCAAATTTTTCGAACCATTCGCGACGATCTCGCAGCATCTCCGCGTGCACGGTGCGGTAGGTGTAGTTCTTGAGGTCCTCGACGCTCTTCCACACGCTCAAGTTGAAGAGGATGCGGTCATCGTCATACGGCCGCAGGTAGGTGGCGTTTCCCTCCGGCGTCTGGAGCCGCCAGACGAAGCCGAGGCTGCGGTCTGCCAGGGCGTTGATCTCATCCAGCCGCGCCACGAAGCCGCTCATCACGACGTCCTCGAGCGGGGCCCGCATGCGCGCGATATTGACCTGGGCGAGGTGCAACGAGCTCATGGCGGATAGCTTACACGCGGCCTCTGCTCCGGTCCGACGGTCGGGCACATGAGAGCCGGAGAGGGAAGCACGCTGGGGAAAGGAGCGGCCTTCCTCTGGTTCGCTGGGGTTGACGGAGGGTCTCTCCGCGGCTGCCCGCTCCTGGCTCGATCACCCTTTGCACTTTGTTCTTTGTTCGGCCGAGCCAGATCTCGAGGTGCCTGAGCTCCGAAGCAAACCTCGCGTCGACGACGGGAGGACCTCGGACGCCGGGTCACCGCTTCGTCAGAAACAGGAGAATCAGGTCCGTTCGCCGTCGCACCTGGAATTTGTCGAGAAGATTTGAAACGTGGAACTTCACACCCCGCTCCGTGATCCCGAGTTTTTTGGCGATCTCCTTGTTCGAGAGGTTCTGGAGCAGGCCGTCTGAGACCTCCTGTTCCCGCAGGGTGAGGTTGCCCCGGGCTCCACGAGCGCGGATCCGCCCGTCGGCCGCGACGGTCGCCTCCAGGAACTGTGTGAGGAGATTGCGCGAAATCCAAAACCCGCCGTTTGAGATCGCTTCCACCGCGCGAGCCAGTTGAGCGGGCGCGTCCGCAAAGGTCACGAACCCGCGTACGCGCACCTGCATCAACGGGAACGCCTGGCTGTCGCCGAACTTTTCTCCCATGACGCAAATCGCCGCTGAGGGAAAGCGCGCCGAGATTCGTTGGACGACCGCCTCGGTCGATCCGGGCCGCGAATGCGACTCGACAATGTAAGCGACGGCTTCGGGGATTTCGGCCGCGACCGAAACCTCGTGCGGTTCCGCCGAGACGCGCTGATCCGCCAGCTCAAACATCGGTTCGGGGAGGAGACCGCGGACGATTCGAAACATGAGCGGATGAAACGAGAAAACACAGACGGACCGACGGACGGACGAGAGTGCCACGGGATTAGAAATTGTAGCCCCTAAGTACAGTTTCCGGGCTCTCCTCGACTGGACGTTCAAAATACTGCCCCCGGGAACAGGGTGGGACAGGGCTCCCCTGTCCGTCATTTCCACGTCCCGAACAGGTGTTTTCTCCTCGTCCGAGCACTAGCCTGCTGGTATCGCCACTTTCCCGGAGAACACATTGCTCCACACCCGACCGGATCGCGCATTCCGTCCAGGCGAGGCGGGCTTCGGACTGGTCGAGCTCCTGATCGCGCTGGTCCTTCTCGGCTTTCTCTGCGCCGTGACCGTCCCCGTCGCGGGCAAGATGATCCGTCGCGCTCGCACCTTCGGCGCTCTCGCCTCGATCCGCCAGGTCTTCGCCGTCGCCCGCCTCCAGGCGATCCGGCGCGGCACCAACGTGGTCGTCGTCGCCTCGCGAACGCGGGAGGGGCAGATCCGGCTTCACTCGTTTCAGGACCGCGCGAACGACTTCTCCGCCGCCCTCCCGGCCGACGAGCAGGCGGCCGCCGCCAACTGCCAGCAGGACGCCGGGACCTTCGCGACGTCTCCCGCCACCGACGAGCCGACTCTCGAAGACGTCACGATCGAAACGTCGGTCCGTTTCTGGAAGTATGGCGGCGCGGCGGATGACGCGGGGGACGGAATGTCTTTCGACGCCTACCTCGGAGACGCGGGGATCGTCGATCGCGTAATCTTCCTTCCGACGGGCGGTATCCTGCCCCCGCAGGACCCGTCCAACTCGATCCTTCCAACCTCCTCCGGCGGGCGCGGAGTCTATTTCGCGGACTGGAGCGGCCAGAACTTCTTCCGTGTGACGGTCGACTCGGACCTGACCGGCAGGATCCGCTCGGACAAGTATCAGAACGGGCAGGGTTATGTCGCGAGTGGATGGACCTGGCAATGAAGGCGCGCGGGAGGCGATCGGAACGGGGTCTGACACTGATCGAAGTTGCCGTCGCGATGACGCTTCTCGCCTTCGGCCTTCTCGCGATCGCGCCGCTCTTCGCGAGCTCTGTGAAGACGAACGCGTCCTCGAACCAGCTCGGCAACGTCAACGCCCTGGCGGGAGAAAAACTCGAGGAGCTGATCGGCTATCCGGCAACGGACGCCCGCCTCGCGATCGCAGATGGCGCCAATGCGGCCGCGCCCGCGGGTATGGCGACCACCGGGCCGGGCAGCATCGTCGCCGCGAACCCCAGATGCGTAAACGATCTTCCCCTCTGGTACAAGCCGGAGACCGGCGGCGTCTCGTTCTCCTCGTCCTCGCCCGGCGTGGGATGGCGCGTCTTCCCTTACACGCGGACGTATGTCATCGAGCAGTGGGCCCCGGATCTGGCCACGCGCGTGACCGCCCCCGCGACCTACTCCGTCAAGCTCGTCACGGTCACCGTTCGTCCCACAAAAGGCCCGTTCCCGGGGTTGCGCACCACGACGCAGTCCGCCTACGTCCGTTTCCGGGATGCCAGTGCAAACTAGTCAGGGCGTCGGACGTGAGCACGGCTTTGCGCTCATCGAGGCGCTCGTGGCGACGGCTCTGGTCGTGGGGCTCGTCGCCGGCATTTACGGTCTGCTCGATTCTTCTTCCCGCATCGCCAAGCAGGAGACCTCGGTGGCCGAGGCGCAGCAATCGGTCCGCGCCGGAATCGGAGAGCTCGCCCGCATCGTCCGGCAGGCCCGCGCGGGGCAGCTGTTTTACGCGAGCGCCATTCTTCCGGCGGCCAACAATATCGCCGGTGGACAGTCGGTCCGGGACATCTCGGGCGCGCGGCACTTCATCCGCCAGGGCACGGACGCGGTTCGCGTCCGCGGCGTTCTCTTCGGAGACGAGTACGCGCTCACATCGGCCGACGTCACGTGCAGCGGCGGCTGCGACGGTACTTCTCTGATGACTGTGACGATCCGCGCGACGGCCAACAGTGGGGTCCTAAATTACGTCCCGGGCTCCCTCCCCTCCCTCGCATCGAAGACGCGCGCCTTCTATTTCGTCATCGCGGACTCGGCGAGCCAGACGGTGACCGTCGGAAGCTCGATCTATCTCGTTCCCCTTTATTACGTCGGGCGCGTGGAGGCTTCGGGCACCTGGTACACGCGTACCGCCAACACCTTCACGTTCACGATGAACCCGCAGGATCCCGGCGCGCGGGCCTTGAACGCGACCACCAGCGGATCCCCCGCCCTGCAGAAGCCTTTCTTATGCGGTGCCGTGGATGACGTGCTGCTCTTCGTCGACGAGGGCCGGGACGACGCCTCTGGCAGCGCTCTCGACACTCACCCGGTTCTTTCCGCCGCCATCTCTGATCCTTCCTCCGGCGCGTTCGACGTCGCCCCGCTCGTCGGAGAAGTGGAGGACTTCCAGGTCGCGTATGGCGTCGATGGCGCGGACGGGTCCACTCCCGATCGCGGGATCTCGGCGTCGGCGGTCGATGCTTCGATCTCGAACGCGGACGAGTGGATTGGCAACGTCGCCGGAGAGGTCGACACCATGCTTCCCATCTCGACGTCCGGGATCAGTCAAGTCCAGGGCTTCATCGATCGCAGTATTACGAGCGGTCCGCCGAACCCGTCGCTCGCAACACCGTCTCTGCGGTCCGTCTGGCTGTCGCTCGTGGTCAAGTCCGCCGATCCCGACGCCGGATACGGCGGGCCGGGCGCCACGGGAATTCGGACGCTCGACTCGACCGCCGTTTCGTTCTCGGACCCGTCCAGAACCGGGCGGCCCTACCGCCGCCGGATGCAGTCCTTTTCCGTTGCCATGAGGAACTACCAATGACTCACCCACGACGAGCCCGGTTGCGCAAACGAATCGCCTCCCGTCAGCGAGGCTTCGTTCTCTTTCTTGCCATGTTGATGCTGCTGGTCCTGACCATCGCCGGCATCTCGTTGATGTTCACGGCCGCGAGCGAGCAGAGCCTCTCGAGCCATCAGACGATGGTGTCCAAGACTTTCTATGCGGCCGATTCCGGAGTCCAGTACGCGACGGCAAAGCTCGCGACCGACGCGAAGTACGTTGGCGGAAAGCTTCCGGTGGGACTTTCCGCACACTATCCCGGCGGAACTTCGGCGGACATTGATGTCACAGTCACGCGACCGGTCAACGTTGGCTACACGATCCACCCCGGCGACCAGATCCAGTCTTCCGGCGCGAGCTACGGATCGAACCAGATCGTCGAGAACTACTACCACTTCACCTCCTCGGCGCAGGCGCCCTCGATTCAGTCGCGAAAGACGGTCACGACCGCCGTGGGGATCTACCCGCAGCTGCTCGCGATCCCGCAATGACCCCGCGCCGGATTCGCTCGGCTCTCGCGATCGTCGCGCTCGCCGCGCTTCCCGCTCCCGTTCTCATGGCAGACGATAAAGACCTGCTGAAGCGCGGCTCGGTTCCGCCGAACGTCCTCATCGTGTTCGGTAATTCGCAGACGACCAACCAGCCGATCCAGGGAAGCTCCAGCGCCTGGGACGGGGATGCCGATTCGCCCTCGAGCAAGCTCGGCGCGGCGAAGCGCGTGCTGCGCCAGTTCGTGGGGGAAAAACGGGGCAACTTCAACGTCGGGCTGACGAGCTTCGCCCACAACCCGAATGCAGGCAGCATCTCGATCTACGGCAAGCATTGGCTGTACGCGCCGCTCACGGACGATTTTCCTTCCGAGAACTGGAAGGAGCCGGCCGGAACGATCGAACGGTGGGGCTCGAGCGGGGAAGGCCCTTGCACCAATCTGCAATCGCCTTCCTGCACGGGCGTTTCCCCCTTCTTCCAGACACTGCCGTCGAACGCGACGGTCGTCGGCCCGTTCTTCGGGTCGCGGGGCGGCGGCGCCCCGTACGTCTACTTGAACGGGACCGCCAGCTCCGCGTCATCGCGCGTGCGCTGGACACTCTCGCGGGGCCAGTACGGCGACGCGTTCGCCGACGGCACGCTGTCGGCGTATCCGTTTGCCGGCCCCCCGCCTCACTCCGTCGAAGTGACGAAGGAATACCAGGAGAAGCTTTCTGGAACGTGGCAGACGAAAAGCCGCACGCCTGCCGGGGACCCCGGGACGGTCACGGTGGCCTACGCTCCACCCGCGTCGCTCGGCCCGGACTCGTTCTTCACGTCCGCGCCTTCGGCGGGAAGCGAGATCGGTTTCTTGAACGACCCGAAGGGCGATTTTGCGGTGGGCTCGAACTGCTCCGGCTGGGAGTTCCAGACGAACAGCGCGCCGCTGCCGCTCGTCAAAGTCCCGCGCGACTACAAGTGGGGCGCCAGCTGCCTGCCGCCGCAGGATTCGTATCCGTGCGTCTCGCGACTGATGCGGCCCCAGGCCATGCTGTCGCGCTACGACCCGGCCACGGGCACCTTCTCGACCGTGGACCACGACAACCCCGGCTACGGCGGCTCGGGCAGCCAGTACGCGGACGGGTGCGATTCCGCTCTCCTCGGAGCCGTCGATGCCGGCCTGAACGTCACGGAAAACCAGGCGATCCTGACGACCCGCAACGGCTCGCAGGCGCCGATCAAGGACCTGTTGAAGAATGTTTACGACTACTTCAACACCTCCTCGATCGACGGCTTCCAGAACGGAAAGCGGATCGACGATCCTGACGCGAGCTGCCGGACCTCCGTGGTCATCCTGGTTTACGACAACTTCAACGGATGCCAGAACGACAACTGCTCGTTTCTGACGAACTTCGTGCTGACGCCCTTGAAGAGGATCGGTGTGCCCGTCTTCGTCATCGGCTTCGGCGCGGGCGCGGTCGCCACGTCGTCAACCGGCGTCTGCATCGCTCAGAACAGCGGCGCGGTCCTCTCGGACGGCAGCGTCGGGTACTTTCCGGTCTCCTCCGCCGCGGGGCTCTATCAGGCCCTCTCGAACATCTTCTCGATCGTCAACGAAGGCGCCAAGGATTTTGCGTCGGCCACCGTTTCCTCCGTGCAGGCGGGAGCGGACCAGATGGTCTATCTGGCAACGTTCAACGCCGCGAAGAACCGATCCGTCTGGAACGGCCGCGTCAACGGGTACAGGCTCGACCCGCAGGGTTCGGTGCAGCTCGGGTCGAAGACGATTTCGGACCCCAACGATCCCAACCGCGGGCTGACGTTGCCGGCCCCTTTGAACTCTCCGTCGTCCCTGATCTGGAACGCGGGGCAGAACCTGGCGCAAACACCGGGGATCGGAGCGACGAATCCCGCCGCGGTGCTCTTTCCCGGAGCGCCGCTCCTGGCGGGGAGCTACGCCGACAACTCGAACGACACCGTGACGACGATCGCCACGCACTTCTATCCGGGACGAAAGATCGTCTTCTCGCTGCCCGCGTCGATGCCGGCGCCGATTACGACACTGCCCCTGTCTTCCGCGGGCGGACTGCCGGAGACCCGGTGGGACCTGACCTATTCGCCGGCGGCGCCCTGGTGGCCCGCCGCCAAGGTTCTGCTCGGGCCGCAGACCGTCCCCCCGGGCGTGCTTTCGCCGGCCCTGACGGACACGGACGCGGGAAACACGCTGCGTTTCCTGTGGGGGGATCGCGACGCGGTCATGACGACGACCGAAGCGAGCCAGCGATACCAGGGGTTGAAGCTCGGCGACGTTTTTCATTCGACCCCGGTGGTCGTCGGCCAGCCGGGCGACTATCCCTACTACGTTGCCGACCTTCACTCCTACCAGAAGTTTTACCGAACGTACCGGCAGCGCCGGCGCGTCCTGTTCCTCGGCGCGAACGACGGGCTCCTGCATGCATTCGACGCCGGTGCCTTCGGACGCGATTCCTCGGTGTGTCGGGCCTTATCCGACGGCACGACGCCGTCGTGTTATGACCTCGGCACGGGCGCGGAGCTCTTCGCGTACGCCCCTCGTTCCATTTTCCAGAATCTCAAGCGCCTGAAGGACGCGGCCGGGCCCCAGACGAAGATGGACGAGTGGACGGTCGACGGCGGCCCCGCGGGCGCCGACGTCTTCGTCGACGCGAACCACGCCGGCACTCCGGACCCGACGCGCCGCTCGTGGAGGACCGTTCTCGTGGGCGGCATGCGCGAGGGTTCCGCGTTCGAGGGCCTGGGTGGCGTGGCGCCGCGCAACTCCTCCGGGAGTTACTACGCCCTGGACGTCACGCAGCCGGACGAGCTGACGAGCGACGGCACGGGGGCCGTGGGTCCCCCGGCCACGCCTCCGGGATTTACCGTGCCGAAGTGTCTGAACGCCTCCGGCGACCCGAGCTGCGGCCGGGACGCGGCCGACCCGGCGGTGCGGAGCGGCCAGCCAGCACGCGCCTGGCCCACGGTTCTCTGGGAGATCACCGATGCCGGCGACGCGGATTCCCCCGGCTCCCCCGGCGCCGGCTATCCGGACATGGGCGAGACCTGGTCGAAGCCCGCGGTCGGCCGCGTCAAGGTCTGTATCTCCGATTGCGGAAGCACGAGCACTCCCGCCCCCGGCTTCGAGGACCACTACGTGGCGATCTTCGGCGGCGGATTCGACCGCGAACGGAAGAACCACCGCGGCAACTGGCTGTACGTGGTCGACATCGAGACCGGCCGCGCGCTCTATCGGGCCAACTCGAGCTGCGGAATCAACTCGGGAAGCGCAGGCTGCGTTCCCGTCTACTTCGGCGCCATGCCGTCCGAGCCCTCGGCGCTGGATCTGAACGGGGACGGATACCTGGACTTCGTTTACGTCGGCGATGCGCGCGGCCAGCTCTGGCGGATCGACCTGACGGACCTTCGCCTCTCTGCGGCGGCGGCGGGCGGCTCCTTCGCCAACCAGCTGGATCTCGTGGCGGGCACCGGGAAACCGTTCCTGCTCTTCCAGGCGCCTCAACCCGCGTCGCCCGCCCTAACGCCGTTTTTCCCGATCTATTTCCGTCCCACGGCCGTTTCGCTCGGGTACACCTCGGGCAACGAGGCGATCATCGGAATCGCGATCGGCACAGGCGATCGGGACGACATCCTGGCGACCACCGACACGTCGAGCCTGACGTACAGCCAGAGGTTTTACTACGTGCTCGACGACTCAAATTCCCGGACGAGGACCGAGGCGGACCTGATCGGGATTGCGTCCTCGACAGCCCCGAAATCCTCCGTGCCGGCGCCGCGCGGCTGGTTCCTGAAGCTGGCCCCGGGCGAGCGCGTGATCACCGACTCGCTCGCGATCAAAGGGGTCATCTACTTTTCCACCTTCAATCCCAACCCTGGCGGCGCTCCGACGGCGGCGTGCGGAAACACGCTGCGCTGCGGAGGAGCGGGAGGGGTCGCTCGTTTCTACAGCGTGTTGTACTCGAGCGGGGACCCTTATCAGGGAACCGACCGGGGCGAAACTCAGAGCAATTCGACATTTCTGACAAACCCGATCTTTTACACATCGGAGGACCGGCAGGGACACATCTTCTACACGTCGGACAACACCGTCACCATCAAGCCGGTCCCGGGCGGAACGAGGACGACCGTCAAGGACTGGAAGGAGCGCTGAGGAAGCGGGTTCTGGAGCTGGCGAGGCGGCGAGCGCGACAAAGATGGAGATTTCCCCCCTGATCGCCCCGGGGCTCAACTCTCTGGCAGCAGTCACGGGCTGCCCTGCTTCTGCTTGCGGCGCAGGCGAAGTCAGCATGGAGACGGCCCTGCATTGGGTCGCAATCACGGCCGAGAGAAAACCAGCCCATTCGGGCTGACGGGCCTCCGGTTCGATGGGATCGCCGAGACCTCATCGTTTTCCCGACACCCTACGCGTTCGGCTCCTATCCGGGCGAGTGGATCGAGGTACTCCGAAAAATGATGGCGATCGAGGCCGTCGCCGCCGTTCCCGGGCACGGACCGGTGATGCGCGGCCGGGCGTATGCGAACCTGCTCATCGAACTGCTCTGGTCCGTCCGATCACAGGTCGGTGAGCCGGTCCGCCAGGGCGCGTCGCTGGAGGAGACCCGCAAGGACGTGGATCTCGAAAGGTTCCGCAAACGGTTCGCGGGCGGCGATCCCGAGCGCCGCCGCGCCTTCCTGGGCGGGTTCGTCGTCCCCAACGTCGACCCGGCCTGGCAGGAGGCGAAGGGCGCGTTCGCGCCGGAGAATTAGAAGCGCCTTTCGTGCCGTCGGCGTCCGGAGGCGCTCCGGTCCAGAAACTGGAAACTGTCGTCCAGAAACAAAACGCGCCGGCGCCGTGCGGGAGCCCGCCTTCCGCATCCTCCTTCAAACAAAGCACATCCCCAGTTGGAGGCACGGCGAAACCCGCGGCGTCCTGCTTGCTCCCCCCTGTGCGGGCACCAAACACAAGGGAGGCAGTCATGGCGGACAGGAGGCTCGATGCGTCAGAGATCCGGAGCGGGCCCGGTCGAGTCGCGGCGCCCCGCTGGGCTGCCCTGTCTGTCGCGTTCACCGATCGGATTTCGACTGCGTCAGTGAGCGACAAATCTTCGTCCGGCGGAGCAACCGCGCACCCGGCACAGGAGGCGACCATGTCATCGGGATCTCGTTGGATACACGGAGGCCGGACGGCGCGCCGCTGGGCCCTCGTCACGGCGCTCCTCATCGCCTCGACCGCCGCGTGGGTCGCCTCGGGGGAGGCGGAGCGGCCGTTGGCCGACCGGGACCCCCTCGAACCCTTCGTCAACCCGAGCGGAGTCGGGAAGACGGTCTCGACGGCCGGCCCGATCGACCGGAACAACGCCTTCTTTCAGAGCCTCGGCACGAATGGACGGGCCTGCGTGACGTGTCATCAGCCGTCGGCCGCCTGGTCGATCGTCCCCTCGGAGATCCAGAGCCGTTTCGAAGCGACGTCCGGCCTCGATCCCATCTTTCGCACCAACGACGGCTCCAACTCTCCGTGGGCGGACGTGACGACGGTCGAAGCGCGCCGCGCCGCCTACAGCATGCTGCTCACCAGGGGGCTCATCCGCGTTGGGCTGCCGATACCGGCGGGAGCCGAGTTCACTCTCGAATCCGTGGACGATCCGTACGGATATGCGAGCGCCGCCGAGCTCTCGCTCTTCCGCCGGCCTCTCCCGTCCACGAACATCTCCTTCCTGAGCGGCGTGATGTGGGACGGCCGCGAAACTTTCAGCGGAAAGTCGATGACGTTTAACCTCGCCGACCAGGCGAACGCCGCGACGATGGGCCACGCCGAGGCAAGCCTGCCCCTGACGGAGCAGCAGCGTCAGGAGATCGTCGACTTCGAACGGGCGCTCTACACGGCGCAGATCTACGACATGGCCGCCGGCGATTTGACCGACGCGCGCGCCCAAGGCGGCCCCCAGGCGCTCGCGAAGCAGGACTTCTTCATCGGGATCAACGATCCCCTGGGTTTGAACCCCAAGAAGACGGCGTTTACCTCGGTCGTCTTCACCGGATTCAGCGCGTGGTTCGATCCGAAGAGGGAGCGGCGCATCCCTCGCGAAGGCGACGTCGACCTCGACCCGAGACTGGAAGGGCGCGCCGCGATCGCGCGCGGCGAGCGCCTGTTCAATCACCGCCGCATCGACATCGAAGGCGTCAAGGGGTTGAACGACGAGCTCGGCGTCCAGACCATCGCTGGCACGTGCGGCACCTGTCACGACTCGCCGAACGTCGGCAACCATTCCGTGGCCGCCCCGCTCGACATCGGGTTGACCGACGCCTCGCGCCGGACCCCGGATCAGCCCCTGTACACGCTGAGAAACATCCAGACGAACGAGACCGTCGAGACGACCGACCCCGGGCGCGCGCTCGTGTCGGGAAAGTGGAAGGACGTCGGCCGGTTCAAGGGCCCGATCCTCCGAGGTCTCGCGGCGCGGGCACCGTACTTCCACAACGGGTCGGCGGCGACCCTGACGGAGGCGGTCCAGTTCTACAACACCCGTTTTCAGATCGGCTTGACGGATGCGGAGGTCGACGACCTCGCCGCCTTCCTTCGCGCGCAGTAATCGCAAAACCGGAATGTCTCCAACCACGGAGCAAAGGAGAGAGCCATGAAATCGCCAGAAAAAAGATGTCGACGGGCCTGAGCTTCATCATGGGAACGCTGTTCGGCGCGATGGCAGTCTTCGTGCCGCTCGCCTCGGCGGCGCACACGGGATCGAGGGAGGGCGCACCGCACCCTCCGTCGGTGAATCGCGGAGAGGTGTCCAAAGCCGCCGCTCCCGACGCCTCTGCGAGGGAGAAGGCTTCCGAGGCATCCAACCAGGATCAGTGCGACGTGCAGCTCGACTGAAACGTTTCCCGCTCTCCCCTCTCCCCGCGCGCGGGAAGAGGGGAGGTGACGGAATATCCCGAAATTTTCCGGCCGCGAATCCTTGACATCGAATCCCATCCGAGGTATTTAACCATCTGGTTATTTACCGAGGTTTCTCTCGATGTCGCCACACCGGCTCGACAGCACGTTCGCCGCTCTCGCCGATCCCACCCGCCGGGCGATCCTCGCGCGCCTCGCAACCGGCGAGGCCTCGGTCCAGTCGATCGCCGAGCCCTTCGAAATGAGCCTTCCCGCCGTCTCCAAGCACTTGAAGGTGCTCGAGCGCGCCGGTCTGATTGCGCGGGGCCGGGAAGCGCAATGGCGGCCCGCCCGCCTGGAAGCGGGTCCGCTCAAGGAGGCCGCCGACTGGCTGGCGGGTTACCGCCGTTTCTGGGACGAGAGCTTGGATCGGTTGAACGACTACCTCCTCGAAACGCGAACGAAAGGGAAGAAACATGGCCGCAAAAAATGACCCGGCCTCCCTGGCCGGGACCCGCGAGCTCGTCATCACGCGCGTGCTCGATGCGCCGCGGCGCCTTGTGTTCCGGGCGTGGACCGAGCCCGATCGCCTGGCGCGATGGTTCGGGCCGAAGGGCTTCACGTCGACGGTTTACGAGCTCGACGTCCGCCCCGGCGGCCGGTGGCGCGCCCGCATGCGGTCCCCCGAGGGCGTCGACCATTGGGCGCAGGGGACCTATCGGGAGGTCGCGGAGCCCGAGCGGCTCGTCTTCACGTGGGCATGGGAAAAGCCGGAAGGCACGCCCGGCCGCGAGATGCTGGTCACGCTGACGTTCGCCGAACAGGGCGCGAAGACATCTCTCACGCTGCGGCAGGCGGAATTCGAGACCGTCACGGATCGCGACGAGCACGTCGAAGGCTGGAACGAATCCTTCGACCGCCTCGCCGGATATGTTTCCAAGGCCGAAAGGCAATGATCGAAAGAGGAGGAGTCATGCTTTCTGACAAGGACGTTCGGGCGACGATTGCGGTGTCGGATCTCGACGCCGCGAAGAAATTCTATGGAAGCACTCTCGGGCTGACCGCCGTCGACACCGGCGATCGCGAAGTGCTCGCCTTCAGGACGGGCAGCTCGAGCCTGATGGTTTACCGATCCCAGTACGCGGGGACCAACAAAGCCACCGCCGCCACGTGGACCGTCGGCAACGAGGTCGATGCGATCGCGAAGGCGCTGAAGGCGAAAGGCGTCGCCTTCGAGAAGTACGACATGCCCAACATGACTCACGAGGGTGACGTGCACGTCTCCGGACCGATGAGAGTCGCCTGGTTCAAGGACCCGGAGGGAAACATCCTGAGCATCGTCAACGGAGGGGATGGCCGGTAATCGACGGCGGCCGGCGCGGCCTCACCCCCTCTCGACCCTCTCCCCGCAATCGGGGAGAGGGAAGGGTGAGGGGAAATCTCCCGTCTAATCTCTACCGGTGGCGCCGGAAGAGGATGTCGAAGAGCGGGCGCCACGTCGCGCCTCCGTCCGAGGAAATCTGAGCGGTCTCCCGGACGCCGTCTCCCTCCGGGCTCCAGACGGCGCGCACCGCGTCCTCGCCGCCCTCGGGCCTGGCCTGCGGGCCCTGCAGCGTCAGCCGGTTTCCCTGGAACTCACCGTCGATCTGGAGGAGCTGCCCGCGATTCGTGACCCACGTTTGGTGCCACTTCTTGCTGGACGCGTCGTAGATCGAGAAGCTCTCGCCGACGAGACCGTTCGTCTGCTCGTACACCTCGCGCAACGCGCAGCCGCCGAGGATGACGTCGATCCGAGCGCGGGCGACGGGCTTCTGCCCACCGCCGACTTCGAAAGCGTCCCAGTCGCCCGCCCAGAAGTCCAGGCGCCGGTGCTCGGCGGTCGCGCATTTCTGCGAGACGGCCGGCTCGCCCGCCGCCTCCGACCCGAGGACGCCAGGAAGGAGCAAGAAAAGAACCGGGACGAGCTTTCCGCAGGGCGATTTCATTCGACGCTCCTCGTTTCGTGTTTCCTGTTTCACCTGGACGAACCTTCACCGCCCTCCGGCCCGTAGAAGATCACCCACGCCAGGAAGTCGGGGCTGAAGTCCTCGAACCGATGGGTCTGTCCGGCGGGCACGAAGAGCAGGTCCCCTTCGGCAAACGCGAAACGCTCCACGCCATGGATGAAAGTTCCGGACCCCTTCACGACGACGTAGATCTCGTCGCGCGAGTGTGGGGACTGCGGATCGCTTCCGCGCGGCGCATAGAGCTCGACCTCGATCGAGCCTCTCGTAAACGCCACCTCCCAGCGGCGGCCCTCCGGACCCGGAATCCGGGCGAACACCTCAGAGACCGTAATGCGCCGTCCGTCCGTTGCCATCGGTCAGCGGTCCACGTCAGCGTCCTCAATCCACCCAGCGCGCGATGAACAGGTTCGTCTCGTGGCTAGCCGGGTCCGCGCGGTTGCTCGCCCAGACGATCCACCGGCCGTCCGGCGAGAAGTGCGGGAATCCGTCGAAGCCCGGTGCCGTCGTGATGCGCTCCGGGGATCCGCGGCCGTTCTTGTCCGTCATCCAGAGGTCGAACTCGCGCCCCTTCGGATCGCCGACGTTGGAGCTCCACACGATCTTCTTCCCGTCCGCCGTGAACAGCGGGCAGAAGTTCGCGGCGCCGTTGTCGGTCAGCCGCCGCACGTTGGAGCCGTCGGTCTTCATGACGTAGATGTCGAGCTTCGTCGGGCGGATCAGCCCCTGCTTGAGCAGCGCCCGGTACTCGTCCAGGTCCGCGCCCTCGGGCCGGCTTGCGCGCCAGACGATCTCCGTGCCGTCCGGGCTGTAGAACGCGCCGCCGTCGTAACCGGGCGTCGTGGTCAGGCGGCGCACGTTCTTTCCCTCCTCGTCCATCTCGTACAGGTCGAGGTCGCCGTCGCGGTCCGAGGTGAAGACGATCTTCCCGCCCTTCGGGTTCCACGTCGCCTCGGCGTCGTATCCGGGGGATCTCATCAGCACGCGCGGCGAGGATCCATCCGGCAGCGCGGTCCAGATGTCGTACGTCGAGTAGATCGCCCAGACGTAACCCTTCGACCGGTCGGGCGAAGGCGGACAGGCCTCCCCGCCGCCCTCCGTGGACGAATAGACGATGCGGTCGCCCTGCGGGTATCGGAAGTAGCCGCAGGTCGTGCGGCCTTTTCCATTCGAGACGCGCGTGGACACGCCGCTCGTGAGGTCCATGACGAATTCCTGATCGCAAGCGGCGCCGCGAGGAGTGGACTGGTAGATCACCTGGCGGCCGTCCGGAGAGAAGTAGGCCTCGGCGTTCTCGCCGCCGAACGTCAGCTGGCGGATGTCCTTGAAATGCGTCTCGCCCGGGAACGTCTTGTCGAACGGCCGCCCGGCTCCGGGGCTCCACGGCGACGCTTCCTTCTTCGCGGCCGCGGACGCGGCGCGGGGTTCGCCATGCCCCTCTCCGCCGCTCGAAGACGGCGGGGAGACCGTCGGGGGGGGCATGGCCGAGCCCCGCCTCTCGCCCAGCGTCGCCTTGAGCGTCTTCTGTTCGCCGCCGCGCTCGACGACGACGTCGATCGTCTCGCCCGGCTTGTGGTCCTCGAGCGCGTAGGTCATGTCGTACAGATTGGCGATGCGGGTTCCCGCCATCGCCAGGATCCGGTCGCCGCCCCGGATGCCCGCGAGGTCCGCCGGCCCGCCGGCCCGGACGTCGCCCAGGAGCACGCCGCCTTCCGTCCCTTCCATCGCGCGGAAATCGGGGACCGTGCCGAGGTACGAACCGTACCCGCGGCGGTCTCCCTCCATCGGCGGCGCGGCGGCGCTCCGCGCGTACGTCGGCGTGACGCGGCCGAGCGCGAGCGCCTCGCCGACCCGCGCGGTGAAGTCGATCACCTTCGCGGCGCCCGCGGCGTTCACCGAGTCCGCCGTGTCTTCCGGCGTGTGGTACCGCTCGTGGGCGCCGGTGAAGAGGTGCAGCACGGGAACCTGCTTCGCATAGAACGACGACTGGTCCGACGGCCCGTATCCGTCCCCGCGCCCCAGGACCTTCAGGCCCGATTTTTCCCCGAGCGGAGAGATCACCGCCGTCCATTCGGTCGCGGATTCGGTGCCGAAGACGATGAGCTCGTCGTCGTGGAGGGAGCCGACCATGTCGAGGTTGACCATCGCGCGCACGGTTTCGAAGGGAAACGGCGGATGGCTCACGAACCAGGAAGAGCCCGCGAGCCCCACCTCCTCCCCCGAGAAGAGAGCGAAGACCACCGTGCGCCGATTCTCCTGACCGGCGAGCGCCGCCGACAGGCGGTCCGCCGCCAGAAGGACCGCGGCCGTTCCGGACGCATTGTCGTCCGCGCCATGGTGGATCGCGGTCGTATTCGGCTTCATCGAACCGGCGCCGCCGTACCCGAGGTGGTCGTAGTGCGCGCCGATCACGACGACTTCCTTCGCGAGGGCGCCTTTACCGGGAAGGACCCCCGCGAGATTCGAAGCCTTCGCGTACGAAGCGCGCAGCGCGACGCGCCCCTCCACCCGCACGCCCGTCGCTCCCGCCGGCCGGGGCTTCGCGTCCGAGTCGACCGCCTTCTGAAACTCGGCCAGCGAGACGCCCGCCCGAGAGAGCCACGTCTGCGCGACGGAAAGGCGGACCTGCAGGACAGGAATTCCGGCGGGGCTTTCCGGCCCGTCGTTCTTCAACACCGGCAGCTTGTCCTTGCCCTCGTCCTGGATCGGCCCGTCCACGAAGATCACCGCGACGGCGCCGCGCTCCCGCGCCTGCAGGACCTTGTAACGCGGAGCCGACCAGCGGCTCGGGCGCCGGCCGTCGAACTTCGACGATTCGTCCTTCTCCTGCGGCTCGTACCGGAGCATCAGCGCGACCTTGCCTTTCAGGTCCACGCCGGAAAGCTCGCGGTAGCCGAGCGGCGCGGCCTCGATGCCGTAGCCGACGAACGCGATCTCACCGGAGAACGCGCCGGGAGAAGAGAACCCAAGGGGGGACCAGTCGGAGCCGGCCACGCCGGAAAGGCTGTTGCCGGGCTCGAGCGCCACGCCGGTCTTGACGTCGAACGGCTGCCGATAGGAGCCCCCGAAGGCGGGGCGCAGCTTCGAGGCGCGAAGCTGTCCCTCGATCCAGTCCGCCGCCTTCTCGAGGCCGCGCGTCCCGAGCCCGCGCCCCTCCATCTCGTCGGACGCGAGGATCGAGACGTCGCGCGAGAACTTCGCCGCGGTCGCATCGGAAGAGGGAGCCGGGGCGGCGCCCGTGAGGATCGGAACGGCGAGCGCGGCGGCGCCCAGCCATCGAAATGGTCTAAACGGGATCATCGGCGGATTCTAACGTTCGCTTTTCGGCTGTCCTCGACCACACGGCGATAGCATTCGAGATTGTTATTGGAGGACACCATGCACGTGCTTTCGATCGAGACCCCCACCGTCGCGCCGCTCGCCTTCGTCGCCGTTCTGTTTTTCGTATCCGGTCTCGCGTTTGCCGGAGCCGCCGAAGACGAAAAGGCAGTCGCCGCGCTGGACACTCAGTACCAGGCCGCCGTGGCGAAAAACGACGCGGCGGGGATGGAGAAGATCCTCGCGGACGACTTCGTGCTGGTCACCGGCCGGGGAAAGGCATTCACGAAGGCGGACCTTCTGGCGGAAGCCCGTGGCGGAAACCGCGTGTACGAGCACCAGGAGGAGACGACGCAGAAGGTCAGGGTTTATGGCGATGCCGCCATCGTGACAGCGCTCCTCTGGTGCAAGGGCACGGACCAGGGAAAGCCGTTCGACTACAAGCTCTGGTTCAGCGACACCTACGTGCGCACGCCGGCCGGGTGGAAGTATGTGTTCGGTCAGGCATCGCTGCCGCTTCCCTGACCGGGGCCGGGAGCCGAGCGACCAAGGGGAGCGAGACGGCCGCGGTACTCCGCGGTCAACTAAAATCGGGAGCCGAGCACCAACGGGAGCGAGACGGCCCCGGTACTCCGCGGCGGTCAACTAAATCGGGAGCCGGGAATCGGGAATCGGGAATCGACAGAGAAACGCCCAACGCCAACGCTCGACGCTCGACGCTCAACAGGAGGGAAACATGCCGCGCCCCCCGTTGCCCCCGTTCACGCGCGAGACCGCCATCCAGAAAGTCCGCCTCGCAGAGGATGGCTGGAACTCGCGTGACCCGGAAAAGGTTTCGCTGGCCTACACGCCGGACTCGCAGTGGCGCAACCGCGCCGAGTTCCCGAAGGGCCGGCAGGAGATCGTCGCGTTCCTGACGCGCAAGTGGGCGCGGGAGCTCGACTACCGGTTGATCAAGGAGCTCTGGGCCTTCGAGGGCAACCGGATCGCGGTCCGCTTCGCGTACGAATGGCACGACGACTCCGGAAGCTGGTTTCGCTCCTACGGAAACGAGAACTGGGAATTCGACGCCGAGGGGTTGATGCGGTACCGCTTCGCGAGCATCAACGACCTCCCGATCCAGGAATCCGAGAGGCGATACCGCTGGCCCCTGGGGCGCCGCCCCGACGACCACCCGGGGTTGAGCGACCTCGGTCTCTGACGAAAAGAACGGCAAACCTGCTTTAGGCCAGAACTTCCGGCCGTTAGTCCCCGCGTAAGAGGCAGTCACCCTCTGGTGGTTCCCCGGAGAGCAGGTCTCTCGATAGTCTGGCGCTCGTGACCGTGTTCTCGATGCGCCCGAAGAGCGGATCCTCCCGCACCGCCTGTCGCCTCGTGGCGATGGTGGCACTCCTGGCGTTCCACCGGTGTGCCCCCGCGGCGGCATCCCCATCCTTCAACGGAGGGCTCGCGTTTGGAAGCCATGAGGTGGGATTCGAAACGATCCTCGCCGAGGACCGGTCGCGCGCTTTTCCCGCCGCCACCGGGCTGACTCGCTCCCGGCCGGCCGGTGGTGATCGCGATCTGGTATCCGGGGGCGAAGGACACGGGACGGTCGATGCAACTCGGCGACTATCTCGCGGCGGAAGGAACGGCGCTTGCCGCCGGCGGGCTTCTCGAGTCGTCCGAGAAGCGTCGGGAAGAGTTCTTTTCCGACGCCGGGAAGCGGGGCGCCGATCGCGGTGAGCTCGACCGGCTTCTCGCCCTTCGCTCAGCCGCGCGTCGCGAGGCCGGGCGGCTGAAAAAACCATTCCCCGTCCTGCTTTGGGCGCACACGGACACACTCGCCAAAGCGATTCCCTGCGAGTACTTCGCAAGCCATGGATACGTCGTCGTGTCGACGTCCGTCGTCGGGACGTTCGAGCGAGATCTCGACGTCGGTCTCTCGGGCGCGGAAACGTCGGCGCGCGATCTGGAGTTCGCGCTCGGCGAGGTGGCCGCGCGAGGGCTGGCCGCCCCGTCCCGGACGGCGATTCTCGGAATGAGCTTCGGAGGGATCTCGGAGATCTGTTACGGGCTGCGGCACCCCGAGCTTCGCGCGATCGTGAGCCTCGACGGCGGAGCGGGAAGCGCGTCGGGCGCGGCGACAGTCCAGCAGAGTGCCTTTTTCGACCCCGGCCGGCTGACGGCGCCGCTGCTTCACCTCTATCAGCCGGAAGGCGCGGACACCGGGTTCTTCGACACGCTCCGATATTGCCGGAGAACGCTCGTCCGGTTCTCAGGCCTCCGCCACGCCGATTTCTCGGGCTCCGGCCTCCTGGAGGAAGCGGCCCCGCGATATTTCGGACCTCCCACGGTCGACCGCAAGCCGCCGCGCACGGCCGTCTGGAAAACGGTTCTCGATTTTCTCCAGGCGTCCTTCTCAGATTCCCGCGCGGCTTCGTCCGCCGCCCCGGAGGCCCCCGCGGCGATGGGCGAAACCCGCGTCATCGAACCGTTGCCGCCGCCGCTCCGCCTCGAGGAGCTGCGCGCTCTGGTCGCGCGGGGAGGAATCCCGGCGCTCGAAGAGTCGTACCGCCGGAAGCTCGAGCGCGACCCGACACCGATATCCGAGGACACGTGCCGCAAGCTGGGAAGCTGGCTGCTCGAGACCAGATCGCGCGAGGAGGCGCTCCGGGTCTTCGAGATCCAGCTCGCGATGTACCCCCGGTCCGCGAGAGCGCACTACTCGCTGGCGATGACCGAGCTCGGCCTCGGCGATAAGGCGTCCGCCAACGCCCACCTCACTCGGGCTCTCGCGCTCCTGCCCGAGGACCCGACCGTCGACGCCCCGACGCGCCGGCGTATCGAGAGAGCCGCCCGGGAAGCGCTCCAATAGACGGCGCGGTCCGACGGTCTGTCGACCGCGCCCGTCGGGATGGATATCGGGCTCGTGGCGGCGCTCGCGCTCGGACGCGAATTGTCGACCTCGTGTGTACGGAATCTCCGCGGCCTTTCCCTGATGCTCGCCGCCGTCGCCGCGCTGCTCTGCGCGGTTTCACTGGTGGCTTGCCTGGTCCCCGCTCTGCGAGCGGACCGCGTGAGTTCGATCCGGGCCCTGCGGGACGAGTAGCCGCTCCGGCAATCGCGAGGCCCCGAAGACGGGCCTAGCAATCACGCAACTTCAGGGTTGCATTTCAAGGTCGGTCCGTGCGAATATGCAATCTGGAGGTTGCACATGAACCAGGACCGTATCGAGAAAAAGATCGTGTTGAAAGCGTCGAGATCCCGGGTGTGGCGCGCTCTTGCGGACTCGGACGAGTTCGGGCGGTGGTTCGGCGCGAAGCTCGAGACCCCGTTCGCGCCTGGCGCCCGCGTCCAGGGTCAAATCACACTGAAGGGCTACGAGCACGTGAAGATGGACATCACGATCGAGCGGATCGAGCCCGAACGTCTCCTCTCCTATCGCTGGCATCCGTACGCGATCGAGCCGGGCGTCGACTACTCCGCCGAGCCGACCACGCTGGTCGAGTTCAGGCTGGAGGAGATCCCCGGAGGAACCGAGCTGACGGTGGTCGAGTCGGGATTCGACCGCATCCCGGCGGCGCGGCGCGCCGAGGCGTTCCGCATGAACGACCAGGGATGGGCCGGGCAGCTCAAGAACATCGAGCGCCATGTCTCCTCCTAGCGGCGCCCCGGCGAAGGTCGAGCGCGCCAGGTCCGTCTTTTCGGCTCTGGGCGACGAGACCAGGCTGGCTCTCGTCGCCCGGCTGTGTTCCGGCGGCCCGCAGTCGATCACGCAGCTGACGACGCGATCCGACGTCACCCGCCAGGCCATCACCAGGCACCTGGACGTGCTGGCCGGCGCCGGCCTCGTCCACGGCAGCCGGCGGGGGCGCGAACGCATATGGAATCTCGATTCCGCTCCGCTGAACGAGGCGAGCCGCTACCTGGAGCAGATCTCGAACACGTGGGACACGGCGCTCAATCGGCTGCGGAAGTTCGTCGAGGAATGATCCGAACTTCGTCCTGAGAACGACGCGGATCATCGGCCGCTCGCTCGAGGGTGGTCGCGCCTCCTGTGAAATCGCGACTCGTCTCGACGAAAAGAAGTCCTCGGGGCGAAGGGGCTGACCCCAGTGGCTCACCAGCCGGGTTTATCAGGAGTGTTTGGAAGACCGCTCTGGACAAGGCGAACAACAACTTCGGCTTCGACCAGTCAACGCGCTGCCCGTTCTAACCCTCTGATTCGAGCAAGCTCTCTGGCGGGGACCTTGACCAGAACCCAAGGGTCAGGCCGCCGCCCGTCTCGAGGCAGACGTTGCCGAACATCGAGATGTGGACGTCGCCGTCCGCTCCAGTGAACGTGTCGGGGTGTTATCGTTACCCGGTGTCGTGAAGCCGCTGCTTGCCGACTTGAGAATCGTCGAGTTGAGAGCACGAGACGAATTCTCCGGGTATCCGCGGGACTCCTCAAGCTGATGCTGCAGGTAAGGACGGCCGACGGCGTTCTTCGGCAGCGGCTCGTTGGCTCCGACAACTTAGCCTGAGGCAAGTGAGCGCTTTGATCGGAAGTAAACGACCGCCGCTACGCTACGGTTCGACGCTCGAACTTGCGCCGAAATGCTCGAAGTGTCCTCAGCTTGTGTGGGAGAACCGCCGCGGAGCATCTGAGGCGTCGTAGTCGCCGCTCTCTGTATTCATCTGAACGCGTTTCGCCAAGGCTATCCAAAACGGCATCCGGTAGTTCTCTCGATCGCGGGGAACCTCGATCAGTTCGGCCTTCTCAACCACGCGCTGCCAGCCCAACTTGGGATCTTGAAAGTCGCCCATCGTGACATAAAGCTGCAATGTTCCCGGAAACGGGCGTGGCGTGTATAACCGGGTAATCCGGTCATGGTTCGCGTGGGCGTACGGGCCGCGCAGACTCTTCGGGATAGAGTGGCCGGCCGTTCGATACAGTTCGCCCATGCGGAAGCTGATCATTTCGCGAAGGCGATAGCTCCACTCCTCGGCGCGCAGCCGAACCTTCTTCATGAGGACGGTACCCGCTGTACTGATGTGGCGGAACTCCCGCAGCTGGCGGGCCGCCCAGCGCGAATCTACAAAGGTGGTTCGCAGATCGAGTCCGCCCTCAATCGCAATCAGGTGCCGCACCTCTTCTCCTTCCGCTTGCAGCTGCTGGGCCATTTCGAAAGCCGTCAGAGCGCCGAAGCAAAAGCCGACCAGCGAATACGGCCCGTGTGGCTGCACTCTTCGCATCTCACGGATGTAGTCCGCGGCCATAGCCTCAAGGCTGACGTTCGGCTGCGAGTCGTCGTACAGCGCACGAGGCTGGAACGCGTAAACGGGTTGCTGCGGCCCTAAAACACGCGCCAGATCGTAGAAGAACATGACCACCCCCATTCCTCCGTGCAGGCAGAAAATTGGGGGACGCGTGCCATGAGGCTGTACCGGCACCAGCGGCGAGAACTTCATGCTGTGCCGCAGACCCTGGGCCAACTGTTCAACCGTAGGACAGGTCAACAAGAGAGTCGGCTGCATAGGAAATCCAAGTCGGCTCGTCTCAACAGCAATCTGCGCCGCAATCAGCGAGTGGCCGCCCAGCTCGAAGAAATCATCATGGATCCCAACCGGCCGCCCCAACTGCCGTTGCCAGATCGCGGCGAGTGCCTTCGTTAACGGGTCTTTCGGGCGCATTTTGTTTCGGAGAGATGGCGGGTTGGGCGCGGGCAGCGCCTTAAGATCCAGCTTGCCGTTCGGAGTTATCGGCAACGAATCGATAACGACGAACGCAGAGGGGATCATGAAGTCAGGCAGCTCGCCGCGAAGGCGCTGTTCGACCGTGGCGGCCGGCATTTTCGGCCGAACCAGGTAGGCCACCAGCCGTTTGCCCCCCTGATATTCCCCTGCGACGACCGTGTTCTCGATTCCCAGCCGAGAGATCGCCGACCGGACTTCGCCCGGCTCGACTCGATGGCCGCGGACCTTGACCTGATCGTCGACCCGGCCGAGGAACTCGATTCCGTGTTCTGAACGCCGGGCCAAGTCGCCTGTCCGGTACGTGCTGTCGACGAACCGTTCAGCCGTCAAGTGGGGTCGTTGCCAATAACCTCGACCGACAGCGGCTCCCGAGATGACGATTTCCCCGGACTCGCCCGGATCCCCTTTCGGCGTTCGCAACGTGATCGTTGCGTGGTTCAGGGGCCAGCCCAGTGGGACGGTGCGGGACGAGCGATCGCTTGGCACTGGTCCGCAAATGACTCCAACGGTCGTCTCGGTCGGTCCGTAGTGGTTGAAGACCTCGCAGGTCGGGGACAACGCCGCAACCCTATCCACAAGCTCCCAACTCAGGGCCTCGCCGCCGAGGACCAGGATCTTTCGCGGTAATACCGCAGGCCCGCCCGAGAGCAGTACCGAAAGATGCGAGGGAACGATCTTCAGCACGTCCACCGGATAACGGAGCAGGTATTCGGCTAACGCAAGTGGATCCGCCTGTCGTTCGCTTGCAATGATGTTGATCGAGCCGCCGGATGCAAGCGCCGGGAAAAGTGAAGTGTGGCCTAAATCTGCCGCAAACGTGGAAATGTGGCCATAAATCAGACCCTCGCGGATGCAAAGTCGCTCGAGGATAGCCAGCGTGTAGGCGCTCAAGCTGCCGTGCTCGATCGTCGCGCCCTTGGGCTGACCCGTCGAGCCGGACGTGAAGATCACATACGCGGCGTCCGAAGGTGCCACTATCGTCTCGTAAGGAGTGCCCGGCATGTCAGCGCCGTCGGAGGGATAGACGACGGAGGCGACGGACAGGTCAAGCCGCTCCCTCTGGTCGGGATGGGTCACCGTAACTCCTACCGTTGCCTCCTTGAGCATTAGACGTATCCGATCCGCCGGCATGTGAGCGTCTATCGGTACGAACGCCCCGCCCGCTTTCATCACGGCGAGAATGGCAACGACAACTTCCGGGCATCGGAGAAGCAGGATGCCCACAGTCTTTTCCGGGCCCACACCGCGTCTCGCCAACACTCGCGCGAGTTGGTTCGAACGCAAATCCAGCTTCCGATAGGTCATTGCCATTCCCTCGTACCGGACCGCGATCGCCTCAGGCGTTTGAGCCGCGTGCCTCGCGAACATGTAGGGAAACGGCATCATGAAATTTTCCGGTCGTAAGGCTCTGAGCCGCGAATGGTGATGAATGCCAGCTATCTCGCTCAACGCTCCTGCGCTACACACGCGTGAAGAGGTCGGGGGATTACCCTCTTCAGTTATCTGCAGCGATTTGGTGAGCGGCCAAGGCTACATCCGCGATGGACGCCGCAAGGCAGGCCTTTGGCCCCGAGATTGTGTGAGAAAAGGATCTAGGACTTTGGTTGTATGCGTTCGATGATCTGAAGAGCGAGCGCGAAACGGTTGTCCACCTGAAGCTTTCGGAAGATATTGTTCAGATGGCCCTTGACCGTCTTCGTGCTGATCTTCAAGAGTTTGGCGATTTCCTTGTTTCGCATCCCTCGGCCGCAGGCGTCCGCGACCTCCTCCTCCCGTTTGGTGAGATCGTGCCGCCCCTTCTTCCCGGAAGGCCCGGTCAAGTTTTCGAGGGCGAGGGACGTGGCGCGACGATTGGCCCAGATCTCTCCATCGGCCACCGCGCGGACCGCTCGCACGACGACCGAAAATTCGAGCTGCTTGCCGACCAGACCCGAGGCTCCGGCGCGCAACACGCGCTCTACGGTTTCATCGCTCGATCGAGACGCCAGGACGAGAATTCGCGTGGCCGGCGTCGCGCGACGGAGCCGACGCACGGTGCCTTCCCCGTTTGGTCCGAGCCCCTCATAGTCGAAGAGCAAGACCTGCGGATTTTCGTTCGCAACCAATTTCCCGACAGTGTCCTCGCTGCAGGCCCGGCCGACGACGACGAAGTTCGGCTCCCCGTCGAGTTGGCGTGAAAGGATTTCGCAGAAGAGCGCGGGCAATGCGGCGACGGCGACTCTGAGTCGATCTCCTCCGGTCGGTGCAGGAGAGGCAGCCCTCTGGCGGGGAGCCGCCGATTTTAGCTCCGCTTTCCCGGCTGAAGGGCGTTTTCGCACCTCTCTCTTGCTCATGGTCAAAACCTAGGATAGACGAAAGCACCACCGCGGAGATCGCCTCACTCATTGACGGCCTTCAAATCTGGGGTCATTGGTGAGCCAGCACGGTGGGTGCTTTTCGGGATATGGCAGTCGTCGTCAATCGATGCCGGTGAGTGGCCATGGAGAGCGGTTGGCGAGGCTCACGTCGCCCGCCCAGACGTTCCCCGTCACGCTCCGGCTCTGAATCGACGCTCAAAGCGTTCGCCTTCTGTGCGTTGTGTCGGGAGGCCCTCGTAGAGTTGGCCAGTCACTGGAGGAATGATGGTGGCTCGCATGTGACCGCCGCTTCCGACCGATCTCGAAGCCTGCAGCGCTGAAAAAATCGGTCGACGTGTCGATTTCACCGTCTCCCGTTCGTCATGATAGTTGAACCACGACCCGCGGCCGAAACCGAAACCTAAGCCAGGCGCAAAACCTAGAAGGAGTTACATGATGCGATTCATGGTCATCGTCAAAGCGGACAAAAACTCGGAGGCGGGCGTTCTTCCGGACGAGAAGCTCCTCGCCGAAATGGGCAAATACAACGAAGAGCTGGTGAAGGCCGGGGTGCTCCTCGCGGGCGAGGGCCTGCAGCCGAGCTCGAAGGGCGCCCGCGTCCGGTTTTCCGGAGACAAGAGGACCGTCATCGACGGGCCGTTTTCCGAGACCAAGGAGCTGATCGCCGGCTTCTGGCTGATCCAGGTGAACTCGAAGGAGGAGGCTATCCAGTGGGTGAAGCGCGCGCCCAATCCCTTCCCGGGCACCGAGTCCGAGATCGAGATCCGCCAGGTGTTCGAGGCCGAGGACTTCGGCGCGGAGTTCACGCCGGAGCTGCGGGAGCAGGAGGAGCGGATCCGGGCGAAAGCGGCCGCGAACCAGAAATAAGGAACGATTCCGGAAGCGGGAGCCGCCGGCGAAGCCGTCACCGATGAGGAGGATCAACATGGCAGCAAGCGGGAAGATCGTGTGGGTCGGCCGCGGGATCTCGATCGTGGTGTGTCTCGTCTTCCTGATGAGCGCGTTCATGAAGTTGAAGGGCGGGCCCGAGCTGTCCAAGGGCATCGCGCACATGGGCATCCCGGAATCCGTGATCGTCCCCCTGGCGATCCTCGAAATCGCGTGCGTCGTGATCTACCTGATCCCGGCCACGTCCGTTCTCGGAGCCATCCTGCTGACGGGGTTCATCGGCGGCGCCATCTGCACGCACTGGCGCGTCGGCGACCCGTTCATCGTGCAGATCGTGCTCGGAATCCTGATATGGCTCGGGCTCTACCTCCGGGAAGACCGTCTGAGGGCGCTCATCCCGCTGCGGGCTTCCTAGCGGCCGGTCTTCCCGGGGCGCGGCGCCCGCGCTGGAAAAAGCGGGCGGGGCAGGTCGATCAGCCGGCTTCCCGTTCGTCGTCTGAGTAGAGACGGGAAAACGAGTTCCGGGCGAAGCGCCCGGGGCGCCCCGCTCGCCGTCGATTTTTTCAAAGGAGAGACCCCATGCGATTCATGATGCTGTACAAGCCCGGAAGAGAGACCGACGCTCCGCCGACCGAGAAGGAAATGGCGGACATGGGACGCCTGATCGGAGACATGGCGAAAGCGGGCGTGCTGATTTCGACGGACGGCCTCCAGCCGAGCTCCAGCGGCGTGCGCGTCCGGATCTCGGGAGGGAAGTTCTCGGTGACCGACGGCCCCTTCACGGAGACGAAGGAGCTGATCGCGGGCTACGCGATCGTACGGGTGAACTCCAAAGCGGAAGCGATCGATTGGGCGAAGAAATTTCTCGAGGTCGTGGGCGAAGGCGAGTCGGAGATCCGCCTGATGCACGACGAAGCGGCATTCGAATCCTGATCCGGCCGATCCGCCCGCGGTGACAGCGAAGCCGCGCTCACGGCGCTGCGAGGTGACGGCGTTCCTGCGGCGAACGCCGTCACCGTCCGGAGGACGCCGTCATCGTGATCTCCCCGAGGCCGGGCCGACGCTTCCGCCACCGCTCGATCGCGGCCGCGTGGAGCGGGTAGTGTCCATACGTGTCGAGCTTCAGCCGCCGGCGAAACCGCGTCTCCCGGGTGAAGAGGTCCTCGGGGGCGCCGCGCACGTACGCGATCAGCCGCTCGTGGGTCTCGCGATGCCGGGAAAGGACCTCGGCGAGCGCCAGATGTTTCCGCCTTTCGGTCATGAGCGCGTTGAAGGCGTCGATGCCGCCGTACCGAACGCTGTACCGCGGCGGCCTTCCGCCCTCGCGGATCAACGGAAGGTGTTCGAGCGCCTCCTCCTCCCACCAGGAGACGTGCGCGATCACGTCGCGGACCGACCACGTCCCCGAAACGCCCGGAACGAGCCGCTCGGCATCCGATAGGCCGGCGTAGGAATCCTCGAGCTCTCCCCACGCGGCGTCGAGCCGCGCGAGCACGTCCCGGGTCTTCATCGTCCGCCGGCGCTACGCCCCGTCATGAAAGATCACCCCCAGGGTGTGCCGTTGCCCGGAGCGCAGTCGGCTCACTCCGTGACGCAGGTTGACGCGATAGTGGCCCCGGGTCCCCTGCACCGGCCTGTGCTCACGGCGAAGATCACCCCGTCGCCCTGGCGCAGAGGGACGACTTCGGCTCGCGACTGCATGCGCGGCCTCTGCTCCGTCAGGATGAACTCGCCGCCCGTGAAGTCGCGACCCGGCTCTGAAAGCAGAAACGCGGCCTGGAACGGGAAGGCGTGATCGCCGTAGAGGTCCTGGTGCAGCGCGTTGTAGTCGCCGGCTCCGTACCGGAGGAGAAGCGGTGTCGGAAGAAGCTGGCCGGCCGCGTGACAGCGCGCGAGGAACTCTTTGTGGGCGGCGGGGTAACGCGCGTCGATGTCCAGCGCCTCGTTCCATCGGTCGGCGACGGGCACGAGACGCGGATAGATCGCGGTGCGCAGGTCCCGAACGAGGTCCGGCAGCGGATAGGAGAGATACTGGTACTCCCCCCGCCCGAAGCCGTGTCGCGCCATCACCACGCGGCTGCGGAAGAGGCCCGGGACCTCATAGAGGGCGGCCAGGGCCTCGCACTCCGCGGCCGACAGAAAGCCGGGGAGCATCGCCCAACCCTGGCCGTCCAGATCGGCGGCGGCGCGCGCCCATTCGATCGCCTCCACCCGGTCCTCCACGGTCTCGCCCCCATGGAGGATCTGCGACGCTTCGCGATCGTTCGTTCGGCCTCTCGCATCCGGCCGGCAACGCCGGCAGGCCTGGAAGCCCGCCCGCCTCGCGTCTTCGAGCGTCGCGTGG
>JBBRDK010000007.1:0-64637 GCA_038203955.1 Thermoanaerobaculia bacterium | reverse complement strand
GTCTGTAACGCCATCGCACCGGCGGAAGTCAAACGCGTCATCATCGACGCCGAAGGCCACCGCATGGAGCTGATCGTCCCGGACGACAAGCTCTCGCTCGCGATCGGCAAGAAGGGCCAGAACGTCCGGCTCGCGTCCGCTCTGATCGGGATGAAGATCGAGATCAAGGGCGAGAGCGAGGTCAAGGGCGAGGTCGCCGAGGCGCTGTCGCGGATGCTCCAGGCGTCGCGCCGCCGGCAGACGCCGCTCGCGGAAGTTCCGGGTATCGGAGAGAAGACCGTCGAGAAGCTGGCGGAGGCGGGGATCACGAGTCTTTCCGAGCTGCTCGAGAAGAGCGCCGAGGAGCTCGCGGAAATCCCCGGGCTCGGGCAGAAATCGGCGGAGAAGGTCCTCGAGTCCGCTCGCGCCTTCGAAGCGAACCCGCCCGCCGAGAAAGACGGCGAGGCCGGCGAGTCGGACGAGAACGAAAACATTTCCGAGACGGCCGAAGAAACGACGGTCGGGGAGTAAAGCGGAGCCTATGGGAAAGATCCGAGTCGAGGAGCTCGCCGCGCAGATGGGGATCGGCAGCAAGGAGGTTCTCTTCCTCCTGCAGTCGATCGGCGTCGACGTGAAGTCTCCGCAGGCGGCGCTCGATGAATCGACCGTGCTGGCGATCCTCCAGGGAAAGACCCACGCGCCCAAGCAGCTGATCGTGCGCGACACCGAGTCGCGCGCGCCGCGGCCGCAGAAGAGCGCGCTCTCCCGCATCAAGATCATCGAGAAGCCCCCCGGGGCCGCCGAGGAGCCGGCGGTCGACGCTCCCCGCCCGAAGCCGGAGCCGCGCGCCGCGCGGGCGGCCGTGCCGGCGGAGCCGGCCCGCACCGCCGTCATCGACGCCGAGCCGGAGCCGGAAGCCGTTTCCGCGACCTCGCCGCCCGCCGCCGCACCGCCGGCAGCCGCTCCCGCCGCTCCCCCTCCCGCCGCGCCCGCCCCGGGCACGGCGGCGGTCGCTCCGCCGGCGCCGGGCGTCGCCCCCGTCTCGGCCGCGGGAGCCCCGGCGGCCAGGGCTATCCCCCGCAAGATCATCCTGCCTCCTCGTCCCGTCGTGCCTGCGCGTCCCGTCGCCCCCGGGCGTCCTTCAGGACCCTCGCTGGCGCCGCCGGGCGCGGCCGGCCGTCCGATGGGCCCGGCGGCGGGGGCGCCGAGCCGCCCGATGGGACCCTCCGGAGGTCCCATCAGCCGGCCGATGGGTCCGGCCTCGGGGACTCCGGGCCGGCCGATGGGTCCGTCGGGTCCCGCAGGGCCGTCCGTGTACCGGCCCACTCCGGGCGGGCCGGGCGCGCGTCCGCTCGGAGGACCCGGGCGCGTCGGCGCGCCGATGGGCAGGCCGGGAGCGCCCGCGCTCGGGCGGCCGACCGGTCCCGCGGCCGGACGCGGAACCGCGCCGCCGGCCACGGCGGAGCGAGCCGCGCCGAAGCGCAAGAAGGATGACAAGGAAGACGCGAAGAAGAACGCCAAGAAAGGCGGAGCCAAGCCGAAGATCACCGTTGCCGACGAAGTCGATCTTCGCGAGTTCGTGGGCACCTACCAGGAAGACACGTACTCGGACATCTCCCTGCCGCTGATCGAAAAGACCGACGGCGAAGAGGTCCCGACGGCGAGGCCGATCTCGAAGTCCGCCCTGCGGCGGGCGGCGAAGGAAACGCGCACGCACGATTCCGGCAAACTGCTCGAGTTCAAGAAGCCCCTGCCCACCGGCCCCGTCTTTCTGTCGGAAGGCGTCACGGTCAAGGAGCTCTCCGAGAAGCTCGGCGTTCTCGCGAAGGACATCCTCCGCCTGCTCATGCAGCGCGGGATCATGGCGACCGTCAATCAGCCTCTCGACGCGCAGACCGCGATCCAGATCGCCAAGGAGGTCGGGGCCGAGGCGGCGGTCGTCTCGTTCGAGGAAGAGCTGGAGCTCTCTCGCGCCGCGGACTCGCAGTCGCGTCCGGGCGAGGCGGAGGCCGCGGAAGCGGCGAGGGTCACTCGTGCGCCGGTCGTCACCGTCATGGGGCACGTCGACCACGGGAAGACCTCGCTCTTGGACGCCATCCGCCAGGCCAACGTGGCCGCGGGCGAGGCGGGCGGAATCACGCAGCACATCGGCGCGTATCGCGTCGAGACCAACGGCAAGCCGATCGTTTTCCTCGACACGCCCGGCCACGAGGCGTTCACCTCGATGCGCGCGCGCGGCGCGAAGGCGACCGACATCGTCGTGCTCGTCGTCGCGGCGGACGACGGCGTCATGCCGCAGACCATCGAGGCCATCGACCACGCCCGCGCGGCCAAGGTCCCGATCGTCGTCGCCATCAACAAAATCGACAAGAACAACGCGAACCCCGATCGCGTGAAGAAAGAGCTCGCCGACCGCGGCGTGCTGCTGGAATCCTGGGGCGGGGACGTTCCCTCGGCGGAGATCTCCGCCCTGAAGAAGGAGGGTATCGATCACCTGCTCGAGCTCATCCTTCTCGTCGCGGAGCTTCAGGAGCTGAAGGCGCCCGTCGTGGACGAGGCCCGGGGCGTGGTGCTCGAGGCCCGCCGCGAGATCGGCCGCGGGAACCTCGCGACCGTCCTCGTGCAGGCCGGCAACCTGAAGGTGGGCGACGTCTTCTTCGCCGGATCCGTGTTCGGGCGCGTTCGCTCGATGCAGGACGACCGCGGCGTCAAGATCGAGATCGCCGGACCCGCGACGCCGGTGGAGGTCACCGGTTTCGAGGACCTCCCTCAGGCGGGCGACACCTTCCAGGGAGTCGAGGACGAGGCGAAGGCGCGGTCCGTCGTGGCGTTCCGCCAAGCCAAGGATCGCGAGAAGGTGATGGCGGCCTCGTCGAAGTTCTCGCTCGACCAGCTCTTCAGCAAGATCCAGGAAGGCCGCGTCAAGGACCTCTCGATCGTGCTGAAGGCGGACGTCGCCGGGTCGGTCGAGGTGTTGAACCAGTCGCTCTCGAACCTCTCCAACGAGAAGGTCAAGGTGTCCGTCATCCACGCCGGCGTCGGCGCGATCAACATCAACGACGTGCTGCTCGCCTCGGCGTCCAAGGCCATCATCGTCGGCTTCAACGTCCGCCCGGAAAAGAAGGCGGAAACCGAGGCCGAGAAGGCCGGGGTGGACATCCGTCTGCACACCGTCATCTACAACGTCACCGACGAGATCAAGCTGGCCATGGAGGGCCTGCTCGATCCGACCCTGAAAGAAGTCGCGCAGGGCCGGGCCGAGGTCCGCAACACCTTCAAGGTGCCGAAGTTCGGGATCGTCGCGGGCTGCTACGTGACCGAAGGCTCCATCAGCCGAACCTCCAAGGTGCGCCTCCTCCGCGACAACCGGGTGATCTACGAAGGCAAGATCGGATCCCTGCGGCGGTTCAAGGACGACATCTCGGAGGTCAAACAGGGGTTCGAGTGCGGCATCGGCCTCGAGAAGTACCAGGACGTGAAGGTGGGCGACATCATCGAGGCGTACCAGGTCGAAAAGGTCGCCGGCGTGATGAATGGGTGAGAGTTTTCAGTTGTCAGTCCTCAGTTCTCAGTTCGACCGCGAGGCTGCGTTTCGACGTCTTCTCCCGGCCCGAGACTGAAGACTGAAAACTGACGACTGAGAACCTGGCAGCCGCAGGCTGACAGCCCATGGTCCTCGCCTACGCGGTCTTCGATCTCTACCTTCCGGGATGCCGCGGTCTCAAAGAAAAACGCATGATCGTCAAGAGCCTGAAGAGTCGCATTCGACACGAATTCGAGATCTCCGCGGCCGAGGTCGGAGGTCAGGATCTTCTCCAGCGGTGCGAGCTGGGCGTCGCTGTGGTCGGGCCGGACCAGCCGCCGCTGGACGCCCTGCTGCAGAACGTGCTCGGGTTCGTCCAATCGAACCTCGACGGCGAGATTCTGGACTATCGCAATGAGTTCATTCATGTGTGAACGGGGCGGGAGGCGGGAGGCGGGAGGCGGGAGGCGGTCTCGCCTCGGCCGGCATCTGTCCGCCGGACGCCTTCCCTTCCGGCGGACTCTGAAGCGGGCGGAGCGGCCGCTATCGGACGGGCGGCCTCCTGCCCGGAGCCGCGCGGTGTGCGCGCTCCTTCCTGCTGCCTTCCGCCTGCCGTCTTCATGAAGAAAGAATCCCGACGCGCCCAGAGGGTCTCCGATCTCGTTCGGGCGGAGATCTCCCGCCTGGTGGTTCTCGAGGCGCACGATCCGGAATTGCGCAACGTCACGATCACCGAGGTCGAGATGCCGCCGGACCTCCGGTCGGCCCGCGTGTACTTCTCGGCCCTCGGGGGCGACGCCGAGCGCGACGCCGCGCTCGCCGCCCTCGACCGGGCTTCGGGATTCCTGCGGCGCGAAGTCGGACGGCGGTGCGTCCTGCGCTTCGCGCCCGAGCTTCACTTCTTCGCCGACCGCTCGATCGAGCAGGGAGCGCGCATCGAGGAGCTCCTCGCGAAGGTCGTCCCGCGCCAGCAGGACGAGGACGAGAGCGCGGAGACCGCGCCCGACGAGGGCGCAACGGAGTGACGCGGCCCGATTCTCTCGCGCGCGGCTTCCTCATCCTGATCGACAAGCCCGGCGGCCTGACCTCCCACGACGTCGTCGAGCGCGCGCGCCGCGCGACGGGGGTCCCCCGCATCGGCCACAGCGGGACGCTCGATCCCATGGCGACGGGATTGCTCCTCCTGTGCGCCGGGGGCGCCGCCCGGCTCCAGGGATTTTTCACCCTGCTCGACAAGTCCTACGAGGGCACCATCCGGCTCGGCCTCGCGACGGCGACGTACGACCGGGAGGGCGAGCCCCTCGGCGCGGAGAAAGACGCGGCCGGCATCGGCGCGGAGGAGATCGAGGCGTCCGCCTCACCGTTTCGGGGGGAGTTTCTGCAGTCTCCGCCTCCTTACTCGGCGAAGAAGATCAAGGGCCGCAAGTTCTACGAGATGGCCCGGCGGGGCGAAGAAGTCCCGGTGCTCCCCAAGAAGGTGCGCGTGTCGGAGCTCGTCCTCTCGCCGCCGGCCGGCGGACGCATCCAGTTCTCGATCTCCTGCTCTTCCGGCACCTACATCCGGTCGATCGCGCACGCGATCGGCGAATCGCTCGGCTGCGGCGCGCACCTCGAGAGCCTGCGGCGAACGCGGATCGGCGACTTCCGCGTGGAAGAGGCGGTCGCGCTCGAGCTCTTCGAATCGCTGCCCGCCGCGGAGAGACTCTCGCGGCCGCACGCCCTTCCCCTCTCGCGCGTCCCGTTTCCTTTCGAGCGGCTTCGGCTCGCCTCCCTCGAGGCGTGGAAGGTCCGCAAGGGACAGTCGATCCCGGCGCGCGGCCTGGCCTCGGCAGACGGGGCCTGGGTGACTCTTATCGGACCCGGGGACGAAATGGTCGCCCTCGCGCAGGTCTCCCCGATCGGCCAGGGCGGCGTGTCGATCCTGAAGCCGAGGATCGTGCTGGCCGAAGAGACGGGAGGCGGGAGGCGGTGAGTAGCTATCGGCTATCAGCTATCAGCCAGAAACCCGCCTTTTTCGTTTCCCGTTTCCCGTCCTCGATTCCCGATTCCCGATTCCCGATCTAGTTGACCGCGGAGTACCGCGGCCGTCTCGCTCCCATTGGTCGCTCGGCTCCCGATTCCCGGCTTCGGTCCGCCTGCCGCCTGTCGACCCGGACTCAAGCCCCTTTGCGCCTGCTCCGGCCCGTGCTAGGCTTGCCGTTTATTAAAAAAGTAGGGTGTTATAGAGGCTATTGGAGGATTCTTGAACGCTACCACCTACCAGACGACGGAAAAGCCAAACATCGTGCGGGATTACCGCACCCATGACACCGACACCGGCTCCCCCGAGGTCCAGGTCGCCCTCCTGACGAACCGGATCACCTACCTGACCGAGCACTTCAAGACGAACGCGAAGGACCACCACTCCCGCCGCGGGCTCTTGAAGCTCGTCTCCCGGCGCCGGCGCCTGCTCGACTACCTGAAGAGCGAGGATGCCGATCGTTACCACCGGCTGATCGAGCGGCTCGGCCTCCGTAAGTAAAAAACATCCATCGGCCCGAGGGCCGGGACATTTTCTCTGCCGGAGCGTCGGGGCATTCCGCCCCGCGGCCGCAGTCCTTTTCCCCTCGCCGGCCTCGAAAGGAAATCATGCGACAGACCATCTCCGTTCCGCTCGGGAACCGCAGCCTCGAGATCGAGATCGGCAAGCTCGCCAAGCAGGCGGACGGATCCGCGGTGGTGCGCTTCGGCGACACCGTCGTCCTCTGCACGGCCGTCTTTCAGAAGGAGCCGAAGGAAAACGCGGACTTCTTTCCCCTGACTGTCGACTACCGTGAGAACACGTACGCGGCGGGCCGGATCCCGGGCGGCTGGTTCAAGCGCGAAGGCCGGCCGACGGAAAAGGAAACCCTGACGTCCCGGCTCATCGACCGCCCCATGCGGCCGCTCTTTCCGAAAGGCTTCAACCACGAGACGCAGCTGATCGCGTTCGTGCTCTCCGCGGACGGCCAGAACGACCCCGACGTCCTGGCGTTGAATGGAGCGTCGGTCGCGCTGACGTGCTCTCTGATCCCCTTCTACACCCCCGTCGGCGCCGTGCGCGTCGGCCACGTCGAAGGCCAGTTCGTGGTCAATCCGACGAACGCCGAGCGCGACAAGTCGGACGTCGACCTGATCGTCGCCGGGACGGAGAACGCCGTCGTCATGGTCGAGGCGGGCGCCCGCGAGGTGGCGGAGCGGACGATGATCGACGCGATCTTCTTCGGGCACGAGTTCATCCGGAAGATCTGCGGGGCGCAGAAGGAACTCCAGCGGCAGGCCGGCTACATGAAGCCCGACTGGAAAGCCCCGGAGGCGTACACGCCCGCGGTCGCCGCCGAGGTCCGGCAGAAGTGGGAGGCGCCGATGATGGCCGCCCTCACCATGAAGAACAAGATCGCTTCCTACGCCGAGATTAAGGCGGTCAAGAAGGCCGCGGCCTCGATGGTCCCGGAGAGCGATCCGGCCCTCCGTCAGCAGACCGCCAAGGCGGCGGACGACCTCGTCAAGACGCTCACGCGGGAGACGATCCTCGGCAAGAGCCAGCGGCTGGACGGCCGCGCGTTCGACCAGGTCCGCTCGATCGAATGCGAAGTGGGCCTTCTCCCCCGGACGCACGGCTCGGCGCTCTTCACCCGCGGCGAGACGCAGGCGCTCGTGACGGCGACGCTCGGCACCTCCGACGACGCGCAGATCATCGAAGAATATGAAGGCGAGCACGAGCACACGTTCCTGCTCCACTACAACTTTCCGCCCTTTTCCGTCGGGGAGGCCAAGTTCCTGCGCGGCCCGTCCCGGCGCGACATCGGGCACGGGAACCTCGCGCGGCGCGCGCTCTCGCCCGTGCTCCCGAACGAAGACGCCTTCCCCTACACGGTCCGCGTCGTCTCCGACATCCTGGAGTCGAACGGGTCGTCTTCCATGGCCACGGTCTGCGGCGGGACGCTCGCTCTCATGGACGCCGGCGTTCCGATCAAGTCCCCCGTCGCCGGCGTCGCGATGGGGCTCGTCTCCGACGGCGACCGCTTCGCGATCCTGACGGACATCGCCGGACAGGAGGACCACTACGGCGACATGGACTTCAAGGTCGCGGGATCCCGCGAGGGAATCACCGCGCTCCAGATGGACATCAAGATCAAGGGCCTTCCCCGCGAGATCCTGGAGCGCGCTCTCGAGCAGGCGCGCGCCGGCCGCCTCCACATCCTGGAGAAGATGACGGCGGCGCTCGACAAGCCGAGGACCAACATCTCCCCGTTCGCGCCGCGCATCTTTACGATGCAGATCCCCCGCGACCGCATTCGCGACGTCATCGGCAGCGGCGGCAAGACCATTCGGTCGATCATCGAATCGACGGGATGCAAGATCGACGTGGAGGACTCGGGAAAAGTCTCGATCGCCTCGTCGGATGAGGCCGCGGCGCTGCGCGCGATCGAGATCATCGAGAGCCTCACGCAGGAACCGGAGATCGGCAAGGTCTACCGAGGAAAGGTGCGCCGGGTCGAGCCGTACGGAGCCTTCGTCGAGATCCTCCCCGGGCAGGACGGCCTGGTGCACATCTCCGAGCTGGCGCCGTACCGCGTGCGTCAGACGACCGACGTGGTCAAGGAAGGCGACGAGGTCACGGTCAAGATCATCGCCGTCGATCCGATGGGCAAGATCAAGCTGTCCCGCAAACAGGCGCTCTCCAAGGAGGAGCTCGAGGCCGAGATGGCCCTGGCTCCGGCGGGGGGCGGCCCTGACGACCACGGCGACGATCGCGGACCGCGGGACGAGCGTGGCCCTCGCGACGACCGCGGGCCGCGAGGAGACCAGAGAGGACCCCGGGGCCCCCGCAGGTAAGCCCTTCTCGTTTCGGAGAAGAAAAGCGCGGCCGCGAGGCCGCGTTTTTCTCTTCAGTCGTCTGGGTTCCGCCCTGGCGCGGCAGCTGATTAAGGCATGCCGCTTGCTCTGTCGAGGAAGAAACCATCTCAGTCATTCAGGAGGTCACATGATTTCGAGAAAATTTCAGATCACGGCCGCTGGCGTCGTCCTGGGCCTCGCGTTTGCGGCGGGATGTCAGAAAACCGGCGAGACCTCTACCGCGGCAGCCACACCCGTACCGGCCGACGCTTCGGCGGCTGCCGGCGCGGCTCCGGGGTCCGCGCCGGCGCTCCCCGATGGAGTGCGGCAGACCACGACGACGACCACGACGACAATCGTGACAGTCGACCCGGTCGAAGCGTCGCAGCGAAATGCCGTCCGCCGTCGCACGCGGTCGACGACGGCGAAGACCGGCTCCGCAACGGGAGTCGCCCGCTCTGGAGAGGCGACGGGCGCCTCCGACGCGCGTCGGGCGCCGGCGGGGCGGCGGGAGCACGAGGTCCCGGCCGGCACGATCCTGAGGGCGAGATTCGACAAGACGATCTCGACGGCGGGCGCGCGGGAGGGCGAGGTCTATTCCGGAGAGCTTCTCGACGACCTCCTGGCCGAGGACGACACGGTCGTGGCGCCTTCGGGGACCCGCGTGCACGGAAAGGTCGAGCATGTCGTCGACTCCGGCAAGCTCGCGCGGCCTGCGGAGCTGCGGTTCCGCCTGACCGACCTCGACGTGAACGGCCGGACGATCGCGATCGCGACGTCGGCGTATTCACGCGTCGGGGACACCCACACCAAGCGCAACGCCGGGTACATCGCAGGCGGCGCGGCGGTCGGCGCGATTCTGGGACAGGTGCTCGGCGGCAACACGAAGGGCACCCTCGAAGGCGCGGCGGCCGGCGCCGCGGCGGGAACCGGCGTGGCGGCTCTCGGAGGCGACCTTGACTTTTCGATCGAAGCGGGCCGCTCGACCGCCTTCACGCTCGAGCAGCCACTGCGGCTGCCCGCGGCGATGTGAAGGGAGTCGTCAGTTCTCAGTTCTCAGTTTTCAGTCTTCGGACAGGGGCGCTTCGGCGCCCCTTTTGTTTTTTCTCGCCCAACAGGGAGAATGCGCCTGCGAGGACTCCGAACTGATGACTGATAACTGACGACTGATAACTGACAACTGATTTCCCAATGACTCAATGGCCTTCCCTCCCGCTCGCCTCCTGGCGGGACACGTACGAGACCCTGCACCGGTGGATGCAGATCCCCGGGAAGATCAAGCTCGCGCGGACTCCTCTCGTGAACCACTGGTGGAATGCCGCCTTCCTCGTCACGCCGAGGGGGCTGACCACGGGGGCGATTCCGGATCCGGCGGGCAGCTTCGAGATCGCCTTCGACTTCGTGGACCACCGCCTTACGGTCACGACGTCAGGGCGGGCGCGCCGCGAGCTCCCCCTTTCGCCGCGCTCGGTCTCGCAATTCCACGAGGAGCTGGTGGGAGCCCTGGACTCCCTCGGCATCTCCGTTCCGATCCGGACCATGCCGGTCGAAATCCCCAATCCGGTCCGGTTCGAAGAGGACCATCACCACGCGGCGTACGACCGGGAACCGGTCGAGCGGCTGCGCCGGATCCTCTCGAGCAGCGAACGCGTGCTCCAGAGGTTCCGCTCCGGATACCTCGGGAAGTGCAGCCCCGTTCACTTCTTCTGGGGCAGCTTCGATCTCTGCGTGACGAGGTTCTCGGGCCGCATCGCCCCCCCGCGCGCGGGAGCGGACGCGATCACGCGCGAGGCCTACTCCCATGAAGTGTCGAGCGCCGGGTTCTGGCCGGGAGGGCCGGGCCTCGAGGAACCCGTCTTCTACTCCTACGCCGCGCCCGAGCCGAAGGGCTTCCGGGAGCTTCCCGTCCGGCCGGCGGCGGCGCGCTTCGACACGACACTCGGCGAATACCTGCTGCCTTATGAGGCCGTCGCCGCGTCCCCGGATCCCGAGGCCGACGCCCTCGCCTTCTTTCAATCCACGTACGACGCCGCCGCGCAAACCGGCCGATGGGACCGCCCCAGCCTCGAACGCGGAAAGTCCTGATCAGCAGCCCCTGGTTTGGCCCTCTTCTCAGTCCCGACTTGACTCTCAACTCTGAACTCTCAACTCTCCCCTTGAACGCTCAACGCTAAACGCTCAACGCTCAACTTCCCTGACGGAGGAACCGTGACCGGTACGCGTCGCTTCGCCGCGGGACTCATCGCCCTCGCCTGCCTCGCCGCCGCGGGATCGGCGGCGCCTCTACCGGATCCACGGATCTTTTCCGAGATGCGGTGGCGCTGCATCGGCCCGTTCCGGGGAGGACGGACCGTCGGAGCGGCGGGGATTCCCTCGCAGCCCAACGTCTTCTTCATGGGCGTCAACAACGGCGGCGTCTGGAAGACTACGGACGCGGGGCGCACGTGGGTGCCCATCTTCGAGGATCAGCCGACTCAGTCGATCGGCGCCATCGCGCTCGCCCCGTCCGACCCCGACGTCCTCTATGTGGGAAGCGGCGAGGGGCTCCAGCGGCCGGACCTCTCGACGGGTGACGGAATCTACAAGTCGACCGACGGCGGGAAGAGCTGGAAGCATCTCGGCTTGAGGGACGGTCAGCAGATTGGCGCCCTCCTCGTCGATCCGGGGAATCCCAACCGGGTTTTCGCCGCCGTTCTCGGCCACCCGTACGGGCCCAACCCCGAGCGCGGCGTCTTCCGTTCGACCGACGGAGGACACAACTGGGAGAGGGTCCTCTACAAGGACGAGAACACCGGCGCGATCGCGCTCGCGTTTGACCCGAAGAATCCGCAGGTGGTGTACGCGGACCTCTGGGCGGCCCGGCAGGCCCCCTGGGAGATCGGCGCCTCGTTCCAGGGGCCCGGAAGCGGGCTCTACAAATCGACGGACGGGGGGACGACCTGGAAGCCGCTGACGTCGGGCCTCCCGACGATCGCGGAGGGCCTCGGCCGGATCGGCATCGCGGTGGCGCCGTCGGATCCGTCGCGCCTCTACGCGCAGGTGGACGCGGACGCCGGGCACGGCGGGACGTACCGCTCCGACGACGCCGGCGCCACGTGGCGGCGCGTCAACGCGGAGAACCGGATCTGGGGGCGAGGAGGAGACTTCGCCGAAGTGAAAGTCGACCCGAAGAATCCCGACGTGGTTTACGCCGCGAATACATCCACGTACCGATCGACCGACGGAGGCCGCACCTTCACGGCGATCAAGGGCGCGCCGGGAGGCGACGATTACCACACGATCTGGATCAACCCGGACCACCCCGAGATCCTCTTTCTCGCCGCGGACCAGGGCGCGACGATCTCGGTCAACGGCGGGAAGACGTGGAGCTCCTGGTACAACCAGCCGACCGCCCAGTTCTACCACGTGATCACCGACAACCAGTTTCCGTACCGCGTCTACGGCGGGCAGCAGGAGAGCGGTTCGGCGGGCGTCTCGAGCCGCAGTGACGACGGTTCGATTCACTTCGGAAACTGGCATCCCGTGGGCGTCGAGGAGTACGGCTACGTCGCGCCCGATCCGCTCGACCCCAACATCCTCTACGGCGGCAAGATCAGCCGCCACGACGTCCGCACGGGCGACACCACGGACATCTCGCCCTCGCCGATCCGCGGAAAGTACCGCTTCGTTCGCACGATGCCGGTGCTCTTCTCCCCTCTCGATCCGCACCTGCTCTATCTCGGCGCCAACGTCCTCTTCGCCACGCGGGACGGCGGCAACAACTGGAGCGTCCTCTCGCCCGACCTGACCCGCGCGGCGTGGGAGATGCCCGCGAGTGTCGGCGTCTTCGCCCCGATGGATCCCGAAAAGGGGAAGCATCGCGGCGTCATCTACACGATCGCGCCGTCCCCGAAGGAAGCCGGACGTCTCTGGGTCGGAACCGATGACGGGCTGATCCACGTCACGGCGGACGGCGGCAAATCCTGGAAGGACGTCACGCCGAAGGCCCTGACGGCGTGGAGCAAGGTCTCGCTGATGGAGGCGTCGCACTCGGATCCCGCGGTGGCGTATGCCGCGGTCAACCGCTTCCGCCTCGACGACCTGCGCCCGCACATCTACCGGACGCGCGACGGCGGCGCGAGCTGGCAGGAGATCGTCCGCGGAATCCCCGAGAACGAGGTCGTGAACGCGGTGCGCGAGGACCCGGAGCGCCGCGGCCTGCTCTTTGCCGGGACGGAGCGCGGGGTGTACGTCTCTTTCGACGACGGCGACGAGTGGCAGTCGGTACGGAACAACCTGCCGGCGACCTCGGTCCGCGACCTCGTCGTGCACGGAGACGACCTGGTCGTCGGGACCCACGGGCGCTCCTTCTGGATCCTGGACGACATCACGCCCCTGCGCCAGATGGCGGCGGAGGCCGTCGTGCCCGACGTCCATCTCTTCCGGCCGCAGGTGGCGACGCGCGTCAAGCGGAGTCAGTGGCCCGACACGCCCCTGCCCCCCGAAGAGCCGGCGGGTCAGAACCCTCCCGACGGCGCCATCGTGAATTACGTCCTGAAGTCGAGGCCGGCGCAGCCGGTCGTCCTCGAGATCCTCGACTCGGCGGGAAAGCTCGTCCGGAAATACACGAGCGCGGATCGCCCGGAGCCGGTGGATCCGGAGTTGAACGTCCCAACCTACTGGCTCCGCCGTCCGGCGATCCTGTCCGCCGAGCCCGGGATGCACCGTTTCGTGTGGGACCTGCACTACCTGCCCCCCGACGTGCTCGAGCACGAATACCCGATCTCGGCCGTGCCGGGGGACACGCCGCGGCATCCGGTCGGTCCGGCGGTCCTGGCGGGCGCGTACACGGTCCGGCTGACGGCCGGCGGGCGCGCGGTCACGGCGCCTCTCACGGTGCGCATGGATCCCCGCGTGAAGACGCCTCCGGAAGGCCTCGCGGACCGGTTCCGCCTCGCGACCGCGATCTCCGCCGCGCTTGCCCGCGACCTGGCGGCGCTCACGGAAGTGAAAGCGGCGCGGGCGAGACTGAAGCCGGCGGGCGAGGCGGAGGCGCGGAAGGGATCTCCCTCGACCTACGAGGCGGACCTGCTCGCCCTCGAGGGCTCGGGCGGAGGCCGCCGGGGAGCGAACCGGGACGACCTGTCCGGCCTGAACGGAAAGCTCGCGAGCCTCTATGCCGTCGTCGAGGGCTCGGACACCGCCCCGACGACCCAGGCCGTGGCCGCCTGGAAGGAGCTGTCCGAGTCGCTAGAAAAGACGCTCGCGCACTGGGGGGAAGTGAAGAAGAACGCGGTTAAGCGTTGAGCGTTATGCGTTGAGCGTCGAACCCGGGAACTCCCCCCTCCTGCGCGCCCGCGGAGAGGGGGAGAGTGAGCCGTCAGCCGTCCCCCTTCTTTCGATTCCCGATCTAGTTGACCGCGGAGTACCGCGGCCGTCTCGCTCCCGTTAGTCGCTCGGCTCCCGGCCCCTCCTCCCGCCTCGCCCTCGTGTCCCAACAAACGCTGAACGCTCAACGCTCAACCCTCCTCTCGGCTAATACGGCATCTCCTCATCCGACAGCCCGAGCACGTGTCCGATCTCGTGGACGACCGTGTCGCGGATCTCCCGGATGGCTTCCCCTTTCGAGCGGCAGGTCCGCAGGATCGGGCCTCGGAAGATCGCGATCTGGCCCGGCAGGTGCGAGACCGCCGACTGGCGGTCGAAGACGTCCATGCCGCGAAAGATCCCGAAGAGCTCGTCGTCGTCCGGCGTGTCCGTCTCCTCGTAGTCTTCGACGGCCGGCTCCTCTTCGACCACGACGACGACGTTTTCGATGTAGCGGGCGAACGCGGGCGGGACCTGCGCCAGCGCTTCCTCGACGCAGGCATCGAACTCCTCGGGAGAGAGGCGGGGGCTCACGAGAGGAAGAGCGCGTCGAAGTTCGATGTGGTGGCCGCCGCGACCGCCGCCAGGTCGGTGACCTGCGCGGCCGCGAGCGCTTTCGCGGTCTCGACGACGAACGCCGGCTCCCCGGGTTTCCCGCGGTGGGGAACGGGCGCGAGAAACGGCGTGTCCGTCTCGATCAAGAGAGCGTCGAGCGGCAGCCCGGCTGCCGCCGCGCGAATGTTCCCGGCGGCCCGGAAAGTGATCATCCCCGAGAACGAGATCCTGTACCCGAGGTCGATCGCCTTGCGGCCGTACTCCGCCGTCTCCGTGAACGAGTGGTACACGCCCGGGCGGTCGCGGCGTTCCTGACGCGAGAGAAGTGCGTACATCTCGCTGCCGCTCTCCCGGTTGTGGAGAATGGCCGGCTTTTTGAGGCGGCGCGCCAGATCCAGCATCCATTCGAGAACGGCGATCTGAACGTTTCGAGGCGAAAGGTCGTAGTGAAAGTCGAGGCCGACCTCGCCGATCGCGGCAGCCTTCGGGTCGCGGGCCAGCGCTTCCAGACGCGGCCCGTCCCGCTCGGGATCGAAGTTCTTCGCCTCGTGCGGGTGGACGCCCACCGCCGCGACGACGTCGGAGTGACGACGCGCGATCGCGAGCGCCGCCTCGGAATCGGCGAGCGTCGTCCCCGGGACCAGGAACCGCCCGACGCCGGCCGCGCGCGCCCGTGCGAGCAGCGCGTCCGTATCGTCAGCGACGCCGCCCCGTCCCTCGAGCTGCAGGTGGCAATGTGAATCGGCCAGCACGAGACGGTCGCTCACACGGGTCTCCCCTTGACTCAACTCAAGATTGAGAACTCAAAACTGAAAGCTGAGAGCTGACAGCTGACAGCTCTACTTCACCCGGCTGCCCGGCGGGACGTCGGCGGCCACCTCCAGCAGAGAGGGCTCGCCCGCTTCCCCCACCGTCGCGGCGAGGATCATCCCATTCGACTCGACGCCCATGAGCTTCGCGGGCTTCAGGTTCGCCACGATCACGACGTTTCGGCCGACCAGGACCTCCGGCTCGTAGCGGGCGGCGATCCCGGCGACGATCTGCCGCTGTTCGGTCCCGAGGTCGACCTGGAGCTTCATCAGCTTGTTGGACTTGGGGACCCGCTCGGCGGTGAGCACCTTCGCGGTGACCAGTCGGACTCTCTGAAACTCTTCGATTCCGATGCGCGCGTCGGGAATCGAGGGCGAGACGGCCTGGGTGGTCTCGACGGGCGGCGCCTCCGGCGCGGGGGCGGAAGCGGCCGGCGGGGGGATCGATTTGTCTTCCATGGGACTCTGCTCTCCTTTCAGATACGCGGCGATGTCGGCGCGGGGGAAGAGGGCCGGAGACTCGGGGAGAGGCGCCCCCAGGACCAGGCCTCCCCAGCGCAGGTCGTGCTCGTCCGGGTCGCGCGGCGGAAGACCCAGCGTCTCGAAGACCTTCCGGGACGTCGCCGGAAGAAACGGCGAGAGGAGGACGGCTGCGAGCCGCACGCCTTCGGCCGCTCCGTAGAGGATTCTCTGCAGCCGGTCGGACGCGCCCTCCTCCTTCCGGATCTTCCACGGCTCGCGGCTGACCACGTAGCCGTTGATCTGGGAGAGGAGCTTCCACACGGCTTCGAGAGCACGGTGGAACGCGAGCTCTTCCATGGCCTCCCGCCACTCCTTCCGGAGAGGCCGGTAGGCCGTGTGAATCTCGTTGACGCCGCAAGGCACGGTGGGCGCCGAGCCGAACGACTGACGGCAGAGAGCGGCGACCCTCGACACGGTGTTGCCGAGGTCGTTGGCGAGGTCCGCGTTGTACCGCACGAGGAAGGCCTCGTCGGAAAAGCTGGCATCCTGTCCGAACGCCATCTCGCGCAGGAGGAAATAACGCACCGCGTCGGGCCCGAAGGTCGCGGCGAGCTCATCCGGGCGCACGATGCCGCCGACCGACTTCGAGATCTTCTTCCCGTCGCGCAGCCACCACCCGTGGGCCCAGACCGTCGTCGGCAGGGGAAGCCCGGCCGACAGCAGGAACACGGGCCAGTAGACGGCGTGAAACCTCAGAATGTCCTTGCCGATCAGGTGGACGCGTCGGGAGTCCGGGTCGGCCCAGAATTCCCGGTAGAGCCGATCGTCCTCCGCTCCGAATCCCAGCGCGGTGATGTAATTCGCCAGGGCGTCGAACCAGACGTAGACGACGTGCCCGGGATGATTCGGAAAGGGGATGCCCCACTGGAGCGTCGTGCGCGAGACCGAAAGATCGTTCAATCCTCCGCGGATGAAGGACACCACCTCGGCGCGCCGCGTCTCGGGCCGGATGAACTCGGGGTGCGCCTCGATGTGGCGCAGGAGAGGTTCCGCGTACTTCGAAAGGCGGAAGAAGACGTTTTCCTCCGACTCCCAGGTGCAGACGGTGCCGTGGATGGGACATCGCTTCCCGGAATCGAGCTCCTTCTCCGTATAGAACAGCTCACAGCCCGAGCAGTACCACCCCTCGTGCTTCGCGGTGTAGAAGTCCCCCGCCGCCTCGATCCGGGCGATCAGCGCCTCCACCCCGCGCCGGTGCCGCGGCTCGGTCGTCCGGATGAAATCGTCGTTGGCGATGTCGTACGTCTTCCAGAGCTCGCCGTAGCGCGCCACCACGCGGTCCGCCAGCTCGATCGGCCGAAGGTTCTGCTCGGAGGCCGCCTTCTCGATCTTCTGCCCGTGCTCGTCCGTCCCGGTCAGAAAACGGGTGGGCTCGCCGATCAACCGGTGGAAGCGCGTCAGCGCATCGCCGACGACGGTCGAATAGATGTGCCCGATGTGGGGCAGATCGTTGACGTAGTAGATCGGCGTGGTGGCGTAGAAGCGCACGAGGAAGTTGAGAGTTAGGAGTTGAGAGTTTTGAGGGTTAAGCGTTGAGCGTTATGCGTTGAGCGTTCAAAAGAGCCCCCGGAAAGGGACGCCCAACATACACCGAGTGGCGCCCCAGATCAGCCGGGCTGCTCCACTCTGGACTCTCGACTCTCGACTCTCAACTGTCAACTGTCAACTTTCTTACAGCAATCCCGCCTCGCGGAACGAGATGCAGCCGGAACGGCCGACCACGATGTGATCGAGCAGCCGCACGCCGACTGACTCGGCAGCGGTTGCGAGCCTCCGGGTGAACTCGCGGTCTTCCCGCGACGGGGAGGGATCTCCCGACGGATGGTTGTGGTACAGGATCACTCCCGCCGCGTTGGCCAGCAGGGCGCGCTTCAAGATCTCGCGCGGCTCGACGACCGCCCGATCGAGCGTGCCCCGGTAGATGTCCGGATCGTCCTTCAGCAGCCGGTTCCTCGCGTTGACGAACAGCGCACCCGTCCGCTCCTGCGCGCCGTCTCCGCGCGCCCGGCGGAGATACTCCTTGACGAGATTCGGCTCGTGGAAAAGGTCGCGCGGCGCGATGGCCTCGGTCGACAGGCGCCGGCCGAGCTCGAGGGAGGCTTCGATGACGGCGGCCCGGGCGCCTTTGATCCCGCGCTCGCGGCGCAGCTCGGCGCCCGACATTCCGGCGAGGGCGACTAAGCCGCCATGCTCGGCGAGGAGGCTCCGGGCTCGGTCGAGAGCATTCTCGCCGCGCGTGCCGGAACCGAGCAGGAGCGAGAGGAGCTCCTCGTTCGAAAGAGCGGCGGCGCCCACCCGCGCGAGTCGCTCGCGGGGACGCTCTTCGCACGGGAGATCGCGGATCCGGAGAACGGGGCGTCGGGGAGACGTGATTTCGGTCATGGCGTGCGTTCGGAAAGCCCGTGCGCGCCCGATGAGGGGAAGCGATCATGGCACGGATCTGGCGAAAGACCAAAGGCGACGGGCGACAAGACGGGACAGGGAGGAGGTTCTCGACCGTGCAGTTTCCGATCCGAGGCTTGCTGATGGCGGCGGGACTCCTGCTGGTCGCCGCGGCCGTGCTGTGGCCGGTCCTCTCCCGCTATGCCGGACGACTGCCGGGCGACTTCGTGGTGCGCCGGGGAGGTTGGACGTTCGCGTTCCCCCTGGTCACCTGCCTGCTGCTGTCGCTCCTCTTCTCTCTCGCCCTCTGGCTTTTTCGGAGATGAGGCCCCGGTAGAGGGCCTCGATCCGGTCGAGGCGCACTTCGGAGGAGAACCCGGCCTCGACGCGCGCGCGGGCGTTCTGCCCGAGCCTCGCCGCCAGCGCCGGGTCCGCCAGGAGGCGCCGGACGGCCGCCGCCATCGCCGGAGGATCTCGAGGAGGGACGAGCAGGCCGGACTCGCGGTCGACGACGAGCTCGGGGTTTCCCCCGGCGGCGCTGCCGAGCACCGGTTTGCCGAGTGCCATCGCCTCGCGCAGCGTCCCCGTCACTCCCAGCCCCTCGTAGGAGAGGTCGGCGATCATGTCGGCGGCGGCGAGGACGTCGGGCATGTCCGACCGGAAACCGATCGGCAGCACCCGGTCTTGGACACCCTGCGCGCGGGCAAACGCCAGAACGTCGGCCTTCTTCGCCTCGTCCTCGCACGCCACGACCGCCGTGCGGAACCGGGGGAACTCCGGCGCGAGGAGGGCCGTCGCGGACACCAGGTCCCTCCAGCCCTTCCACTCCCGCGCGCCGACCTGAACCAGCAGCGTGTCGTCCGGGGAGACTCCCCACTCGCGGCGGACTCTCGGCCCGTCCGTCCTGTCGGGATCGAACACCGAGAGGTCCACGCCGGCGTAGATCACGTGGACGATCCCGGGCGCGAGCCGGCCCGACGCCACGATGACTCTTTTGATGTCCTCGCACACCGTGACGACGGCGTCCATCCGCACGTGGTACTTGATTCGATTGAACGGGTCGAGCGGGAACGAGACCCCCCGGTTTACGACGAGCACCGGCCGCCGGCGCGAGAAAAGAGTCGAAAAGAGCGCGATGGAGTGCGCGATTCCCTTGTGCACGTGAATGACGTCCACCTCTCGCTCGTCCACCAGGACGGCCAGCTTCCGCGCGCTCGCGAAGTCGAACTCGTGCTTTAACGGCAGGGCGTAGAAATCGAGCCCTTCCTGGCGCGCCTCGCCCGGAACGTCCCCGGCGTCGCGAGACACGATCGCCACGCGGTGGCCGCGTCGGGAAAGGCCCCGCGCCAGCTGGAACATCTGCACCACGCTTCCGGTGGAGAACAGACCCTTCTCCAGGATCTGCAGAATCGAAAGAGGCGGACCGGACGGCACGTTAGGAGCCTGTCCTCGTAATCTCCTGCTGCGCGAAGGCGTGTCTCTCGCCGCAAGCGGAATGCTCGGTCGAATTCTGAGCTGGGGACTTCGGCAGTCCCTTGGACCCCTGGGGCGTGTGCGGCGTGGCGGGGCTACGCCTCGGCGCACCCGGGGGTACCGGGGGACCGACCGGTCCCCCGCTCATGGAAGCCCTGCGCTCCCGCTCTCGCTTCGGCCTCACCGCGCTCGCGACGGACATGACTCGCACACGCTCCTAGGAAGGATCGGGGACGAGAATGATCTTTCCATGCTGGCGCCCCTCTTCGAGGCGTCGGTACGCCTCTGCCGCGCGGGAGAACGGAAACACCTGGTCGATGCGGGGCGTGAGGCGGCCCGCGGAAACCGCGGAGAGCAGCGCGCGGAACTCGCGGTCGTTCGCCATCGTGGACCCGAGGATGGAAAGCTGCTTCCAGAAGATGAGACGAATTTCTTCCTTCGGGTTGGGGCCCGACGTCGCCCCGCAGGTCACGATCCGCCCGGCCTTCGAGGCCGCCTGAAGCGAGGTCATCCACGTCGCCTCGCCCACGCAATCGACCACGACGTCGACGCCGCGCTTGCCGGTGCGGGCGCGCACCTCCTTGCCGACGTCGGACTTCCTGTAGTCGAGGACGACCTCCGCGCCCGATCCGCCGACCTGCCGCATCTTCTCCTCTCCGGACGTCGTCGCCCAGACGCGCCCTCCGCAGAGAAGGGCGATCTCGATGGCCGCGCCGGCCACGCCTCCCCCCGCCCCATGAACGAGGACGATCTCTCCGGGGCGCAGCGCGGCTCGGCTGACGATCATCCGCCAAGCCGTCTGATAGACCAGCGGAAAGGCTGCCGCCTGCTCGAACGACAGTTTTTCGGGGATCGGGAAGAGGTTGCGTGCGGGAACGACGACCTTCTCGGCGAACGTGCCCGCGAGGTGCTCGCCTAAGATGCGGTACTTCACGCAGACGCTCTGCTCGCCCGAGCGGCAGAACTCGCAGGCGCCGCAGGAGAGCCCCGGCTGAATCAGGACGCGGTCTCCGGGGCTGAAGCCTTCGACACCCGGCCCGGCGAGGTCGACGACTCCGGCCCCGTCGGCTCCGGGCACCTGAGGAAGCGGCACGTGGGGAATGCCGTTGCGCACGAAGAGGTCGAGCCGATTCAACGCGGCGGCCCGGATCGCGACGCGAACCTCGCCCGGCCCGGGCTCCGGCTCCGCCCGGTCGCCGTACTGGAGAACCTCGTTGCCGCCGTGCTGGTGGAAGAAGACGGCTTTCATGCCGGTATCGTAAGCGGGTTGAGCGTAAAGCGTTCAGCGTTAAGCGTAGGGAAGAAGCGCGGACCTCGGCTCTCCGTATCTATTCCTCGTCTTTTTACAAAACGCTCAACGTTCGACGCTCGACGCTCAACCGCGCTCAATTCAGATACCCCAGCGCCTTCAGCCTCCTCAAATACTCCCGATCCGTCGTGACGCTCGATCCCGCGGCAGGCGCGATCCTCGAGCCGTAGGTCGCGACCGTCGCTTTTTCGAGCGAACCTTCCCGGAAGAGAGCCGGGACGGCGTGGCCTCGCAGATCCTCCGCGGCGGGAATGCCCGCGCGCGCGAGGACGGAAGGCGCCACGTCGGCGGCCTGGATGCGTACGAGCGCGGAGGACCGGCCGTCGAACACGGTCGCCCGCGCGAGCGACCCGGCCGGAGCGTGGGTATCCGCGGTCAGCACGACGAGGGCGATCTCTCCCGCGCGCGCGGCCCGGATCTCGTCGCTCAGAAAACGGCCGATGCGCTCGATCTCCGCGGCGCGACGCGCCCTGTCCCGCCGCAGGATGTCGGGGCCGGGCAGGTAGAGCGCCGCGATCGCCGCGCCGCGCAGGGCCGGCCAGCGCTCGAGGGCGATCGCGTCCGCCTCCTCGCCGGTCCGGGCGAGGGAGAGGACCTGCCGGTTGTCGACGACGACGGCTCCCGGCCACGGGCCGGAGGCCCACCAGCCGATCGCGCCCGACGGAAGTCCCGCCGACGCGGCGACTTCCCAGAACGTCAGCGCGCGCCGGTCGGCGGCGGACACGGGAGCGCTCGAGACGAGCGACAGCGCGGGACCGACGAGGCGAAGGTACCAGCGGCTCCCGAAGGGCGCACGCAGGGCGGCCGGAGACCCCGCCGGGCGGACACGCTCGAGGGCTCGAACGCCGTGGCGAACGGAGTCGACGCCCGTCGCCGCAGTCGTCCATACCTCCGGGGGGGCAGCGGGCTCCTGACGCCACCAGCCGGCCGGCGCGCCTTCGAGAACCCGGGCGAGGGCCGGATCCCCGATGGCCCCCGCGGCGGCTCCCGCGATGCCGTCGATCGCCACGACGACGACGCGCTCGTGGCGCGGGGCGACGTGGAGCGGCGGCGAGGCGACGTCTTCGGGACGCGACGCGAAGACCGCGGCGGCGACGACGAGCGCGGCGGCGGCGATCCCGAAGAGGGCCCCGTGTCGCCGGGCGCGCGGCAGCGCTCCCGAGTGGGCGTACGCGCGGGCGAGATAGGCGGCGCGGGCGCTCCGGGCCGCTCCGAGCGCGGCGATCGCGACGGGGAAGCCCCAGAGGAGTGCCGACCCCCTCAGAGCGCGTCCGAGACCCCACGCCCCTCCGATCCAGAGCAGGAAGACGGCCGACGCCGCCAGAAGGCCGCACGCCGCGGCACCCGGCCCGGCGGAGCGGGACCGGTCCGCGATCGCCGCGCCGGCGGCGGCCGCCAGCGCGGCCGGAAAAAAGAACGCGAGCGAGAGGTGCACCAGGAGCACGAGGGGTCCCGATCCGGACCGGAGGAACTCGGGCTCCGCCGAAAGCACGGCCGCCACGCATCCCACCGCGCACGCCGCCGCGAGGGCAATCGCGACGGGAACCAGAACTCCCCGCCGCCCCTCGAACACCCGGCTGAAGACGTAACGCTCGACGCGGCCGTCCAGGTATCCCAGATCGCGGAGCTTGCGCCGCGCCTCCTCGAGATCGAGAGGGTCCCCCCCCGTCACGATCGGCGGTCGCGGACCACGCGCGCCAGATCGGCGAGGACCGCGGCGCGGGACCGGAAGGACGAGAGCGCGGACACTGCGGCTTCCAGGAGCTCGTCCACGAGCCGCCGCGCGGCCTCCGCTCCGAAGAGCGTGGCGAAGTTGGCCCGGTGGCCGTCCCGCAGCGTGTCCTTGCCCATGACCTCAGGGCTTCCCTCGAGGTCGAGGAGGTCGTCGGTGATCTGAAACGCGAGCCCCAGGTTGCGCGCGAAGACGGTCAGGAGATCGAGGTCCGAATCGGAGGCCCCGCCGGCGATCGCGCCGCCGCGCACGGCCGCGACGAAGAGGGCGCCGGTCTTGCGCGCGTGGATGCTCTCGAGCTCTTCCAGGGTCAAACGGGCCGGATCCGCCGACAGGTCCGCGGCCTGCCCCCCGCAGCAGCCTTCCGCTCCGACGGCCCGCGAAAGCTCCGAGACCAGCCGGGCGCGGCCTCCGGCGGGGACTTCGGGCGCAAACGCGAGGGTCTCGAACGCGCGGCTCAGGAGGGCCACGGACGCGAGCTCGGCGGTCGAGACGCCGTGCGTCACGTGGAGGGCGGGCCGGCCGCGGCGCCGCCGGGCGTTGTCCATCGACGGGAGATCGTCTAAGACGAGCGAGGCGGCGTGAACGAGCTCGACCGCGACCGCGACCGGCATGACCGCGCGCTGCGGGGCGCGAGCCATCGCTCCGGCGGCCAGCGCCACGAGCGGCCGGAGCCTCTTGCCGGGAGAGAGCACCGCCTCCGACATCGCGCGCGCGAGCGCGGGACCCGCCGGCGTCCCCTCCGGGACGGCGCGGGCGAGGGCCTCCTCGACAGCCGGTCGCGCCTCCACGGCAAAGCGGTCGAAGGCGAATGCGAAGGCGTTCCCGCCTGTCGATGAGTCGCGCGCCTGCTTAACCCGCGAAGCCCGCCACCGCCTCCTCCTCCGATTCGTAGACGTCGAACACCGTGATGAGCTGAGTCACCGTGAGAACGTCGTTGATCTTCGGCGGGAGATGCAGGAGCCTCAACTTGCCGCCCTTGTTGGTGACGGACGTGTAGCAGCCGACGAGCTCGCCGATCCCGGAAGAGTCGATAGTCGTCACATCCTGCATGTTGATGAGGATATTTTTCTTGCCCTCGTCCACCAGCTTGTTGATCGTTTCGCGCAGCTGCACGTCGCCCGACCCGATGGTGATCTTGCCCTTGAGGTCGAGGATCTGCACCCCGCCCCGACCCTCTCGCACGCTCGTTTTCATGATCCCTTTTCCTCCTTCTCCTTCCCCTCCGCGAGATTCTTGGTGAGAAACAACTCCATTCCGCCCCCCTCCGCCCTCTGGAAGCGGACTTCATCCATGAACGTTTTCATGTAGAAGATGCCACGTCCGGACGTCTTGAACCGATTTTCGGGCGCCAGCGGGTCCTCGACCTTCTCGGGATCGAAGCCCTCGCCCTCGTCCCGGATGTGAATCCGCAGGATCCGCGCCGTCACGTCCATCTCCAGGTGGACCCTCTTGGCGCGGTCCTGCCCGTTCCCGTGCTTGATCGCGTTCGCCAGCGCCTCCCGCAGCGCCATCAGAATCCAGTGCCGCGTCTCATCCGAGAGGTTTTCCGGGTCCAGAAGCTTTCCACACAGGTGCTGAGCCATTTCGATGTTTTCGAAACGGCTCGAAAGAGACATCCGGACCGGGCCGGTCGCGCTGGAAGAGCTTGATGAACTCATTCACTTCGTTCGATAGGGGTTAAAAGCCCGGCGGATCTTAGCCGAAAGGCTCTGCATAAAGATAGCAGCCGGCCGGAAGTCCGCTGTTACCCTCCGTCCATGAACTTTGGACGGCTGCCCGCGGCCCTGCTGGCGTGCCTGGCGCTCGCGACCGCGGGCGCGACCGCTCTCCTCCCGGCCCGGGTCGAGGAGGTCGCGCGCCAGGTGGAAAGCGTCCGGGGGCGCCGGTTCGAGCGGCAGATCCCCGCCAGCGAGATCGATCCCGTCGAGCTCAAGAAGGTGCTTCGGGCCAAGCTTCTCGAAGGCTTTCCCGCGTCGCCGGAAGACACGATGCGTACGATGGTGGCGATCGGGTTCTTCGAGGAGACACCGAACCTGGTCGATCGGCTCCTCGACTTCTACGCAAGCCAGGTGATCGCGTTTTACGACCCGGAACCGCGGAAATTCTTCCTCGTGAAAGGCGGGTCGCCGGCCATACCGGCCCCCGAGGAGCTCTCCTCCGACGCCGGGGAGCGCATGATCTTCGCTCACGAGCTGACGCACGCGCTGCAGGACGAATCCATGAAGCTCGACCGCCGTGTGAAGCAGTTGAAGGACAACGGGGACCGGGCTCTCGCTCTCGAGAGCCTGCTCGAGGGCGAGGCGACTCTGGTCATGGTCCGCGTCGCCCTGTCATCGCTGCCGGGAGGACAGAGCTCCGAGGTCGAAGAAAGCCTCGCGCCTCTCCTCTCCGCCGGAGCGCTCGAGAGCGCGAAAATGCCGAAGGACCTTCCCGACTACTTCTCGCAGCAGCTCTTCTTCCCCTACGTCGAAGGAACCGCCTACGTGCGCCGCGTCGTGAAGGCCGGCGGCTGGGCGGGGATCGACCGCATGTGGAAGAACCCGCCCGCCACGACCTCCGAGATCCTCCACGAGGGGCCGGCGTTCGCCCCCGCCGAAGACCTCATGACCGCACCCGCGGCCGACCGCCTGGCGCCGGCCGGATTCCGGACGCTGTACACGGACACCATCGGCGAGTGGGGCGTCCGCTTTCTCCTCCGGCGGGGACTCGCGGCAGCCCAGGCGGATCCTCTCGCCGCCGGATGGAGGGGGGATCGGATCGCTTTCTACGCGGCCGGCCGGGACATCGCCTACGTGTGGAAGCTGCGATTCGAATCCCCCGGCTCCGCGGAGCGATTCGCCAACGCCTGGACCGCCGCGGCGAAGCTCGGGGGTTCGGTCACCCGGCGGGGGCCGGATCTGACGATCGTGAAGACGGGGGGCCGGAGCCGGGAAACGGGAAACGGGAAACGGGAAACGAAGGCCATCAGCGTCAACGGAGCCAAACGGAGAACTGAAAACTGAGAACTGATGACTGAAAACTAACTCCCCATCTGACTCAAACTCATCGGTATCAGCACGAACATCTGGATCGCGTCGAAGGTGCCGTGCGCGACGATGCAGGGCAGCACGTTTCCGTAGAGCACGAAGGTCGCCGAGAGCACCGCCGAAATCACCAGGATTCCCACCAGAACCAGAGGTTGCCCGTACACGCCGTGCGCGGCGGTGAACATCAGAGTCGCCGCGAGGGGCCCCACGCGCGTCTGAAGGAAAGAGCGGAAGAAGAGCTCCTCGACCACCATCGCGGAGCAGACGATGGCAATCCGCACCACGAGCGGCTGGGAAACGATCCAGCGGATGGTCGGGTTCACTGCGCCCGCGGCCGCGGGGCCGACTCCGCGCTGGCGCAGCAGGTACCAGACCACCACCACTCCGATCAGCACGACGATCGTGAGAAGCCATCCCGCCAGGCCGATCCAGAGGCCGGCGCCCAAATCCGCCGCGGGTCGCGCGCTCTTCAGCTTCAGGAATTCGGCAACCGACGTCCGCCTCGAAAGCGCGTAGTACAGGACCAGGAACAACGACAGCACCGCGTGCACGGCGAACAGGGAGATTACGGAGAGGTGCTTGGTCTCCGGGCGGCTTCCCGCGAGTCCGCCTGCGAACGGGATGGCGACGGTGAGTAAGAGAACCGACCCCAGAAGGGAGACGGCCAGCGCCCGCCGCGACGGTTCCGTCATCCCGTCCTGGAGGAGGAGCTCGCGGGAGCGCGCACGCGCGAACGAGACGGCGATGCCCGCGCAGCCGATCGCCAGCAGAGCGGCGAAGAGTGAATTGTTCATGTAACGCCGAGCTCCTCCGCGGGCGGTGGAGGATAGCAGAAAGGAGACGGGTTGAGCGTTCAGCGTTGAGCGTTCAGCGTTCCGAGTCGACAGTTCAGAGTTGAGAGTTGAGAGTCGGGAGGGATCAGGCGGTTGCGAACCGGGCCTGGTCACGGGAATCCCGGTCCGGGCGCTCGACGCTCGACGCTTAACGCTGAACCATCTCGTTTCGATCCCCTTCCTTTCGACTAAGGTACGGCCATGAAAACAGCGCTGCTGGCGGTTCTCGCGTCCCTCCTTCCCCTGGCGGCGGCAGCGGCCCCCGAACCGGTCCCGGGGAACTTTCACATCCGGGATTTCCGTTTCGTCAGCGGCGAGACGCTTCCGGATCTCGTCCTCCACTACCGGACGATCGGGACGCCGAGGCGGGACGCTTCTGGAACCGTTCGCAACGCGGTGCTCGTGCTGCATGGGACGACGGGATCTGGCAAGGGGTTCCTGAGCCCCAACTTCGCGGGGACGCTCTTCGGGCCCGGCCAGCTCCTCGATGCGTCGCGTTACTACCTGATCCTTCCGGACGGCATCGGCCACGGCGAGTCGACCCGCCCGAGCCAGGGTCTCCACGCCCGCTTCCCGCGCTACACCTACGACGACATGGTGGCCGCCCAGCACGCCCTCGTGACCTCCGGGCTCGGGGTCAACCACCTGAGGCTCGTCCTGGGGACTTCCATGGGCGCGATGCACGCCTGGGTCTGGGCGGAAAAGTATCCGGGGTTTGCCGACGGCCTGGTCCCGCTCGCCGCCGTTCCCGCCGCGATCGCGGGGCGCAACCGCGTGCTTCGCCGGATGATTTCGGAGGACATCCGCGAAGATCCGGAGTGGAAGAACGGGGACTACACCTCCCAGCCGCGGGGACTCCGGGCGGCGGTGCAGATCCTGCTCGTGATGGTCTCCGCCCCGGTGCAGTGGCAGACCCTGGCGCCGACGCGCGACGCGGCCGACCGCCTCCTGTCGGAGCAGATGGCCGCGCGCCTCTCGGGCGCGGACGCCAACGATTTTCTCTACGCCTTCGAGGCTTCCCGAGAATACGACCCCTCGCCCGGGCTCGAGCAGATCGTCTCCCCCGTGCTCGCGATCAACTTCGCCGACGACACCATCAACCCTCCCGAGCTCGGCCTCATGGAGAAGCTGATGCCGCGAGTCCCGAAGGGGCGGTACGTGCTGATCCCGACGGGTCCCCAAACGCGGGGCCACGGCACCCACTCCTGGCCCGCCGTCTGGGGAGAGCACCTGAAGAAGTTCCTGGAGGGGCTGCCGGAACGATAAGCGGTAGGCGGAAGGCTGAAGGCGAGACGCCGGGGGGGCGCGTGGAACTCTTGATAACGTCAGGCTCACGCGGGGGACAAACGAGAAGCGAGACGAGGGCCGCCGGCCCGTTGCGACAGGCCCTTCGAGGAGAACGATGAGCGATTCTTCCGTCGGAAAACCGATCGATCGCGTCGACGGACGGTTGAAGGTCACCGGCGAGGCGCGCTATTCGGCGGAGAACCGTCCCGAAGGGCTCGTCCATGGAGTTCTCGTGACGAGCACGATCTCGAGAGGACGGATCGTCTCGATGGACACGAAGGCCGCGCGGGAGGCGCCGGGCGTTCTCGCGGTCCTTCTCCGCGGGGCGGCGCCGAAGGTGGTCAAGCCGAAGTCCGACTTTTTCACCGGCGGCATGCTCGGCGAGGAGCGGATGCCCTTCGAGGACGACGTCGTCCATTACGCGGGTCAGGCCATCGCACTGGTCGTCGCCGGGACGCTGCAGCAGGCGCGATTCGCGGCCTCCCGGGTGCGCGTCGCCTACCAGAAGGAGGAGCCGGTTCTCGATCCGGCGGATCCTCGCGCGCCATCCTCTTTTCCGAAACAGAGTTTCGGCGAGGAGCTCCAGTACCGTCGGGGCGACGTCCCGGCGGCTCTGGCCGCTTCCGGAACCGTGCGGATCGAGGCGAAGTACACGACTCCCGTCGAGACGCACAACCCGATGGAGCTTTCGGCGACCGTGGCGGAATGGCGGGGCGACCGGCTCGTCGTCCACGACGCGACGCAATGGGTCATGGGGACACGCGCGATCCTCGCCGATGCGTTCGGAATCCCCCGCGAGAACGTACGCGTGATCTGTCCCTTCGTGGGAGGCGGGTTCGGGTGCAAGGGGTTTCAGTGGCCTCACACGATCCTCGCGGCGATGGCGGCGCGCGCGGTCCGCCGGCCCGTCCGGATCGTCCTGACCCGCGCGCAGATGTTTTCCTCGGTCGGGCATCGCCCGCCGACGACGCAGACGCTGACGCTCGCGGCGTGGCCGGACGGGAAGCTGGCGGCGATCCGCCATGAGACCCTGCAGCCGAGCTCGCCTATGTCCGAATACATCGAGGCGTGCGGGCACTCAACGAGCCCTCACATGTACGCGTGCGCCAACGTCGAGACTCCGCATCGGCTCGTCCGGATCAATGTGGCGACGCCGACGCCGATGCGCGCCCCGGGGGAGTGTCCCGGGACCTGGGCGCTCGAGTCCGCGATGGACGAGCTCGCGGAAAAGCTCTCGATTGATCCGATCGAGCTCCGCCTTCGAAATTACGCGGACACGGACCCGTCCACGGGAAAGCCGTTTTCGAGCAAATTTCTGAAGGAGTGTTACGCGCTCGGCGCTCAGAAATTCGGCTGGGCCCGGCGCACCCCGGCGCCCCGCTCGATGCGCGACGGGGATCTCCTCGTCGGATGGGGCGTGGCCACGGCGACCTATCCGGGCTACCGCTTCCCGGCGTCGGCGAGGATTTCCCTGGCCGCGGACGGGACCGCGACGGTCCGAACTGCCGCGCACGACCTGGGCACCGGGGCCTACACGGTTCTCACCCAGGTGGCGGCGGATGCCCTCGGGCTCCCGCAGGACCGCGTCCGGCTCGAGCTTGGCGACTCGGATTTCCCGGCGGCGCCGGTCGCCGGCGGATCGAACACCACCGCGAGCGTCAGCGAGGCGATCTTCCAGGCGGGCGCGGCCATGCGCGACGCGCTGGCGAAGATCGCCGCCTCGGATCCGCGGTCTCCGCTCGCCGGGATCGCCGGAAAGGACACCGTTCTTTCGGCCGGCCGCCTCGCGTCCTCCGCCGACCCCGCGAAGTCCGTGGACTGGAAGGAGCTGATCCGGGCGTCGGGCCGCGGCACGATCGACGCGGAGGCGTCCGTGAAGCTGGATGACGAAAAATCGAAGGCCTACTCGTTTCACTCGTACGGAGCCCAGTTCTGCGAGGTCAAGATCGATCCGCTTCTTCCGCGCGTGCGCGTGACGCGGTTCGTCTCGGTCATCGACAACGGGCGTGTGCTCAATCCCAAGACGAGCCGCAGCCAGATCCTGGGCGGAGTCACGATGGGTATCGGCATGGCTCTGATGGAGCACACGGCCTACGACCCGAGGACCGGCCGGGCCGTCACCGACAACCTCGCCGACTACCCGGTTCCGGTCAACGCCGACGTCGAGGGAATCGAGGCGTATTTCATCGACCGCCCGGACCCTCAGATCAACACCCTCGGGTGCCGGGGAATCGGCGAGATCGGAATCACCGGAGTCGCCGCGGCGGTCGCCAACGCCGTCTACCACGCGACCGGCCGGCGCATCCGCGACCTCCCCATCACGCCGGACAAGCTGCTTTAGGACGGAAGGGGGTTAGGCGGCAGGCGGGAGGCGGACAGAGCCGGGGCCGGGAAACGGGAGCCGAGCGACAGACGGGAGCGAGACGGCCGCGCCCAGCGCCCAACCCCCCTTCCTCACCAAACCCTCGGCTAAACCTCGGGACTTTCCTCCCGGCTTTTCCGTAAGCCTTCATCGGGGCCGCCTGCCGGCTCCGGGAGGTAACGGATGGCCAAGTTTCGTCTGACGGTCAACGCGACGCGCCGGGAAGTGGACGTGGAGCCCGATACGCCGCTTCTGTGGGTCCTGCGCGACCGGCTCGGCTTGAACGGGACCAAGTACGGATGCGGGGTGGGCGTCTGCGGGGCATGCACGGTCCTCGAAGGCGGTAAGGAGGTCCGGTCCTGCCAGGTGACGGTTCGGGCCGCGGCGGGCCGGCGTTTCACGACGATCGAGGGGCTCTCCGGCAACGGATCGCACCCGTGCCAGCGGGCATGGCTCGAAGAGGACGTCTCCCAGTGCGGATACTGCCAGCCCGGGATGATCCTGGCCGCGGCGGCACTCCTCGAGAGATCCGCCAGGCCGACGGACGCCGAGGTGGACGCCGTTTTCTCGGAGCACGTCTGCCGGTGCGGGAGCTATCCGCGCATCCGGCGCGCGGTTGCCCGCGCGAGCGCCGCCGGGGGTGCCCGATGAGCTCCTCCCGGCGTCAGTTTTTTCAGACGGCCGTCGTCGGAGGGGCCGCGATCCTCCTGAAGCTCCCCGTCCTGGCACAGGAGGCGCCGGCCGGAAAGCCGAAGCGATTCGAGCCCAACAAGTGGATCACGGTCGGAGCGGACGGGCGGGTCACGCTGATCGCGCCGCGTTCGGAGATGGGACAGGGCGCGCGGACGTCGCTCGCGATGATCCTCGCGGAAGAGCTCGAGGCGGACTGGAAATCGATCGTCCTCGAGCATGCGACCCCGGGACCGAAATACCCGGGCATGCGGACGAGCGGGTCGAGCAGCGTCTCGGATTGCTGGAAGGCGCTTCGGGTGGCCGGGGCCGCCGCGCGGGAGATGCTGGTCGAAGCCGCCGCGCGCCGGTGGTCAGTTCCGGCCGCGGAATGCCACGCGCGGGAGAGCAGGGTCGTCCACGCGGCCACGGGCCGCTCCCTCGCGTACGGCGAGCTGGTCCTGGTGGCGGTGACGCTGCCTGTACCGGAAAACCCTCGCCTGAAGGACGCGAAGGACTATCGCCTGCTCGGGACGCGCGTCCCCCGGCTCGAAGGACCCGCGATCGCGAGGGGCACCGCCGTCTACGGGATCGACGCCCGCCCCGCGAACGCGCTCGTCGCCGTCGTCTCCCGGTGCCCGGTCCCGGGCGGCCGCGCTCGGAGCTTCGATCCCGCCCCGGCGAAAGCCGTCGTCGGCGTCCGCGAGGTGGTGCGACTCTCGACGGGGATCGCCGTCGTCGCCAATGACACGTGGGCGGCGATGAAGGGGTGCGACGCGCTGAAGGTGGACTGGGACGAAGGCGAGAACCGCGCCGATTCGACCGAGACGTACTGGAAGCGGCTCGAAGCCGCCTCCGCCCGCGCGCATGTGACGCGAAAAGTGGGAAACGTCGAGGCGGCGCTGGCCGGCTCGGCGCGCCGGCTCTCCGCGGAGTATCGCTACTCGTTTCAGGCGCACGCACCCGTCGAGCCGATGAATTGCTACGCCGACGTCCGCGACGGGCGCTGCGAGATTCGCGTCGGGACGCAGGCGCCGAACGAAGCCCAGGCCGCGGCGGCGAAGCTGCTGGGAATCCCGCTCGAGAACGTCACCCTTCACGTCACGCTTCTCGGCGGCGGTTTTGGAAGGCGGCTGGATCACGATTACGTCCCGGAGGCGGTCGAGCTCTCGCGCGCGATCAAGCGTCCGGTCCAGGTCGTCTGGACCCGGCGGGACGACTTCGAGAACGATCGGTTCCAGCCGGCATCGATAAGCGCCCTGTCGGCGGGACTCGATCCCGCGGGCCGGTTGATCGCCTGGTCTCACAAGATGACGAGCTTCCACCTGACGATGTTCGGGCCGTACGAGGAGGGCAACGTGGACCCGGACAGCGAGAACCCGTGGGGCGCCTTCGACTGCCCCTACGAGATCCCGGCGCTCTCCGCGGCGTCGGCTGTGGCGAGATCTCCCGTGCCGACGGGGGCGTGGCGCGCGGTCGACTACCCGCCTTCGGTGTTCGCCCGCGAATCTTTCCTGGACGAAGTCGCCGCGGCCTCGAGCCGCGATCCGGTCGCGCTTCGGCTGGACCTCCTGAAGAGCCCGGAGGTCGTCAAGATCGGATCGGGAGAGGTCGACCGGCGGCGTCTTTCCGCGGTGATTGCGCTCGCGGCGGAGAAGGCCTCGTGGTCGACGCCTCTCCGCGCGATTCCCGGCCGGAGAGTGGGCCGCGGAATCGCCGCCAACGTTTACCACGCGCGGACCCACATGGCGCAGGTGGCGGAGGTGTCAGTCGGAAAAGAAGGCGACGTGCGGGTTCACCGGGTCGTCTGCGCGGCCGACTGCGGTCAGGTGATCAACCTCTCGGGAGCGGAATCGCAGGTCGAAGGCGCCATCGCGTGGGGGCTCTCCGCCGCATTGAAGACCGAGATCACGTTCCGCAACGGACGCGTCGAGCAGCACTCCTTTCGCGAGTTCCCGGTCCTGCGCCTCTCAGAAATGCCCTCCGTAGAAACCCACCTGATCGCGAGCGGCGCCGGACCCTCCGGGATGGGCGAGCAACCGGTCCCGCCCATCGGCCCGGCAGTTGCCAACGGCGTCTTCGCGGCCACCGGGCGGCGGATACGGAAGCTGCCGATACGCGAAGAGGACCTCGTCGGGCGCGGATAGGCGGGAGGGGGGAGGCGGAAAACGGAAATTCAGACGGAGAATCGGACTCTCAACTCTGAACTCTCAACTCTCAACTCTCAACTTACCTTCAACTCGGGTTTTCGATGATCCTCAGATCGCACGTGTGGCGTTCGACGCGCGGGTAGACCAGGGTCTTTCCGTCGGCGCTGACCGAGAAGCCCGGCCAGCCCTGCGCGGGGAGCGACGCGACATGGGTCGCGGCGCCGCCGAACGGGAGAAAGACGACTCCCGGGTCCGGATGGTCTCCGCAGAGCTCGCGATAGTAGAGGCCCGCCGCCGTCACCTGCCAGTTGGCCCAGTCCTCCGGCGCGAGGGACGCGACGACGCGCTCCGGGGCGGCGGCACCGGCCTGCTTCCATATTCCGGAGGCGTCGGCGCGCGTGTAGAAGAGCGCGGAGCCGTCCGCCGCCTCCTGCGCGGCGTAGCCGCCGTCGCCCGTGGAGGCCGTGAGAGCGCCCGTCGCCAGGTCCAGCCGCCAGACGCGTGACGCGCCGGAGCGCCGCGACGCGAAAAAGACCGCCCGGCCGTCGTGGGACCAGGACGGTGCCACGGCGTCGGCATCGCCGGTCGGCAGCGCCTGCGCGACTCCTCCCGACGACGCTATCGTGTAGAGCCGGGCGCGGACGCCCTCCCGCGCGGAGAAGATGAGCCGGCGGCCGTCGGGGGACCACCGCGGACTCTCGAGGCGGGCGCCCCGGAAAGAGGTGATCCGCACGGGCGATCCTCCGCTCTCTCCGACGACCCAGATCTCGTGGCTTCCTGAGCGCGTCGACACGAAGGCGACCCGCCGGCCGTCGGGCGAGACGTGCGGCTCGAAATCCCATTCGTCCGCCGCCGACGTCAGGCGAAAGGGAGCGGCGCCGGCCGAGGTCGGGACGCTCCAGAGCCCGACCTCATAGGTCCAGCTCTCGTAGGCCATGAGGTTTCGGCTCCGGGCGACGGAGGGGTGCTTCATCTTGGCTCCTCCGCCGGCGACGAACGTCGGCGTTCCGCCTGTAGCCTTGACCCGCCAGACGCTGTAAATGCCGGCGCGGCTCGAAGAAAAAAGAAGGCTCCGTCCATCCGGCGCCCACTCGAGCCCCATCAGGTCGCGGTCGTCCCGCGTCAGACGGACGGGATCTCCGCCCTGCAGCGAGGCGCGGTAGATGTCGCCGACGCCGTCCGTCACGTTGCGGGAGAAGGCGATCTCGCGCCCGTCGGGAGAGAACGCGGGAGACGTGTCGCCGAGGAGACCGGGGGGAGGCGCGGTCACGCGTCGGCGCTCGAGCGTGTCGGGAGAGAGCAGCTCGATCCGGAGGGAAGAGGACGAAGCGTCCCGCACCGGCAGGGCGAGCCACCGGCCGTCGGGGGACCAGGCGAGCCGGCGGTAGTCGGGATCGCCGCAGGGCGCGAGCGGGCGCTCGGCGCCGCCGAGCGCGGACACGATCAGGATCCGGCAGTCGGACCCGCGGGACCGGGTGAACGCGATCCGCTGCCCGTCGGGCGACCAGGCGGGCGTGCGGTCCTCGAATCCGGATGCGGTCGTCAGACGCAGCGGCGTGTCGCCGTCGACCATCTGCACGTAGAGGCTGTGCGCCTCCCCCGCGCCGCCGTTCCACGCGAACGCGACGCGGCTTCCGTCGGGAGATACGGCGGGATCCCGCTCGTCACCGGGCGTGGTCGTCAGCGGCCGCACGCGCATCGCCGGCGCGGGCGAGGGCAGCCGGCGCAGCGCGACGACGAGCGCCGCGCCGCCGAGCGCCGCCACGAGCGCGGCGCGAATCGGCCAGGTTTGCCGGCGCGCTCCCCGAGGTTCGGGAAGAGACGCCCCGGCGCCGGCCGCGGAGGGGCCCGATTTCGGCGCCGCCCGCTGTTCCGGCGCGGCGAGACTGGCCGGCATGTCCACGCTAGCGGGCGCGATCAGGCTGGCCGGCTCGACCGGCGCGATCAGGCGGTAACCGGACTTGCGGATCGTCTCGATCACCCGCGGCGCGGAAGCCATGTCGCCGAACGCGCGCCGCAGCTCCCCGATCGCCCGGGTCAGAACGTCCTCGGTCACGAAGGCGCTGTCCCAGACCTCCCGGAAGAGCTCCTCTTTCGTGACGACCTGGCCGGGCCGCGACGCGAGCAGGAGGAGCACGCTCATGACCTTCGGCTCCAGCGTCGCGGGACCGAGCGCGGAAACGACCCGATTCAACGCGGGCTGCACGATCCGGCCCGCCAGCGAAAAGTCTGCAGCGCGCGGCGCCGCCGGCGCGGCCCCCGCCCGTTCCCGCGGCTCGACGCTCATCGGGCCTCTTCCACTGCTGGATTCTACGCGGCGGGCGTCTCGAAGTTTGGCCCCGCCCCTATCCGCCGCGCTCGGATAACATTCGCGCTTCCAAAACAGGAGGCCGCGTGCGCAAGACCCTGAGGGCTTCGGTGCGGCTGTTGCTCTGGGCCGCTCTGGCGTCGCCGCTCGCGGTAAGGGCGCAGGACAAGCCGCCCGCGAAAACCGGAGAGGCGGCCCAGCGACTGCCCGAGGAAGCGGCGAAGCCACTGCCCCGGGAAGAGGTCAAGCGACTTCCCCGGGAAGCGGCGAAGCCACTGCCCCGGGAAGAGGCCAAGCCGCTATCGAAGGAAGAGGAGCGGCGCCGCTTCCACCCCCGCCGCACGGGGACGGATGCCGCCGCCCGCGCCCGGGCCGCCTCGCAGCGCGACGCAATGGAGAAGGCGTCGATTTTCAACGCGCTCAAGTTCCGAAACGTCGGACCCGAGATCCAGGGAGGACGGGTGGTGGAACTCGCCGCGCCCTCGAATTACCCCGACTCGCTCGTCGTCGCGTTTGCGTCGGGAGGGCTGTGGCGAACGGACAACCGCGGGGGAACCTGGACCGCTCTCTTCGACTCGCAGCCTACGCTGACGATCGGCGCGTTCGCCCTGGCGGATGGAGACGCCCGGACGATCTACGTGGGCACGGGCGAGGCAAACTCGAGCCGCACGTCGTACGCGGGCACCGGCATGTACAAGACGACGGACGCCGGCCGGTCGTGGCAGAGCCTGGGCCTTACGGACACGCACCACATCGCGCGCATCGTGGTCGATCCGCGAAGCCCGGAGACCGTGCTCGTCGCCGCGATGGGCCACCTCTACACGGAGAATTCGGAGCGCGGCGTCTATCGTACGACCGACGGCGGACGCACCTGGTCGCGGACTCTCTTCGTCGACGATCGGACGGGCGCCATCGACCTCGTGGCCGACCCCCGCAACCCGGACGTCGTCTACGCGGCGACGTGGGAGCGCGCGCGAACGGCGGCGAACTTTCTCGAAAGCGGGCCGGGGAGCGGCGTCTGGAAATCGGCCGACGGCGGCGGGACGTGGAAGCGCCTTACGGGATCCCTGCCCTCCGGCGCGACCCTCGGGCGCATCGGCCTCGCGATCGCGGCGTCGCGCCCCGACACCCTCTACGCCGTGCTCGACAATCAGGCGTTCCGGCCCGACGCGGAGCCGTTGGACGAGGAGGCGCCCCCCGGCGACCTGACGCCGCGCCGGCTGAAGGTGCTCACCCCGGAGACCTTCTCGCGGCTGGACGACGCCACGGTCTCGCGGTTTCTCCAGCGCAACGATTTTCCGAAGACGCTGAAGGCCGCGAGGCTCAAGAAGGACGTGGCCGCCGGCAAGGTCACGGTCGCCGACCTGCTGGCGTACCTCAAGGACAGCAACCGGGACCTCTTCGAGAACGAGGTCGTCGGGCTCGAGGTCTATCGCACCGACGACGGCGGGACGAGCTGGAAGAAGACGCACGCCGGCCGGATCGAGAAGGTCTTCTACTCCTACGGGTACTACTTCGCGCGCATCGCCGCGGACCCCTCCAACCCCGATCACATCTACATCGGCGGGGTCCCGATGGTCGCTTCGACCGACGGGGGAAAGACTTTCAAGGGCATCGACCAGCGCGGCGTTCACGGCGACCATCACGCGATCTTCATCGACCCGAAGACTCCGTCGCGCGTCGTCATCGGCAACGACGGCGGGATCAACATGTCCGCCGACGGTGGCGAGACCTGGACGAAGCTGAACAACATCCCGGTCGGACAGTTCACGACGCTCGCGGTGGACGACGCCGAGCCGTACAACATCGTGGGCGGACTGCAGGACAACGGCGTGATGCGGGGGCCGTCGACGTACCGCCCCGGCAAGACCGATCCCCAGGCCTGGAAGTCGATCTGGGGGGGCGACGGCAGCTGCGTCGTCATCGACCCGAAGGACGGCAACATCATCTACGCCGCGGGGCAGTTCGGATCGTCCGGCCGGATCAACTTGAAGACGGGCGAGAGGCAGCGGCTTCGGCCCCGGCCGGAGCTCTCGGCGGCGAAAAAGGAAAAGCCGCTCCGCTACAACTGGGTCACGCCGTTTCTGCTTTCCCCCCATTCGCGCGAGATCCTGTATTACGGAACGAACCGCCTGTACCGGTCGTTCGACCGCGGCGACACGTGGACGGCGATCTCCGAGGACCTGACCTCGAACCGCGGGCAGGGAGACGTTCCCTTCGGGACCATTACCTCCATCGCGGAATCGCCCAAGAGGTTCGGCGTCCTTTTCGTGGGGACGGACGAGGGACGCGTGTGGGGGTCGCGGGACGGCGGCAACACCTGGGCGGATCTCTCCAGAGGGATGGCGCGCGACAAGTGGGTGACCCGCGTCGTCGCGTCCGCCTTCGACGAGGGCACCGTTTACGTGGCGCAGAACGGCTACCGCGATGACGACTTCGGCGCGTACCTTTTCCGCTCGACCGATTTCGGAAAGACCTGGCAGTCGCTGGCGGGCGGGCTTCCCGCCGAGCCGATCAATACGGTCCGGGAAGATCCGAAAGCGAGGCACCTTCTCTACGTCGGGACCGACGGCGGGGTCTTCGCGTCCCTCAACCGCGGCGCGACGTGGACGGCCCTTTCGGGAGGCCTGCCGAGGGTGGGCGTGCACGACGTGGCGGTGCAGCCGCGGGAGGGCGATCTCGTGGTCGCGACCCACGGACGCAGCGTCTACGTCGCCGAGGCCGCGCCTCTGCGCCGCATGAAAGACGGCCCGCCGGCCGATCCGCTCGTCGCCTTTCCGATCAAGTCGCTCAAGCTCTCCGCGCGAAAAGGCTACGGCGACCACCCGTATTTCACGTGGGGCCGGGACGACCCGGCGGTCCGCATCGCGTGGTGGTCGAAGACCGGCCAGCCCGTTTCCCTCTCGATCCAGGACGAGAACGGGAGTCCCTGGAAGGAGCTCGCCGGTCCGCCCGCGTCCGGATTCAACGTGATCGAGTACGACCTCTCCGCGGACCCGAAGCTCGCGGACGCCGCGGAAGCGAAGGCCCGCGAAAAAGCGCTGGCGGCCGTCAAGCCCGGGGACGCCGCGCCCCCGCCCGTTCCCGCGCCCCCTGCGGCGGCCACCGACGCGGATGACGACGCGGAGCCTCCGAAACCCGACGAGGAGAAGCCCGCCGCGGGCCCGAAGAGGCCCCTCGATCCGGACCTCTTCCGGCTGCTGGAGGATCCTCTGCGGGCGACCCGCAAGCGGTATCTCCCGCCGGGGACTTACTCCGTCCAGATCCGCTCGGGAAACGCCTCGCAGAAGACGACGCTGCGGATCCTGCCGGAGCCGGAGAGGTTCAGCGAGGACTGAAGGTAGAGTTGAGAGTTGAGAGTTGAGAGTTGAGAGTTGAGAGTTGAAGCCAGTCGGGTCCCGGCGTCTTCTGATTACTGAAAACTGATAACTGAGAACTCTACGGCGCGCTCCAGCGCGCGAGAAATCGCGCGTGCGACGAGTAGCGGATCACTTCGTGCCGGGGGCTCGGCGGCTTGAGCTGCTCCGCGAAGCCCTTGTTGGAGAGCTCCGGCAGCTTCTCGAGGTCGGCAGGGGCGATCCGGATTCCCCGGGGGCCTCGGACGATCTTGCTCCTTCGTTCCTGCATCAGACCTTCCATTCTATTCGAGAAGTCCACGGCTGGTTCTCTGTCAGGAAATGGTTGAAGCAAGAGTCGCGCCGGGGAATTCGAGACGGCCGGTGGTCGAGTTCGGGCAGAAGACCGAACGCACCGCTGCGAGCCGTCCGCTGATCTCGCCATCGCGTGCTCCCGATGGGAGCTGTTCCCCTCTCCGATTCGCACTTCGCCTTTCGCCCCTCGCCACACCCCCCCGCGCCCATCGCCCTCCCCAACTCGACACCGCCCCATCCGTGGTTTATCGTCCCTGCGTGAGCGCAACGGCGGTGGATCATGTCGAATCGGCTTCCGGGGCTCGCTCGTTCTGGGCGCGGAGGATCTTTTCGTTCTGCGGGATCGTCCCTCTCGCCGTCTACGTCGTCTGGCACCTCTTCAACAACATCTACGCGGTCAACGGGCGCGCGGCCTTCGACGCGCGGCTCAAGGTCGCAACGGGATCCCCGCTCTACACGCCCGCCATCTGGCTGTTCGTGTACCTGCCCTTGGCCATCCACGCGGTCGTCGGGCTCGTGATCACCTTCAAGACCCGCCCGAATGCGCTTTCCATGCCCCGCTTCCGCAACTGGAAATACGTCCTGCAGAGGGTCTCCGCCATCGGAGTCCTCCTGTTCGTTCCGGCGCACGTTTACAAGACGAAGATCGAGCCCTGGCGAGCGGGGTTCGACATCGACTTCGCGCACATGCAGGAGGGCATGCGCGAGCCGATCACGTTCGCGGTCTACGTGCTCGGCATGCTGGGGGTCGCCTTTCACCTCGCCAACGGGCTCTGGCTCGCCGGGATCACGTGGGGGATTTTCACCGGCCCTAGGGGACAGCGCCGCGGCGAGTGGCTGTCGATTGCCTTCGGCGTCGTGATCCTGGCGATCGCGTTCGGCGCGATTTTCGGCCTCCGGCGCTAGCCCCGTGCCGATCTGCCGGGGCCCGGCGTCCGGGCATGGATCCTGCTCTTTCTGGACGTCCGTGATCCCGACTTTTCCTCCTTCCCGTCAGCCATCGACCGCGCCGGACGATCGGACGGCAGCCTGATGGGCTGGCTCGCCAACATCGCGGGAAGGAAGAGCGACTCGAACACGGGCGAGCGCAACACGGGCACCGGGCTGGACTCGGCCCCCACCCAGGCCGCGGGGTCCGAAAGCGCCGTCGGACGCAAGATCGGCAAGTACGACGTCGTCTCCAAGATCGGCGCGGGGGGATTCGGAACGGTCTATGAGGCCTTCGACCCGCTCATCCAGCGCAAGGTCGCGATCAAGACGTGCGAGGTGGGTTCCCCCGAGATCCGGGCGAGGACCTTTCAGGAGGCTCAGCTCGCGGGGCGGCTCCAGCATCCCAACATCACGACCGTCTACGAGTTCGGAGTCGAGGACGACGTGCCGTACATCGTCCAGGAGTTTCTTCCGGGCGAGGACCTCGACCGGCTGATCGCGCGGGGCGAGCCTCTTCTCCTGGCGGACAAGTTGAAGATCCTGGTCGGGGTCGCGATCGGCCTCGAGTACGCGCACAAGGCCGGCGTGATTCACCGCGACATCAAGCCGGCGAACATGCGAGTGCTCGACGGCTACGCGATCAAGATCATGGATTTCGGGATTGCGAAGGCGAAGAACCAGGAGACCGACATCACCAAGGCGGGGGTGGCGGTCGGTTCCGCCGGCTACATGTCGCCGGAGCAGATCTGCGGCGATCCGGTGGACCATCGCACGGACATCTTCTCTTTCGGGCTGCTCGCCTACGAGCTCCTCACGCGGCAGAGGGCGTTTCGCAACGACAACCTCTTCAAGCTCCTGGAGACGATCGTCAAAGAAGAGCCGCCGCCAATCGAAGAACTCGCTCCCGACACCCCGCAGCCCTTGGCGGAAATCGTCCGCCGGTGCATGCGAAAGGAGCCGCCCGACCGCTTTCAGACCGCGCGCGAGCTGCGCGATGCCCTTCTCGAGGTGCACGCGCAGATTCCGTCGACGCCTCTCTCCGGGGTGCATCCCCTCATGCCGCCGGATGAAACGACGCGGCTCGCCGCGCTCGGCCGTTTCGAGATCCTCGATTCGGAACCCGAGGCCGAGTTCGATGACCTCGCGCGTCTTGCCGCGCAGATCTGCGGCACGCCCCTCGCGCTCGTCACCTTCGTCGACCGCGACCGGCAGTGGTTCAAGGCCCGCGTCGGAATCGAGGCGACCGAAACGCCCCGCGAGCACGCGCTGTGCGCGCATGCGATCCTGGGCCGGAACCCGCTGGTGTTGCCGGATCTTTCCGCCGACGAGCGTTTCGCCCGCAACCCGATGGTCACGGGGCCGATGAGGGTGCGGTTCTACGCCGGTGCGCCCCTCATCACGACGGACGGACACGCGATCGGCACGATCTGCGTGCTCGACAGAGTTCCCCGCGAGCTCTCGGACGCTCAGGTCGAAGGGCTGCGCGCGCTCGCGCGGCAGGCGCTCTCGCTCCTGGAGCTCCGCCGCCGGGTTCGCTTCGACCGGGGCCGCTCCGGGGAGGCCCTCGTCCGGGAGGCTTCCGGAATCACGGGATCGGAGCGGCGGACGTGAGCGGCGAGCCCCGCATCCTCGTCGTGGACGACGACCCGACTGTCCGGGAGGCGCTGCGGGAGCTCCTCTCCGGGGAAGGGTACGCCGTGGTCACCGCCGACGACGGCCAGGACGCCCTGGATCGCCTCGGCGCGATGGAGCCTCCCTGCCTGATCCTGCTCGACCTTCGGATGCCCCGCGTCGACGGATGGGAGTTTCTCGCCCGGCGCGACGGAGCCGGAAAGAAGACGCCTGTCGTCCTCCTGTCTGGAATGGCCTTCATTCGCGACGCGCCGGGAGTCGCCGATTTCCTCGCCAAGCCGATCCGGCCGGACAAGCTGCTCGACTGCGTCCGACGGTTCTGCCGGCGCTGAGGGGACGTCGGGAACGAGAAACGGCGAGGGTCGCGCCGGCGGATGATCGAGCGGTCTCTCTCTTCGACTTTCGGGCCGCGCCTGAGAGTCTCCAACGGCGACGTCGAAGTCGTGGCCGCGACCGGCTTCGGCCCGCGGATCGTGCGGTTCGCGTTTCCCGAGGGGAAAACGCACTCGGGGAGTGGCCGGAGCTCTCGACGGAGACTGCGCTCGGGCGCTGGCGGCCGCGCGGCGGCCACCGGCTCTGGATCGCGCCCGAAACGATGCCGGAGAGCTACGCGCCGGACGATGATCCCGGTGCGCCTGTGTGTGGAGCGATACGGTCTTCGTCAAGCGCTTCGATCACGATCCGACGGCGCGCTACCCCGACTTCGGTTGCAACAACGAGATCTACGGCGCCGCGAACTTCATGGAGCTCGAGTCCCTGGGCCCGCTGCGGACGCTGGAACCGCCGTCCTGCACGGAGAGCGGTGGTCGTTGCACCGCACCGGAATCCCGAAGGACCCCGGCGTCTGCGGGCCGGACGAGATCGAGGCCGCCGTCGAGCGCGCGGTCCCGGGAATCTTCGAAGACAGCGTCTGACGCGAGATCAGCGGTTCAGGCGCCGCGCGAGCCGGCGCACCCAGCCGAGGAACTCCTCGACGCGGAACGGCTTCTGAAGCGCGACTTCCACGTCTTTCGGGCCCGTGTGCGTCTGATTGTGCACGTAGGCGCTCAGGAGCAGGACCGGGACGCGGGCGAGCCGCGGGTTCGCCTTCAACCTCGCGTGGAAGTCCCAGCCGTTCATGACCGGCATCATGAGATCGAGGATGATGAGGTCGGGCCTGGCGAGAGTCTCGAGCTGCGCCAGGGCGTGCAGCCCGTTGATGGCCTCCATCGCCTGAAACCCCTCGTCCTCCAGGATCCGGCAGATCTCGCGCCGCAGGTCATCGTCGTCTTCCACGACAAGGATGAGGGGCCGATCGGCAGGGCTCTCCGGCCCGTCCGCCGGAGAGCGCCGGCCGTCGCGGTTGGAAGACAACGTCTCTTACAAAGCCTGGCTTGCGCGCTGCTGCGGGAAAAGACGGATCTGCCGCCAGCCGCAGAGATTGCAGTAGCGGACGCCGCTCGGAGAGCTCCGGACGGTCCTCAACGCGACCCCGCACCCGGCGCAGTCCCGGATGGCCGTCCGGACTTTCCGGTCTTTCGCCGGATGGGCCGGGGACGCCGGGGTTCGCCGCCGGCCGGGGACCACGTCCGCGTGGACCACGGCGCGCGCGATGGCGAGAGGACGGGTCTCCCCGGTCGCCGAAGACACCTTCCTCGCGCGGGTGGAAAGCACGCACTCCCAGATCCCGCCGGCGAATCGAATGCGAGCGCTCACCGCGCGTCTCTTCAAAAAACGCACGAGGTAGTCCGCGGCGGAGTCCCGGGTCGAAAACTCCGGGATCTCGTCCGTCCAGGCGTCGAAGAGCGTCTGCACGACCCTGAGGTCGAGAACGGCTCCGGCTTGTTCCATAAAACAGTAATTACAGGCAATCCACATGCCAGTGTACCGCCCGAGCCCGCGGGCAGCGACGTTCGGAACGGTTCTTGCGCAAGCCTTCCGGGGACGCTCGAATTCAAACAGGAGGAAGACACGTGGAACAGCAAGACCCCGTCAGAGACAGAGATCGCGGCCCGGAGGAGCCCTCGCGGAAAAAGACCCGCAGGCCGAAGGGTCTGCCGAAATCGATCCGGCCGGAGTCGCCGGCCCAGGGAGAGGGGCTTCTCTCGCGGATCGTCGAAGTCGTCACGGGCCGTGTCTCGGGCACCGAGGAAAAGGCGGCCGAGGATGATCCGGTCAAGATGCTCGAGCAGGACCACCGCAAGGTCGAGGCACTGTTCGAGGCATACGAGAATGCCGGCGAAGACGCCAGGGCGACGCGAAAGGAAATCGTAGATCAGATCGCGAACGAGCTCGAGATCCATGCGCAGCTCGAGGAGCGGATCTTCTACCAGGCCTTCAAGAGCGTTCGTCCCGAGGAGCCGAAGAAGCTCGTCCGCGAGTCCTTCGAGGAGCACAAGATCGTCAAGACGCTCCTCGCGGAGCTCTCGGCCCTGCAGCCGACCGACGAGCAGTTCGACGCGAAGGTCACGGTTCTCAAGGAGTCCATCGAGCACCACGTCGAGGAAGAGGAAGACGATCTCTTTCCGGAGGCGAAGAAGCTTCTGGGCGACGAACGGCTGCGAGAGATCGCCGGCCGGATGCGCGAATTGAAACGGACGCTTCAGGCGAAGAAAACGGCCTGAGAGCGGGATACGCCGGATCGGGGACCGCTCATCGGGCGGTCCCCCGCCGGTCCCCGGGCTACTTCTCGACGGTCACCGACTTACCCTCCGGCAGTCCTACCATCCCGGAGACGACGACCGAGAGGCCGGGCGCGATTCCTTCCCCGGCGATCTCCGTCGAGCCGTTCGACGTGAGACCCTCCCGCACGTCGATCCAGTGGACGTGCCCCTTCACGACCGCGGCGACCCGCGCGGTGCCGCTCACGTCGTCGCGGATGATGGCCGCGGCGGGCACGATCGACGCGGCGCGCCGCTCGCCCACGGTGATTCGAGCGGTTCCGAAGAGGTTCAGCGTGAGCCGCTCCGCCGATCCCGGCAGATCGATACGGACCGAGCCCGAAAAATCCGCGGCGTTGGCGCCGGGCAGGATCGAATGGACGCGTCCCGGAATCCCGGCCGGGCGGCCCGTGATCTCGACGGCCGCCGGCTGCCCCGGCCGGATGCGGGGGAGATCGTTCTGCGGCACGTCGGCGAGAAAGACGACCGACCCGGTGTCGGCGATGGTCAGGATCTCCTGGTCCTCCGCAAGCTTGTCGCCGCTCGCCGCCGCGTGGGACAGGACCGGCCCGTCGGCGGTCGCCGCGATCGATTTCCGAACCAGGTTTCGCTCGGCGAGAGCGACGGCCCGCTGCGCGTCCGCCCGTTGCGGCTCGGACTGAGCCTCACGCATCATTTCGCGCGCGCCGGACAGCGCTGCTTCGCTCTCGCGGGCGACGATCGTCCCGATCCCCTCGCCCCGGCGCACCATGTCGCCGTCGGAGACGCGCAGATCGAGCAGGGTCCCCGCGAAGGGAGCGCGGACCTTCTGCTGCGACAGGGCCGCGGTGTGGCCGGGTCCCGACACGGTCTCCGCGAGCGTCATCGTCGCGACGGGAGCCACGCGCACCGGGGTCGGCGCGTCGGCGGCCGGCGCGGCGGGCTTCGCCTCCTCGGCGCCTTTGCGAGCTCCGCACGCCGGAAAGAAAGTCAGGGCGAACGCGAGCGCGGCGATCCGCCTCAAGGCTCGCCCCAGCGCGCCGCCACGGCTTCGGCGATCCGATAACGGGAGATGGCGTCGGACAGGCGGACCGCGGCGTCGACCGAGGCGGTGTACGCGTCCAGGACCTCGAAGGCGGTCGCCGCGCCTCCGCGATACCGGCTCTCCGCCTCGAGGTACGAATCGCGCGCGGAGGGCGCGGCCTCCGAGAGGATCCGGATCTGCTCGTAGGTGCTGCGGAGGGTCGCCTGCGCCTGCGCCCGCTGGCGCGCGACTTCGCGCTGTTGCCGCTGGATGTTCCGCCGCGCACTCTCGAGGCGGAGCTCGGCCTGGCGGATCCGCGAGCGGATGGCGCCGAAGTCCCATACGGGCCACGCGAGAGACAGAGTGAGCGAGTAACCGGCGTCGCGGCGCACCCGGTCACCGAAGGTCGCGTTGCGGTTGACCGCGAGCAGGTCCGCGGGGACCAGGCGAGACGTGTCGGAGCCGAGAAACCCGACGTCTCCGCTCAGGTTCAGGTGCGGGCGCCGCTCGGCGCGCGCGGTGTCGACGTCGGCGCCGGCAGACCGCGCCTCCGAGACGGCAGCGATGACCTCGGGCGCGCGGTCGGCCGCCGCGCCGGGCTCGACGCGGGCCGGCGGAGGCGGAAGCGGCAGGGGCGCCAGCGCGAGGGGCGCGGCAGGCTCGCGTCCCATGAGGTCGTTCAAGATCAGCCGCGCCGCGTCCCGGCGGCCTTCCGCGTCCACGAAGCTGGACCGCTCGGTCGCGAGCCTCACGTCGATCTTCAGGAGGTCCGCGGCGACGCCCTGGCCGGAGGCGCGCCGGCTCTCGAGCGAGGTCCGGTATCGCGCGAGGCGGTCCAGTCCGTCGCGCCGCGCCGCGGCCTCCCTCTCCGCCTGCAGCAACTCGCTGAACCGGCTGCGGACCTCGAGATCCAGGTCCTTCTCCGCGATCCGGTACCGGGCCGCGGCCGCCGCGACGTCCGCCTCGCTCTTCTCGATCGCGGCGCGGCGCGCCCCGCCGTCGTAGAGGGTCTGGCGCCCAACGGCCTGGAGGCGGAACTCCCCCGCATTCGTGATCGCGGGGTCGTAGCCGTTCGGCGGCGCGTAGATGAAGTCCCCCTCCACGGCCACCTTGAGCCACCGCTCCGCCCGGGCCTCGCTCACCCGTTCGCGCGCGGCCGCGACGTCTATGGCCGGAATCGGAAGGCGGACGTTGGCGGCCCGGCTCAGGGCGAGGACATCGTCCAGCGTCAGGACCTCCTGCGCGCTCACCGTCGCCGCCCGGCTCGACAGGAGGGCGCCGGCGGCTGCCGCCGCCAGCCGGAGGATCGCCACCGCCCTCACGGCCGGGCCTCCGGGAGAACGGCGGAACGCGCCGCGGGATCGCGCCCCGCGAGCCGGCCGTGAGGGTCCAGCCAGCAGTAGAGGGAGGGAAGGATCAGGAGAATGAGAGGGCTCGAGAGGATGAACCCGCCGATGACGGCGATCGCGAGCGGCTGCTGGAGCTGAGAGCCCTCCCCGAGCGCGATGGCGAGCGGCGCGAGGGCGAAGGCCGTCGAGAAAATGGTCATCATGACCGCCCGGACGCGCTTGCGCGACGCCTCCGCCCACGCGTCGGCGACGGGCACTCCGTTGCGCAGCTCCTCGCGCGCGTCGTGTATCAGGAACACGGCCTTCTCCCCCACGATACCGACCATCATGATCGCGCCCACGAAGCTCGAGATGTTGAGGGTCATCCCGGTCACGATCAGCGACCCGAGAACGCTCGTCAGAACGGTGAGCGCCATGATGACCGTCAGCAGCGGCGCACGCCAGTCGCCGAACTCGAACAGCAGGACCACGGCGACGAGGAGCAGGCCGCCGAAGAGCACGCCCAGCAGACCCTTGAAGGAGCTCTGCTGCTGTTCGTACAGGCCTCCGTATCCGAGCGACATTCCCGCCGGAAGGTTCAGGCTCCGCGACAGCTTCCGCTGGATCTCGCTCATCGCGCTTCCGAGGCTGCGGCCGGACAGCCGCGCGGTGACGCCCAGATACGTGCGGAGATTCTCGCGCTGAATCTCGACTTCCGGAGATCCCGTCGAGATCGTCGCGAGCTGCGAGAGGGGCACGAGAGCGCCGGACCCGGTCTGGATCGGCAGGAGGGAAAGCCGCGAGACATCGGAGGTCCGGCGGGAAAACACGCGGATGTCGTAGAGACGCTCTCGGATCCGCAGGTTCCCCGCCAGCGTGCCTCCGAGGGCGGGTTCGACCTCGTTGTGCAGGCGCTCGGCGGTGACGCCGAACCGCGGGAGAGCCTCGGGAATGACGCGCACCGTCACCTTCGGTCCCGCGACGGTCACGCCGTCGAAAACGTCCTCGACCCCGGTGACCGTCTGCAGGATCGCCGCGGCGGCCCTGGCCCGATCCTGCAGAGCCGTCTGGTCCTCTCCGTAGAGCTTGATGTCGATCGGCTGGGGAACGCCGCCGGCGAGGTCGCCGATGTTGTCCTCGAGCAGCTGCCCGAAATCGATGTGCACGGCCGGCTGCGCGGCGGAGATTCTCCCGCGGAGATCGTCGATCACCTCCTCGACACCGCGCCTTCCCCCCTTCGGCTTCAGACGGATCACGTAGTCGCCCCGGTTCGGCTCCGTGATGAAGAAGCCGAGTTGCTCACCGGTCCGGCGGGAATAGCCGGCGACGTCGTGAAGCGAAACGATGATCTTCTCGACCTGATTGAGCATCTGGTCGGTGTCCGTGAGCGACGTTCCAGCCGGCGTCCAGTAGTCGAGGATGATCGAGCCCTCGTCCATGCCGGGCAGGAAATCCGAGCCGATTACGCCGTAGAGAAGCCAGCCGCCTCCGAGCAGGACCAGGGTCACCGCGATCGCGATCGAAGGATGGCGGATGAAAAAGCGGGCGATCCGCGGAGGCTTTTTTTCCTTCTTCGCCCGGACCCTGGACGCGACGCGCAGCTTCTCCGCCGCCGCCGGCACGGCGAGCCCGGAGAGGAAATAGGACACGGCGAGCGCCACCGCCATCGTGAAGGCCAGCGGCTTGAAGAACGCGCCGGCCACGCCGGAGAGCAGCGCGAAGGGGAAGAAGATGATGACCGTGGAGAGGCTCGAGCCTGTTAGCGGCGGAAGCACCTCCGCGAGCCCCGACCGGACGGGATTCGCAGAGACGCGCTCCTCCGCGTGCCGTGCGATGTTCTCGACCACGACGATCGCGTCGTCCACGACGAGCCCGATCGCCGCCGCGATCCCGCCGAGCGTCATGAGGTTGATGGTCTGGCCGGAGACTCCGAGCGCGAGGAGAACGATCGCCACGGTCACCGGAATAGTCGCGACCGCGATGGCGGTGATCCGGAAGTTCCTAAGGTAGAGAAAGAGAATGATCGCGGCAAGAGCCACACCGATCAGAATCGCGTCCCGGACCCCGCGGACCGAATGCCGGATGAACTCCGCCTGATCGTAGAACGTGGACCAGCGCGCCCCTTTTGGCAGGAGGTCCGGGTGTTGCTTCAAAAGAGATTCCACCCCCGTCGCGATGGCGAGAGTGCTCGCGTCGGGCTGGCGGACGATGTTCACGAGGACGGCCGGCCGGCGCTCGGCTGTCGTGCGGACGTAAGACACGGCGTCGGCGGCAACGACTTCGCCGAGCTGGGAGAGAGGCGCCGCGACGCCGCCCCTGGGGGAGGCAACCGCGATGCGGCCGAGCTCGGCGATTCCGGCGGGCTTTCCCGTGACGAGCGAGAGATAGAGCTCGTGGTTGGATTCGACGAGCCCCGCCGAGACCAGCACGTTGTTCTTCCGGATCGCGTCGACCACATCGCTCGCCGACAGCCGCCGCGCGCCGAGCCGTTCCGGATCCAGGCGAACCTGAAACTCCCGGACGGCACCGCCCTGCACCTGGACCTGCGAAACGCCCGGGATCTGGATGAGCGCGGGACGCAGCTGGAAATCCGCCAGCTCCCGCAGGGCCGCCGGAGAGAGCGTGTCCGAGGTCAGGGCATACCCCAGAATGGGGAAGACGGCGGTGTTCATCCACTCGGCATCGATCCGCGTGTCGGAAGGGAGATCCGGCCGCACGCGCGCGATCTCGGCCTGCACCCGCTGGAGCGCGAGCTGCATGTCGGTGCCCCACGCAAACTCGCCGCTGATCTCGACCGAGCCCCGGGTCGACGTGGACACCACGCGCACGATGCCCGGCACCCTCAGAATTCCCTCCTCGAGCGGTCGCGTCACGGCGGGAATCATCTGGGCGGCGGGCTCCTCCGCCCCTTCCGCGATCACCTTGACGCGGGGAAAGGTCACCGTCGGAAAGATGGCGGAAGGAAGGCGGGTCGCGTACCAGACGCCCGCCGCACAGAGCACCAGAAGAAGAAGAAAGAGGGCCTGCGGACGGTTCGAGAGGCGTTCCGAAATGCTCATGCGTGCCGGGACGGCCGCGCAAGGGTATCAGGGGCTCAAGAGGCGCTGGGCGGGAGGGAGACGGACGGCGAACCTCCCGGCACCGATTACCGTTCTAGTTGACCGCGGAGTACCGCGGCCGTCTCGCTCCCGTTGGTCGCTCGGCTCCCGGCCCCTCGGTCCTTCCCGCCTCCCGCCTCGCGGCCGCGCGGCGGCGCGCGAGATCGCGCGTCTCCGCGTGGTGACAGGGAATGCACAGCGTGCGCAGGTTATCCAGGCCGCATCCGCCGCCGCCCTCGACGACCGGCACGACGTGATCCGCCTCCCAGAGAGCGCGGCGGATGGCGATCCAGGGACGGCGCGCGCGAAGAAAGACCGCGCGCTCGAACCCCGTCGAAAGGCGGCGGGCCTCCTCGAGGGCTTCGGGAACCGGATTCCTGCGACGCATCGCAGCGAGCTTCCTCTTGAGGGCCTCGGTATCGAGTCCGCATCGCGCGCAGCGGCCGCGGTCGCGCTCGAACACGCGGTCCCGTGCGGCGGACGGCGACGTGCGGACGAGCAGGGCGTCGACGCAGGCCTTCGAGCAGAAAGTGCGCCGGGGCCGGCGCACGGAACTGCCGCATTCCCGGCAGAGCGCGTTTCCGCTCCCATCCCGCCGGGAGGGGCGGTCCGAACCTCTCAACGCGCGCGCGAAGTGCGGCTTCACTCGGTCCCGCCAGAATACGCTTGTACGGCTCCGCACAACATCGCGACGCTCCCGCGTGACAATCTCGCTCCCGGGTATCGCGGTCAGACGGAGGTCCTATGACATCGCTCGGATGCTGTTACTCGGGATGCGCCAGCCACGTCATTCTGTCGGCGAAGCTCTCCGCCAGGAAGCAGGCGGCCTATTGCGGGCACGGCCACGCCGTGTGGGCCTGGAAGAACAAGGAGGGCCGCTGGGCCGCCGAGCCGCGCTCCGTCGAGTCGTCCGAGTCGGGCGCGCGGGTGAGCGGGCGCGCCTGAGCCCTCCGTAGCCGGTCGCCGCCGGGCCGCTGTCTTCTGTCTTCGCTTCGTCCCTTCGGGTCATCCCGGAACTGAATTTCGCGGCGGGGCCGACCCGAGTCTTCCCCGTGCGATCCTCTCTCGCGATGACACGCCGCGCGGCAAGACGGGGCCTCGCCGTTCTCACCTGCCTCTGGCTCGCCGCCGGCGCGGCGGCCGCCGCGACGGCCCTGCACGAGGAGCGGCTCGCAAACGGCCTCCGGATCGCGCTCGCGCCGGATGCCGCCGCGTCCGCGGTCGCGGTCAGCGGCTCGTTCGACGCCGGGTCGCGCAACGAGACGCCCGCGGCGCTCGGATCCGCCGGCAGGACGGCGAGGGCCGTCGCGGCGCGGCTTCCGGGGTTCGAAGCGTCCGTCAATCAGGAGAGGGCCGTCCTGTCCGGAAGCATGGCCCCGGCGGATCTGCCCCGCGCTCTGGAGACTCTGGCCGCCGTCATGCGTCTGGCGTGCCGGGAAGGAGCGGCGGAGCTCGCCGCGCCGCCAGCGGATCCTGCGCCGGCGGCTTCGGAAACGGACCTGGCGCTCCTGCGCCTGTCATACAAATCTTTCTCCTATGCCCACCCGCCGGCGGGCGCGGGGCCGGACCGCGGCGAGATCGGAACGTTCTTCTGCCGCCATTACGCGCCGAACACGCTCGCGATCGCGATCGCGGGAAAATTCGACGCGGAAACGGCGCAGCAGATGACGCGGACGGTCTTCTCGAGTCTTCCCCGGCGGCCTTTGCCCCCTCCGATCGCCGTCGCCGCGCGGCCGCCGTCCGCCGAGCGCCGGTTGGATCTGCGCGACGGGAGTCTTCAGGCGCCGCGGATTCACGTCAACTACGTCACGGTTCCGGCGGATCACCCGGACTGGTACGCCCTGAACGTCCTCGCCGACGTCCTCGGAAACGGCGAGGCCTCGAGGATGCAGCGCGCCCTCGTTCGAACGGGACTCGCGGCGCGGTTCCTCGAAGGCATGACGGAGAACCGGGCGCCATCCCTTCTGCGGATGCGGATCGACCTTCCGGGGCGAAACGCCGATCCCGCCCCCGTCGAGCAGGTCCTGGACCGCGAGCTCGCCCGCCTCTGCGAGGAGCCGATCACGCCCGCCGAGCTTCAATCGGCTCGCGATTCCGAGAGACGCGCCGCGGCCGAGAGTCGCAGGACGCCCCTCGACGTCGCGAACGCGCTTTCCCGGTTCGTCACCTACTTCAACGATCCGAAGCGCATCGACGGGGAGCTTCCCCGCCTTCTCGCCGTCACCGGTGCCGACGTGCGGCGGGTGGCGCGCCGCTACCTCGTCCCTAGAAACCGCGCGGTCGTTCTCGTCAGGCCGTAGACCGGCGCCGCGCGGTCCTCGGGCCCGGCCGGTACGCGGCGTGCGTTGGTGAAAATCCCGTGCTTCAACGAATCTTCCGACATCTTGGAGCTCTATCGAAGGGCCCCAACCATTCAGGGACGTCCCACCGGCTGTACCACTTTCGAAGCTCTCCGCTCTGCGAGGGCGAATCGTGAAGAAGTCAGCACCCTTTCCATCGAGGCGAGGCGCTACAGTGCGGGTATGGCCCTGAACGGCAAGATCCCCGAACTCGTGCGCGAAAAGACGGACGAGAGCCTTCGGACCGAGCGCGAAAGAGCGGACCAGGCGCTGGCGCAGCGGCAGGCGGCCGTCGAACTGGATGCCAACGCGGTAATTCACCGCGCGCGAAAGCAAGCGGACGACGTCCTGAGCGCGGCGCGCGACAGGGCGGACCAGCTGTTGGAGGAAGCGCTTCCCCGGGCCGCTACCATCGCGGCCCTCGCCGAAGGACGCGCGATCGAGGATGAGGCTCTGCGCGATGAACGGGCGTCCGCGGATGCGAGAATCGAGCGCGAACGCGAGGAGAGTGTCCGCGCCCTGTCGATGATGGCGCCGTTCGAGAGAGATAAGACCGACCGCTCCCTGCTGACCGAGCGGACTCGTTCGGACGAGGCGCTCTCGCATCGTGACGATTTCCTGGGGATCGTCAGCCATGACCTGCGAAATCTCCTCAATGGAATCGTGATGAGCGCGGAGCAACTGTCGCGCACCGAGACCGGGAACGATCGTCAGCAGACTCTCGGTCAGACCACGCGCATTCAACGGTATGCGGCGCGCATGAACCGCCTTATCGGAGACCTGATGGATGTGGCGACTCTCGATGCCGGAAAGCTCGCCATTGCTCCGGTTTCCGGCGATTGGGGGGCGCTGATCGCCGAGGCCCTGGATACTTTTCACGCCTCCGCGGCCGCGAAGGGCCTGTCCCTGCGGACGGAGATCGCCGAGGGCCCGCTCGTAACGGAGTTCGATCACGATCGGATGCTCCAGGTGCTCGCCAACCTCGTCGCGAACGCGATGAAGTTCACCTCTCCGGGCGGCAAAATCCGGGTCGGGGCCGAACGCTCCGAGGACGGGATCCGCGTCTGGGTCAGTGACACCGGCTCCGGGATACCAGCCGGCATGCTGGAGGCGATTTTCGAGCGGTTCTGGCAGGTCGGAAAGAATGATCGCCGAGGCATGGGTCTCGGCCTCTACATTTCCAGGTCCATCGTGGAAGCGCACGGCGGAGCGATCCGGGCGGAGAGCCGGGAGGGCGAGGGAAGCACATTCAGCTTCACGGTTCCCCGCAAGTTGCCGGCCGCGTGATGCGCAAAAGCTTCGACGTGAGGGAGGGGCGCACTCCGGCTCCTGTTCCGCTTTCGCATGGGGTTTCCAAAACACGGGGGTGGCCTTGATCCTCAAAGATGTGTACCGCGCGGTCGGCGACCAGACCTGGCTCGACGGCGTTTCGGACGCGCTCCAGCCCGCCGTCCGCGGGTTTTTTGACGGCCTCGGGCCCGCCCGGCGGGTCGTGAAGAACGCGCTGCACGGCACATGGCTCGGCCATCCCCTGCATCCTGTTCTGACCGACATCCCGATCGGCGCCTGGACCGCGACCGTGCTGCTCGACGCCCTCGACGGCGGACGGGATCGGCGCGGGCTTCACCGCGCGGCGGACGCCACGGTCGCCCTGGGACTCGCCGGCGCCATCGGCTCGGCCGTCACGGGCCTGACGGACTGGTCGGAGACGGACGGACGGCCTCGCCGGATCGGCGCCGCCCACGCCTTGCTCAATTCCACCGGGACCCTCCTGTTTGCGGCGTCTCTCTTCTCGCGTTCCCGCGGGCGCCGGGGGACGGGCCGCGGACTCGCACTCGGCGGCCTTTTTCTCGTGGCCGCCGCCGGATTCCTGGGCGGCGAGCTCGTCTCGCACGAGCAGATTGGCGTCGACCACACCGCGGGCCGCGAGATGCCGGAGGATTTCGTCGCGGTCCTTTCCGACGGCGAGCTTTTGGAGGGCGAACTGAAACGCGTTCTCTACAAAGGCACGCCGCTGCTCCTCGTCCGCCGCGGCGGCCGGCTCCACGCGCTCGCCGAAACCTGCGCGCATCTGGGCGGACCGCTTTCCGAGGGCAGGCTGGAAGGCGACTGCGTCGTCTGCCCCTGGCACGGATCGACCTTCGAGCTCGTGACCGGCGACGTCGTGGCCGGACCGTCCGCATTCCCGCAGCCCCGTTTCCAGACCCGGGTCCGCGACGGCCAGATCGAGTTGCGGCTCGCCCGCTCCGGGTCGTAGCCTGCCTTCATCTCGGCCGCGAAGGATGAGCGGGCGCTGTCCGCCGAAGATTCGCGGACGTCCCCCGGCGAAGCTCCGTCCGCGGCGCCCGACGAGCCGCCGGAGCCCGCGCCCGCCTGGTCGAACGAGGAGATCCGAGACGCGATCCTCGTCCTTCCGAAGAAGTACCGCGACTGGCTCGACCTCGCGAGACCGCTCGTGACGAGACGCGAGCTCGTCGAGTTCCTCAGGCTTCGCCCCGGCGACCGCGACGCCTACGTGAGGAAATTCTGGAAGAGGCACGGCCACATCGACTGAACGCGCGAAGGGTCCATTAAGCGAGCCAATCGGAAATCTACCGCCGGACCGGCACATCGATGACGCTGCTCGAGTACCACCGAATTTGAAGTGGATCACCGGCGTCGGCCACGGATTCATCGCCGACGTCCTTGCCCGTGCCGTAGTTGATCTGCTCCGTGGGTTGTTTGATCACCCCGATGACCACGACCAGCCGGCTGTCGGCCTCGAACCGCCGGCTCGTCAGCCGGCCGCTCTCGAAGGGGAGGACAACGCGCTTGCCCGGCGTCAACAGCCGGCGATGAGATCGATCGCCCACGTGGCTGGCGCGTGACCAGTAGTAGGAGAGCTGCATGTACTGACCGGCCGGAGTCAGCTCGAAGAGCGTCACGCTGAAATCGAAGTCTTTCTTGTTTGCCGTCACGTCGAGCCGTCCGGCAAACAGGCCGCTGACCTCGATCGGTGCCGGGAACGGGTCGCTGACGAACTCGATGGCGTTGCCGATCCCGGGCGCGATGCCGGTGACGGGCCAATCGTCCTGCGCCTGATCGAAGATCTCGCCGCGAGACATCCGGTCCGCGTCGCTGCGGTCGGCAAGGTCGACCGTCTGTCCGACAAACGCCGGACTCGCCGGTTTGCGCGGGCTCAACCGGTAGCGGGGACCTTCCCGCGCGCCAGTCAGGTGAAATCTCAGAGTCCCATCGTGCATCGCCGACAGCGACGGAGCATGGTTCCAGACGTTGGCGCCCATCACCTGGTAGTTGACCTTGTCCTCGAGGAGCGGCGGGCGCGACCCGCCGCGGAAGACGTAGTCGAACCACTGATAGCGAAGCGTCCCGATGTCGATGTGCGCGACAGCGTCCAGCGTGTAGTTTCGAAGGACGTTCTGCGCCCGGCCAAGCGGACTGACGGTCCCTCGCTGCCCCCCGATGTGATCGTAAGGGCCGATGACGAGATAGTGCTCCGCCTTCGGGTTGTACCTGTGGTGCTCACGGAAGTAGTAGAGGGCCCCGATCTGACCGCCGTCGTAGTAACCGGTCGTGGTCAGCACCGGGATGTCGATGCGCGCAAAGTCTCCCCGATAAGGGATCATGGCGCGCCAGTACGCGTCGTAGAGGGGATGCTCGGTCCATCGCTTGAAGATCGGGTTTGGCACGCCGTCGATCCGCTCGAGTTCACGGTAGGGCCTGCCGCTGACATACCAATCGCGGTTCAGGCGGTCCCATCTCGGAGCGTCGGAATAGGTCGCGTCGTCGAGGCCCTTTTCGTTCGTCGTATAGAAAGGCCACGGATACGCGTAGTTCATGAAGATGTTGCCGTCCATCGGAAAGTCGATGCCCGGCGCAAACGTCACGGAGGGCATCAGCGCCTTCAGTGCCTTCGGCATGTGTTTGGCGGCGGCCCATTGCGTGAAGCCCTCGTAACTCCCGCCGTACATGCCCACGCGTCCGTCGCTCCACGGCTGAGCGCTGATCCAGTCCACGACCGCCGCCGCGTCCGCGCCGTCTCTTTCCGCGGGCCAGGGTTGATCGGGACTGCAGGCCTTGCCTCGAGTGAATCCCTCGACGCCAGCGTAGCCATGGGACGCGCTCCGGCGAGCTTCGGACAGGGGCAGTCTGTCGCCCGAGTAGATCGTAAAATTCAGCAGCGCCGGAAGACGAGACGCGCCCGCTCGAGGCCGGACCACGAGAGCGCAGACATGACCGCCATCGGGGGTCGTGACCAGGATGTCCCTCTCGACGGTGTAGCGCCTGCCATCGTCCTCCTCCATCAGCAGGTCGATCAGGGGTGCGAGCTCCCGATAGACCTGCGCTCCGAGGAATTTCCTCACGAGAGCGACGGCATCGGACATTGCCAGCGACGTCTTGCCTCTCTGCTCCTCCAGCGCAATCCGAAGATCCTTCTCGAGGACGGGGAGCGGTGTTCCGAAGGCCCATCGGGCCTCATAGGCGGCGGTGCGATCGTCGAGGGCGCCGACGATGTTCCGGAACTCCTGGGCGAATGCCTCCGGGAACGGCGCCACCTCGCGAACCTGCCTCGCCTTTGCGGCCGCGTAGACCTCGTACGGCAGGGTGCTGACAGATGATTTTCGCAAGGCCTGCAATGCCGCCAGGGACTGGCGCGCATCCGCGTAGCGGCCCGCCGCGATCTGGAAGCGGAAAAGATTATCGAGGTAGCGATCGGGCTCCGCCTCCCGGTACCGGGCGATCAGTTGCCGGGCCACGTCAGGGATCTGGCCCCGAAACTCGATCGAAGCGTCCGCGGTGGAGACGGCGAGCATCAAGACGATCATGAGCATGTGTGGCATTGTAAAACATATCGAAATATTTTACTTTATGACCATGATCAAACCCTTTGTCGTCACCTCGCGCAAGCAGCTTCTGGCCATCGCCTCCCCCGGCCGGGAGGAAATCATCGACGCCGTGGGGCTCCTGGGGCCGTGCACCGTGCCCGACCTGGCGCGGTTCATCGGACGGTCCCGGCACTCCCTGTACTACCACATCCGGGCGCTGCGGGACTGCGGCCTTCTTCTCGAAAGTCATCGCTCCGGCGAACGAACGAAGACGACGGCCGTCTACGACCTGCCCGGGCGTCCCCTGTCGGTTCGATTCGATCTCAGCACCGAGCGTTCACGACGGGCCGTCCTCGCGCTCGCGCGCGCGCGTCTGCGCAGCGGTACTCGCGGTTTCCTGAGAGCGTGTCATCCCGACGCGGCAGAAACCCACGGCCCCCGGCGGAATCTGTGGGCCACGCACTGGAAAGGATGGCTGTCGGACGCCGATCTCGAAGAATTCAACCGGCATCTGGCGCGGCTCATCGATCTGCTCCGGCCGGCCCCGGGCCGAAAAACGGCGCATCGAAGACCGCACGAATTCACCTTCGCTCTCGCGCCTGTGATCCGGCGCCGGGCGGTGGCGGCGGCGAGGCGAAAGGCAGGCTGACGATCGACGACGCGGCCACGGCGGGAACCACGCGTCCGCCCGGAAGGGTCGAAGGCGCGACATTCCGCCGCGTCTCCTCCCTCCCGCGAACGAGACGAAACGAGAGGCGCGCTTCGACCTCCGGCTGCAGCCGGGTCGCCCTTCTCTCTCCTGGTCGATTCGTGAGTGGCGGGGTCGACGGGACTCGAACCCGCGACCTCCGGCGTGACAGGCCGGCGTTCTAACCAACTGAACTACGACCCCGCGGTCGAAGAGCGCGAATCATACACAGGTCCGGCGGTCCCTGCTACACTCGCGGGCTTCGGAAAACCCGGCCGCATCGCCGCCCGCCCGTCCAGTGGCGGAGCCGATGACGGCCGACATCGGGGGCCTCGACGCATGGATCCAGGACGCGCGCGGACATCGGCCGGAGGACGCCTCCTCGTCTCGTGCTCCGGGCTAGTGCTGCTCGTCGTGCTCTGGAGCGCCGCGATTGCGCTCGCCGGAAATACGCTTCTTCCGGGGCCGTGGAAGGTGGCGGCCGCGATCGCGGAGCTCGCGCAGAAGGGGTTTCTCGTCAAACACGTCGTCGCTTCGCTTTTCCGCGTGACGTGGGGTTACCTGATGGCCGTCGCCGTCGGAGTCCCTCTCGGGATCTTCCTCGGCTGGCGCCGCCGCGCGGAGATGGCCGTCGCGCCTCTGCTCGAGCTGCTGCGGCCGATCTCTCCCCTCGCCTGGATTCCCATCGCGATACTCTGGTTCGGTGTGGGAGATCCCGCCGCGATTTTCATCATCTTCCTCGCCTCGATTCTCCCGCTGACGCTCACGGCCATGAACGCGGTCGGAAGCGTCACCGCGACGCATTGGAACGCGGGACGCAACTTCGGGCTCTCTCCGGTGGACCTGGCTCGAAAGGTTCTGGCCCCGGCGATCCTCCCGCAGCTGATCGTCGGGCTCCGGTTGACCCTCGGAATCGCGTGGCTCGTCGTGGTGGCCGCGGAGATGATCGCCGTCAACTCGGGGCTGGGGTTCCTGATCATCGACGCGCGCAACGCCGGCAACCGATATGACCTCGTCGTCGCGGGCATGGTCCTGATCGGGGCCATCGGCGTCTGCCTCGACCTCGCCATGCGCCGGCTCGAGCGCCTTCCCGCCGCCAGCTGGGGCTACCAGACTCCCGTCGAAGCGGAGGCGGCATGAAGCCGGCCACCGAAATCGCGCCCGACCGCGCGAAGCTCTCGATCCGCGGGCTCGAGATGACCTTCCGCGCCGAGGGGAAGGAAACGCCCGTTCTTCACGACATCGACCTCGACGTCCGCGAGGGAGAGCTCGTCTGCATCCTCGGCCCGTCCGGCTGCGGCAAGTCGACCCTTTTGAACGTCGTCGGGGGTTTCCTGACGCCGACGGCGGGCTCCGTCACGATCGACGGGGAGCCGGTCTCGGGCCCCGATCCGCGGCGGATCTTCGTGTTCCAGGAGCGCGGCGTCTTCCCCTGGTTGACCGTCGAGGGAAACATCGGCTTCGGGCTCGGACGCCTTCCCGAGGCGGAACGGGCAAGGCGCATCGCCCACTACGTCGGCCTGGTCGGGCTGGCCGGGTTCGAGAACGCCTATCCCCAGGAGCTCTCGGGCGGAATGAAGCAGCGCGTCGAGGTCGCGCGCGCGCTCGCGGTCAACCCGGACATGCTCTATCTCGACGAGCCATTCGGCGCTTTGGACTCCATCACCCGGCTCGTCATGCGGTCGGAGCTTCTGCGGATCTGGGGCGCGGAGAAGAAGACGATTCTCTTCGTGACTCACGACATCGACGAATCGGTGCAGCTCGCCGACCGCGTGATCGTGATGTCCGCCCGGCCCGCGACGATCCGCCGTGTCGTCACGATCGACCTCCCTCATCCCCGTGACCTGTCCTCGAGGCGGTATCTCGAGCTGCGCGACGGCATCTTCGAAGAAATCGGCCTGGCCCACCGTATCTGACGGACCTCACGAACCGTGCAGTCGCGCTCGTTCGAAAGGATCCTCTGGCCGACTCTGACGGCGGTCTTCGCTCTCGTCGCCTGGCACGTCGCAGTCCGGTGGACGAAGACTTCGGTTTTTCCCTCGCCGCTGGCGGTCGCGGCCGGGTTCGCCGAGCTCGCGCGCCGCGGCGTCCTCTTCCGCTATGCGGCCGACTCCCTCTTCCGCGTGGCCTCGGGCTACGGGCTGGCGCTGGCGCTCGGGATCCCGACCGGACTCCTTCTCGGCTGGTCGCCCATCGGCGCCCGGGCCGTCAATCCGGTGATCCAGCTGCTGCGGCCCATCAGCCCGCTCGCCTGGATCCCGGTCTCGATCGTCCTCTTCGGCATCTCGAACTTCGCGACGATCTTCCTGATCTTCTTAGCGTCGTTCTTTCCGATCGTCGTCGCGACCATGAACGGCGTTCGGGGGATCCCGGCGATGTACCTGCTGGCCGGGCGCAACTTCGACCTCTCGCCGGTCGAGCGTCTCTGGCGGGTGATGCTGCCGGCGGCCCTCCCGCAGGTGCTGACCGGACTCCGGATCGCGCTCGGGATCGCCTGGCTCGTCGTCGTCGCCGCCGAGATGATCGCCGTGGACTCCGGCCTCGGCTATCTCGTGATCGACTCGCGCAACGCGGGGAAGCGCTATGACCTCGTCGTCGCGGCGATGATCCTGATCGGCGTGATCGGCGTCGGCTTGAACGTTCTGATGCGCCGGGTCGAGCGGCTGCGCTCCGTCCGGTGGGGCTTCCGCGCGGCATGACGGCGGCATCGCCGCCTCCTGAGGTGACCCGCGATCGCCGGCCGGTCCGCATCGGCCGGCGGCTGGCCGCCGGCGCGCTCCTCTGGACCGCCGCGTTGACCGGGGCGCACATGGCGCTGAACGTCGACTGGTCCTCAATCGTGAATCAGCGCCTGCCGCCTTCCCGGCGGAAGCTGAACGTGGCGTACATCCCGGTGACCTGCCACCTCGCGTGCCCTGTGACGGATTTCATCTCGAGGTATTCGCTCGCGGGAAATCTCTTCATTCCCCGCATGTTCCAGGGGTTTCCGGAGATCAAGGAGGCGCTGATCTCCAACCGCATGCAGGTGGGATTCATGGTGGCTCCGATGGCGATCGCGCTGCGCGCCCAGGGCGTGCCGATCAAAATCGTCTATCTCGGGCATCGGTACGGAAGCGCCGTCGTCGTCCAGAAGAATGGCCCGATCCACTCCGTAAAGGACCTGCGGGGACGCATCATCGCGATTCCCAGCCGGTTCTCCGACGAACGCCTCATCGTCTTCAAGGCCCTGAAGGCCAACGGCATCCCGCCCGAGAACGTGCGCATGATCGAGATGGCGCCGCCCGACGTCCCGGGGGCGCTCGCGGCGAAGGCGATCGACGCCTTCTCCATGGGCGAGCCGTATCCCGCCCAGGCGGAGATCGGCGGCTTCGGCCGTATTCTCTTTCCGGCGCGCGAGTACTGGCCCGATTACATGTCCTGCGTCGTCGTCGTGAGGCAGGACGTCATCGACACGCGCCCGGACGCCGTCCAGGTGCTCGTCGACGGGATCGCGCGCTCGGGCCTCTGGCTGGACGAAGGCAAGCCCCACCGGGAGCACGCCGCGGATTTCGTCGGCCGCTATTACTACCGTCAGCCCCCCGCGCTCCTGCGCCACGCGCTCACGATGCCGCTCGACCGCGTCACGTACACGAGCCTCTCGCCGCGCAAGCCGGACTTCGACATGGTCCGGGACCTGATGATCGAGACCCGCGTCCTCGACCGCAAGATCCCGTTCTCGGAGTACGTCGATACCCGTTTCGCCGACGCGGCGGAGCGCCAGAAGGCGTGGAAGTACGAGCCCGGCAGCGGGAAGGCCGAGTAGTTCTCAGTTGTCAGTTCTCAGTCGTCAGTCGATTCCACTGAAAACTGAAAACTGATTACTGAGAACTCTTCGTCATGACCACGCCGTCGCCGGGAGAGGAGCCCCGCCTCGAACGGGCGCTTTCGACGACGGACGCCATTCTCGTCACGGTCGGCGCGACCCTCGGGACCGGCATCTTCCTGACGACCTCGGAAATCGCGAAGGCCGTTCCGGACCCGCGCGGGATTCTCCTCCTGTGGGTGGGGGGCGGCATCCTCGCGCTGGCGGGGGCGTTGACCTATGCGGAGCTCGGGGCGATGTTTCCGCGCGCCGGTGGCCAGTACCATTACCTGAAGGAAGCGTATGGCCCCCTCTCCGGGTTCCTGTACGGCTGGGGCGCCTTCTTCGTGATGATGACGGGCGGGATCGCCGTGCTGGCCGTCGGGTTCGGTGAGTATCTCGGCGCGTTCCTCCCGTTTTTCTCGAGCGCGCACCGGCTCTGGAGCGTACCGATCGGATCCTTCGTCTGGACGGCGACCGGCGCGCAGCTCGCAGGGGCCATCGCGATCGCCGGACTGACCGCGATCAACTACGCGGGCGTTCGCGCCGGCACGCGCTTCCAGAACGCGATCACCGCCGCGAAGATCCTGTCGCTCGTCCTCCTCGGCGTCGTGGGTCTCTTCCTTCCGGCCCGGCCGGGAGCGTTCGCGCACACCGGCTCCCTCTTTCCAACCGGCTTCGCCGCGGCCGGCGTCGGCATGATCGCCGTGCTGTGGACGTACGACGGCTGGTACGGCGCCACGTTTCTCGCCGGTGAGATGAGAAAGCCGGAAAAGTCGCTTCCGATCGGATTGATTGTCGGGACCGCGGCCGTCACGGGCATCTACCTGCTCGTCAACGTCGTCTACCTCCGGGCCCTCCCCGTCGCGGTACTGGCAAAGACGCCGCGGGTCGCCGAAGCGAGCGCGCTCGCGCTTTTCGGCCCCGGAGGCGGTCGGCTCATGACGGCCCTCGTGCTCATCTCGATCTTCGGGTGCCTGGCGACGACGGTCCTCTACTGCGCCCGGATCTACCTGCCGATGTCGCGCGACGGCCTGTTTTTCGAAGCACTCGGGCGCGTCCATCCGAAGCATCACACCCCGGGCGCGAGCCTGATCGCTCAGGGCGCGTGGGGCATTGCGTTGACGTTTTCGGGGACGTACGAGCAGCTGTATACCTACGTGATCTTCGCGATCTTCCTCTTCCACGCCGTGACGGGCGTCGCGGTCATCGTGCTGCGCCGCAGCCGGCCGGACGAGCCGCGGCCCTTCCGCGTTCCCGGATACCCCTGGATCCCGCTGGTGTTCGTGGCCGTCTGTCTCGTCTTCGTCGGAAACACGCTGCTCGAGAAGCCCGTTGAGTCCGTCATCGGACTCGGCATCCTCGTCGCCGGCCTTCCGGCGTACCTCTGGTGGCGCCGGACGGGCGCCGCGCGGCCGGCCTGAATGGACGGCACCGCGCTCGTCCTCTGCGGCACGGACTTTCGGACCGACAACGGAAAGACGGCCCATGGCCTCGTTCGCGGGACGGACCGGTATCGCGTCGTCGGAATCGTCGACTCCTCCTGTCCCGGCGAAGACGCCGGCCGCCTGCTCGATGGCGCCTCGCGGGACATTCCGGTCTTCGCCTCGATTCCCGACGCTCTGGACGCTCTTCCCGACCGCCCCGACTTCGCCGTAGTCGGAATCGCCACATCCGGCGGCCGGATCCCGCCGGACTTGAAGGCCGCGATCGCCGAGGCGATCGACTCCGGCCTCTCGATCGTCAACGGCCTGCACGAGCTGGTCTCCGACGACCCGGCCCTGGCGGAGGCGGCGCGGCGGCGCGGAGTCTCGATCACCGACGTGCGCCGGCCGCGGCCGGTCTCCGAGCTGCACTTCTGGACGGGCGAGATCCGCAAGCTGGCGATCCCGCGGATCGCGGTCCTCGGAACCGACTGCGCCGTCGGAAAGCGCACGACCGCGCGGCTGCTCACGGAGGCGTGCCGGCGCTCGGGGCTGCGCGCCGAAATGGTCTTCACGGGACAGACCGGCTGGCTCCAGGGAGGCCGATGGGGGTTCCTGCTCGACGCCACGCCGAACGACTTCGTATCGGGCGAGCTCGAGCGCGCCGTGCTCGCCTGCGCCCGCGAGACCCGGCCGGACGTCATCTTTCTCGAAGGGCAGTCGGCGCTGCGCAACCCTTCCGGGCCCTGCGGTTCCGAGCTTCTGCTTTCCGGGGGCGCGCGCGCCGCGGTTCTGCAGCACGCGCCGGCCCGGGCGGAGTTCGAGGGGCTCGAGGGCCTGGGATTTCCCATTCCTCCCCTGGAAGACGAGATCGCGCTGATCGGCTCCTACGGCGCCCGCACCCTCGGCGTGGCGCTCAACACGCACGGCCTCGAAGGCGCCCGACGCGAGGAGGTCCGCGACACGCTCGCGTCGCGGCTCGGAATTCCCGTCGTCTGCCCGCTCGAGGACGGAGTCGAACCGCTCGTCGCCGCGGTCCGGAAGTTCGTCGCGGAAGAGACCGCGTGAAGATCCTCGGCACGCGGGTTCGCCGGGAGCATGTTCCCCTGCGCCTGCCGTACCGCGTCGCCGGGAGGTCGACGGAAGCGATCGAGATATTCCTCCTCGAGATCGAGACCGACGAGGGAGTCGCCGGACTCGGAGCCGCGACGCCCGAACTCTCCGTCACGGGCGAAACGGCGGACGCGTGCGCTGAGAGCCTCGCGGAAAGTTCCCTCGCCTGGATGCGCGGATGGGACCCTCTCCGCCTCGGCGCGCTCTGCGAAGAAGCGGGCCGGCGCACGCAAGGCTCTCCCGGCGCGCTCGCGGCGGTCGACATGGCGCTTCACGACCTGTTCGCGCGGCGGCTCGGCGTCCCGCTGGCGGACGCGCTCGGGCGCGTCCACGCCAGCCTCTCAACCTCCGTCACGATCGGCATCCAGGCCCCGGACGAGGCCGTCGCGCTCGCGCAGGCGCTGGTCGGGCGCGGATTCCGCATCCTGAAGGTGAAGGTCGGGGAAGCGCTCGAAGAAGACATCGCCCTGATCCGCCGCCTGCACGAGCGCTTCGGCTCCACGGTCCGGCTGCGCGCCGATGCGAACGTGGGATACACGCCCGCCGAAGCCGTCCGTTTCCTGGAAGCCGCAGGCGACGCGGTCGAATTTCTGGAACAGCCCGTGCCCCGCGAGAACGACGGTTTGAGGCGGCTGCCGGAACGCTGGCGCTCCCGCGTTGCCGCCGACGAGAGCCTCCTGGACGAGCGAGACGCGCTCGCGCTTGCCGCTGGTGTCCCCGCGTGCGGCATCTTCAACATCAAGTTGATGAAGAGCGGCGGGATCCGCCCCGCTCTCCGGATCGCGGCGATCGCCGACGCGACGGGGATCGAGCTGATGTGGGGGTGTATGGACGAGAGCGTGATCGGGATCGCGGCGGCGCTTCACGCGGCCCTCGCCTGCCCCGCGACCCGGTATCTCGATCTCGACGGCAGCTTCGATCTGGCGGAAGACCCGGGTCGCGGCGGGTTCACGGTCTCGGACGGCGAGATGACGGTGACGTCCGCGCCCGGCCTCGGAGTC
>JBBRDK010000006.1:0-71415 GCA_038203955.1 Thermoanaerobaculia bacterium | reverse complement strand
GGTCCGACGAGGGTCTCGAAGAAGCGCACGCGGGTGGCGCGGCCGAGCGTCACGGCCTGTCCGTCGGGACCGAACACCTCGAAACGGTCGAAGCCCCCGGCGCGCACGTCGGAAATTCCGCCGGAGGGAAGATCGACTTCCGCCCAGTTCGAGGTCCGCGAAATCACGGACGCGTTCGGCGTCGGGTTCTCGGCGGCCACGGCGATTCCGCCGCGGCCGGGCTCGAGCGTCACGCGCAGGTCCGCGCCGAGCGGCCGCCCGAGCAGGATGTCGTTCAACGCCGCCAGGGTGAAGATGCGGTCGGCCTCGGCCCGGCCGCTCACGATCACGACCCGCCCTTTGACCGACCGTCGGCCCGCGACGTCCGCGCCGAGGCGGTACACGAGATCCGAGACCGAAGGCTGGCGAAAGACGAGGCGCTCCCCGGGGGCGAAGCGCAGGTCGCCGGCCGTCACCGGCTGGTGGGGCGTCAGCAGAAAGGAGGACGCGGAGTCTTCCTTCAGGGAAAGGTCGTGCGAAAACTCGACTCGCGGATCGTCGGTCAAACGCGCGAAGACCGACTCCGACAGCGCGCGCTCCGCCTTCCCCGCCGGCGTCGAGCGCCCCCGGGCGGAGGGCGAGTAGCCCGCGAGCCACGGCGTGCCGAGTTGATCGGCGGCCGCCGGATCCGACGCCGAGCCTTCGCCGAAGACGACCGCGATCGCGCCGTCCGTCGCGGCGATGATCTTTTGAAAGGCCTCCTTCTCGGCCTCGCCCGGCGAGAACGGAAGAGTCCAGGTGAGCAGCATCGCTCGCGGCAGCCTGGCCCGGAACCCTTCGACGGCTTTTGCCCAGGCGACGGACTCCGAGGCGGCGAACGGCACGTCCAGGTGAATGCCGCGCACCCGGCCATACACGGCAACATCCTTGAGCGCGGGCTTGGCCGCGATCCATAGTGCGTCGGCGAGCGCCGTCGCGCCCGCGGGATCGGCGAGCGCCGCCGGAGAATCGCGGGTGACGGAGAGGACGAGCGTGACGGGAAGCTTCTGAAGGGGCTCCGGCGGCCGATCCGCCGCCGTGGCCGTCCAATGTCCGCCGGCGTGCGTGAGCGTCGCCGCGGGAAGGAACACGGAGGCGAAACCCGCGCGGGCGATCCCCGTCTCGACCCCGCTGCCGGGCTCGCCGTTCCCGTCTCGCAGCCAGACCGCGTCTCCCGCCGGCAGTCGCGCCGCATTCTGCGAGGACCGGCGGGCGCAGCCGGCCGCGAGGACGATGAGCGCCGCCGCCAGGAGCGCCGATAGCCTCTTCTGCGCAGCGGCGCTGGTCTGCCCTGCGGCGGTGTCCTGCCCTGCGGCGGTGTCCTGCCCTTCGGCGATCGGCCGGCCGGACGGGCTCAAACCAGAACCTCGGAGCGCTCGAGAAGCGGAAGATCGAAGCTCACGCGAAAACCTCCTTCCGGCCGATTCTCGGCGCGGATCTTTCCCCCGTGCTCCTCCACGATCTTCTTCGCGATCGCGAGGCCCAGTCCGGTGCCTCCGCTCTTGGCCGAGAAATAAGGATCGAAGAGCCGGGGCAGAATCTCGGAAACGACCCCGGGCCCCGTGTCCTCGACGGCGATCTCCGCGTGGCCGCGGGACGGGCGCGCGACGAGCCGTATCCGTCCGGGTTTTCCGGCGAGCGCTTCGACCGCGTTGCCGATCAGGTTCGAGAAGACCCGGCCGAGCAGCCGCGGGTCGGCGTTTGCCGTCATCTTCGGTTCGATCTGCAGATCCCATTCGATCCCCGCGGCGCCGGCGTAGGCGGCCGCCGCCTCCGAAGCGAGGCGCGAGACGTCCGTCGGCTGGATCTCGGGCGCGGGCAGCCGCGCGTAATCCGAGAACTCTGACGCGGACCGGCGCAGCTCCTCGGTCTGCCGAAGGACGTTGGCGACGCACTCGTCGAGCACGGCCTCGAAGTTGTCCGAGCCGCGCCTCCACACCTCCCGAAGGTGCTCCACGGAAAGCCGGATCGGCGTCAGCGGATTCTTGATCTCGTGCGCGATGATCCGCGCCATCTCGGCCCATGCGGCGAGCCGGTTGGACCGGACGACATCGGAAACGTCTTCGAGAACCGCCATGCGGGTGCCCTCGCCGCCGAGGGGAAGGGGAACCGTGACGATCCGCCACCGCTCCCCGGGCCGGGGCTCGATTTCCACTGAGGATAAAGATACAGAATCGTCCGACAGAACGCTGCGGACGACGGCCATCGCGCGTCCCGGGAAGACCTCCTCGAGCGTCCCGCCGTCAGGCGTTCCGCCACCGAGGCCCGCCGCCGCGGGGTTGGCCAGCACGACGGAGCCGTTCTCGTGGTAGGCGACCACGCCGGCCGTCAGGTGCGCCAGGAGGGTTGCGAGCCGCTCCTTTTCGGCGGAGAGAGCCTCCGTGTGCTCCTTCAGGCTCCGCGACATCGAGAGAAACGCCCGGACCAGCTCGCGCAACTCTTCGTCCGGCGGCTCGGCGAGCCTCGGCGCAAAGTCCCCCGCCGCGACCGCGCGCGTGCCGGCGACCAGGTCCGCGACGGGCCTCGCGACGCGCACGGCGAGCCGGCTCGCGACCAGCGCCGAGAAGAGAAAAACGAGAAGGCTGAATGCGGAGACCGCGGCCGTGAACTGCGCCGCCTCGGCCTCGGCCACGCGCTGCTGCGGCAGGAGAAGGATCGAGAGCAACGCCGGGCTTCGGACGCCGGGCGCTCCCGGAACCGACGTCAGGTTCGTGGTGATCTCTTCGAGCCGGCTGCCCGACACGGGCCGGGATCCCGTCTGCTGACCGGAGCCCGACAGCCCGATCGCGACGTACGCCGGCGCCGGAACGCGATCGGGCACCAGTCCCGCGGAGTACAGGTCGCGCCGCGAGGTGGCGAGGAGGCTCGAGTCGGGCGCGTAGACGGAGAGGTCATAGTCCACGGCGTTCGCGAGCCAGGCGAGGATCTCGTCGTCCAGCGCCACCAGGCTCCCGTGCCCGCCCGTCGAGGACGGGAGGTAGTCGTCGAGCACCTTGCGCGCCGTTTCGAGTCCCGTGCGCGCGTGATCGAAGGTGTCGCGGACCGACCGCTGCACGATCGTGGTTCGCAGGAAGAACGTCACGGCCATCAGCGGGATCATCACGACCAGCAGGAACAGCCCGACGAGCCGCCCGCGGAAGGTCCGGGGGCCCGTCGGGAACGTCTCCTCCCCCGTACGGCGCGCCGCGACCAGGCGCCAGAGGAAGAGAAGCGCCGAGATGCCGGCGAGCAGCGCGATACCCGGAAGAAGGAGCGCGGCCGTCAGGAGGCGGCCCAGAAAATCCGGACCCGGAATCGCCACGAGCCGGTACCCGTCCGGGATCGGCCGCACCTCGCCCCAGAGATCATTGCCGGCGAACGTCAGGTGAATCGGAATCGCCTGATCGGACCCCCGCAGCGCCTCGAGGAGCGATGTCTTCAAGGGCGGACCCTCGTCGCGCCGGGCGCCGTCGCGCGCGTACGTGGCGAGTACGGTCTTCGGAGGCGTCTCGCGCTCGGATCCCGCCTCGTCGCGGATCCCGAGAACGACGCGGCGGTAGAACTCGATCCGGGGAGGAAGCGGTTCCCATTCGGGCCAGTCGGCGACCTTCAGGACGACGGTGCCCCACCGGCGTCCGCCCGCCGTCAGATCCACGTCGCGCCGGATGACCGCGAGGTCGAAGCGATCGATGTGGACCGGGCCGCCCGGAGTCTGCCGTCCGAATTCGGGCTCGGGGATGATCGAGAACTTGCTACGGGCGCGCCCTCCGAGGTCGAAGACTTCGTAGGAGCTCACGGCCGGCGGACCCGTCGGGCGCTCACCGTTCTTCCAGATGCGGTAGGCGAGGTCCGAGAGGTCCGTCCGGTCGAGCGGCGCCGGCAGCGTCTTCTCGAGGTCCAGCGATCGCACGCGCTCGGCTGCCCGCTCGGCCGTGAACGCGGCATCCGCCGAAGGCCGGGCCGGGTCCGGAATCCGCACGGAGGCGGCCCGCCGCATGTTTCCGACGGCGCGGGCATGCTCGGAAAGTGTCGAGGCGGCGAGCACGACGAGGAGCGCGGTGCCCGCGACCAGCCGCGGACCGGCGAGGCCGCCTCGCCCGCGCACCTCCGCTATGGCGCGGCTCCAGAGGTGGAACGCGGCGACCGCCGCCGCCACCGCGGCGACGAGGAAACCGGGCGCGGCGGAGACGAGGGCGAGGCCGCCTCCCAGGGACAGGGCCGTGGCCGCGATCGCCGGCCCGAGTCCGCCTCCGCGCGACGGAGCGCGCGCCGCGGAGGCGGCGATCGCCAGCGCCGAGAGAACCAGCGCCGTCAGTCCCGCGAGCCGGAGGAGGGCCGCGGGCGAGCCGCCGAGCCGCGAGCCGAGCCCCGGCGGTTGGACGAGTTCCGCCGCCAGGAGAGCGAGGACGAAGAGTCCATACGCCGTGGTGAGGCGAATTTCCCGCCGCGGCGCGCGGGCGGTCTCGCGGAGGATCGCGAGCGATCTCGGAAGGAGGGCGAGCCCTGCGCCGAAGAGCCAGGTGCGAGGAAGGCCCGAAACGCGAACGCGGTCCGAGACGACGATCTCCGCCGCCAGAAAGAGAAGGAAGAGCGCCGCGCCGACACGCTCGGGGTTTTCGCCGCGCCCGATCAGGAAGAGGGCCGCCGCGACGGCGATCCAGAGGGCGATTCGCCGTCCGCGCGCGGGAGCGGGAACGCCGCCGCCGGCGCGTCCGAGGACCAGAAGAGGCTGGCCCGCCGCATCGCGCAGCGTCGCGGCCGTCTCTCCGGGCCGGGCGACCGCGGGAGCCCACCCCTCGGCGGCGCCTCGGACCCCGAGTGCGCGGGCAAACTCGGGCGCTTCGACGGGAACCGTGCGGGCGCAGTAGACGACGCCCGACTGCGGCTCTCCGGGAAGCGAGACTCGCACGATGAGCGTGAGCCGGGTGGCGGACCAGCGCGTCCCGAGGCCGTCGCGCTCCTGGAATCCGGCGAGGCTCGCCGGCGCGTCTCCCCACCACGCATGGGCCGCTCCGGCTTGATCGGTCAGGGCGATCCAGGTTCCGCTCGGCGCGCCCTCGACCGCCTGCCGCGCCGCTGAAAAGAGCGTGAGCCGATCAATGGCGACGCCTCCGCCCTGCAGCGAGCGCGAGACGTCGGGCCGTGCGCCGAAGGCTCCCGCGCGCGCGGAAAGCGACGCCGTCTCCCGGCCGAGAGCTCTTTCGAGAGCGCGCGGCGGACGGCCGCCTGACTCCTGCGCGCCCCCGAAGATCCACCCGTCGGCAAATGCGAGCGCGAGGACGCCGATCACCGCAGCGGCGAGAGACGCCCGCCGTCCCCGAAACACGGCCGCCGCGCGGTCTAGAGGGACGGGAGATCGACTCCCCGCGCCTTCGCGGTGGCGATCGCCTCCGGATATCCCGCGTCCGCGTGGCGCATGACGCCCGTGCCCGGATCCGCCTTCAGGACGCGCGCCAGGCGGCGGGCGGCGGCCGGTGTCCCGTCGGCAACCACCACCATGCCGGCGTGGATCGAATTCCCGATCCCGACCCCGCCCCCATGGTGCACTGAGACCCAGCTCGCACCGCACGCGGTGTTCAGCAGCGCGTTCAAGATCGGCCAGTCCGCGATCGCATCGGATCCGTCCCGCATGCCTTCGGTCTCGCGGTTCGGAGAGGCGACGGAGCCTGCATCGAGATGGTCGCGGCCGATCACGATCGGGGCCTTCACGCGGCCGCCGGCGACGAGCTCGTTGAACGCGAGGCCGGCGCGGTCGCGCTCCCCGTAGCCGAGCCAGCAGATACGCGCCGGCAGTCCCTGGAAAGCGACCCGTTCCTGCGCGAGCTTCAGCCACCGCGCGAGCGCGGCGTTCTCCGGGAAGAGGTCGAGCAGGGCGCGGTCCGTCGCGAGGATGTCCGCGGGGTCGCCCGAGAGCGCCGCCCAGCGGAAAGGGCCCTTCCCCTCGCAGAACAGCGGCCGGATGTATCGGGGCACGAATCCCGGGATGTCGAACGCGTCCGCGACGCCGCCCGTCCGGGCCTGGCCGCGAAGGTTGTTTCCGTAATCGAAGACGACGGCGCCGCGCCGCTTGAGCTCGAGCAGCGCGCGCGCGTGGCGCGCCATCGTCTCGTACGAGCGGCGGACGTACTCGGCGGGATCGGTCTCGCGCAATCGCACGACGTCCTCATCCGGGCGGGCCTCGGGCACGTACCCGGTGAGCTCGTCGTGCGCGGAGGTCTGATCGGTCACGAGGTCCGGCACGATGCCGCGAACGATGAGGCGCTCGAGCAGCTCCACCGCGTTGGCGCGCACCCCGATCGAGATCGCCTGCCGGTTCTCCCGCGCGCCGAGCGCCCGGTCGATGGCGGCGTCCACGGTCACTTCGCGCACGTCGAGGTATCGCGTTCGGAGGCGTCGCTCGATTCTCTCGGGATCGACCTCGGCGACGAGCGCGACGGCGCCGTTCATCGTCGCCGCGAGGGGCTGGGCGCCTCCCATTCCCCCGAGCCCCGCCGTCACGACGAGCCTTCCTGCGAGGTCTCCGCCGAACTCGTGCTCGGCGGCCGCGGCGAACGTCTCGAACGTCCCCTGCAGGATCCCCTGGCTGCCGATGTAGATCCACGAGCCCGCCGTCATCTGGCCGTACATCGTGAGGCCGAGCCCTTCGAGGCGCCGGAACTCGTCCCCGGTCGCCCACGCGGGCACGAGAAGGGAATTCGCGATCAGGACCCGCGGCGCGTCCGCGTGCGTCTGGAAGACCCCGACGGGCTTGCCGGACTGGACGAGCAGGGTTTCGTCGTCCTCCAGCCTCTTGAGCGTCTCGACGATGCGGTCGAAGGCCTCCCAGTTGCGCGCCGCCTTGCCCGTTCCTCCGTAGACGATCAGCTCGTCGGGCTTCTCGGCGACCTCCGGATCGAGGTTGTTCTCGAGCATCCGGAGGGCCGCTTCCTGCTGCCACCCGCGGCACCGAAGCGTCGCGCCTCGGGCGGCGCGAATCGTTCGGGGCGAAATCGAGGCGGGCACGGGGGAAATAGTAACGGTTATCAGTTCTCAGTTTTCAGTTGTCAGTCGCAAAAGGTCAACCCCGACTCAGAACTGACGACTGAATACTGATGACTGCTACTTCAGCGTTCCCACCAGCCGCGTCATCGCGTCGCTCGACAGGAATTGGCGTGCCGCCTCGAGGTCCGGGGCGAGAACGCGGTCCTCGTTCCACGGCCGGACGACCCGTCGGAACGCGGTTCGGAGCGTCTCGAGCGGCCGGGACGAGCGCAGCGGTCGGAGGAATTCCATCGCCTGGAACGCGGTCAGGACCTCGATGCCGAGGACCCGCTCCAGGTTGTCCACGATCGCCGCGAGCTTGCGGGCCGCGATCGGAGACATCGAGACGTGATCCTCCTTGTCCGCGGACGTCGGAATCGAGTCGACCGAGGCGGGGTGTGACAGCGACTTCGACTCCGACACCAGCGCGGCGGCCGTCACCTGGGCCATCATGAGGCCGGAGTTCAGGCCGCCTTCCGCGACCAGAAACGCGGGAAGGTCCGAGAGCCCCGGGTTCAAGAGCTTCTCGATGCGCCGCTCGGAGATTGAGGCGAGGTCCGTCGCCGCGATCGCCGCGTAGTCCAGGACCAGGCCGACGGGCGCGCCGTGAAAGTTCCCGCCGGAGATGATCTCGCCTCCGGCCGGGAAGACGAGCGGGTTGTCGGTCGCGCTGTTCATCTCCCGCTCGATCGCCTCGCGCGCGTGGGCGAAGGCGTCGCGGGCGGCACCGTGTACCTGCGGTATGCAGCGCAGCGAGTAGTTGTCCTGCACCCGCCCGCAACCGCGGTGGGACTCGCGGATGGCGCTGCCCGCCAGGAGAGTCCGCAGGTTCCGCGCGGACGCGATCGCGCCGGGGTGAGGACGCGCCGCGATCACCCGGGGATCGAAGGCGGCGTCGGATCCCCGGGCCGCGTCGAGAGAGGCGGCGCCGGCGATGTCGGCGATCTGCGCCAGCCTCGCGGCGCGCTCGAGCGCCAGTCCTCCGACCGCGACCGACATCTGAACGCCGTTGATCAATGCCAGGCCTTCTTTGGCGCCGAGCGTCACGGGTTCGAGCCCTGCGGCGGCGAGGGCCCGACGGGCGGACAGCTCACGGCCGGCCACGCGGACGCGACCTTCGCCCATGAGCCCGAGGGCGAGGTGCGCGAGCGGCGCGAGGTCTCCCGAAGCGCCGACGGATCCGCGCGCGGGCACGACGGGAAGGACGTCGGCGGCCAGCATGCCGAGGAGCGCGTCGACGGTCGAGGCGCGTATCCCCGAATGCCCTTTCGCCAGCGCGTTCACGCGGAGCGCGATCATCGCTCGCACCGCCGCATCGGGAAGCGCCTCGCCCACTCCCGCGCTGTGACTGCGCACCAGGTTCCTCTGGAGCTTCTCGAGCTGGTCGCTGGCCACCGTGACGCTGGCGAAACTCCCGAAGCCCGTCGTGAGCCCGTACACCCGCTCGTTCCGAGCCACCGCGAGGTCGACGACGCGGCGCGACGCGGCGATCGCCTTTCGCGCGCCGGGCGCCAGGACGAGGCGCACGCGCCGCTCCGCGATGTCCCGGAGGTCCGGCAGCCTCAGGCGGGATCCGGAAAGGGACAGCGTTTTCATCGAGCGGCGATTGTAGGAGCTTTCTCCTTGCCCTCTCGAGTTTTGATTCCGGCGGAGGGGCTCCCGGCCCGACCCGCCTACCCGGACGCAATCCCCCGGTGGTACTCTGCCTCGCTTTTCCACATGCGTTCGTTGCGCACGTTGCGCGCGGAGGGAGGGCCCGCGGTGAAGGTCGTCGCCATCCTGGGCGGACAGTGGGGGGACGAGGGCAAGGGGAAGATCATCGACCTTCTTTCCGACCGCTTCGACGTCGTCGCCCGCTACCACGGCGGCCACAACGCGGGACACACGGTCAAGTTCGGCGACCGCCATTTCGCGCTGCATCTGCTCCCCGCCGGCGCGGTCCGCGGCAGGATTGGCGTCATCGGTCCGGGGGTCGTGGTCGACCCCGACGCCCTCCTGATGGAGATCGCCGGCGTCCGCGAACAGGGCATCGAAGTCGGCGACAACCTCCTCCTGTCCGATCGCGCCCAGGTGATCCTGCCCTGGCACCGCCTTCTCGACGCCGCGCGCGAGTCGGCCGCGGGAGACGGCAAGATCGGGACGACGCTCCGGGGCATCGGTCCCTCTTACGAGTCGGCCGCAGCGAGAAAGGGCGTCCGCGTCGCCGAGCTCTACCGTCCCGCGATCCTGCGCGCGCGGGTGGAAGCGCTCGCGGCCGAGACGGGTGCCCTTCTGCGGGCGCTCGGCTGCGCCGACATCCCCGAGACTTCCGCGGTGCTCGACGCCCTGGGCCGTTCGGCCGAGGCCTTGAAGCCCCACGTCCGGGACACGGGCCGGTACCTTCGAGACCATCTCCGCGGCGGAGGGACGCTTCTCGCCGAGGGAGCGCACGGCGCGATGCTGGATCTCTCCGCGGGAACCTATCCGTTCGTCACGTCGTCGACCTGCACGTCGGCGGGAGTCGCGGCCGGGCTCCACATCTCTCCGCGTTCCCTGGACGGTTCGCTCGTGGTGCTGAAGGCGTACACGACGCGCGTGGGCGCCGGCCCCTTCCCGACGGAATTGAACGACGCGACCGGCGAGTTCCTGCGCGCGCGCGGGAACGAGTACGGGACGTCCACCGGCCGGCCCCGCCGCACCGGCTGGTTCGACGCGGTCGTTGCCCGCACGGCGGTCGAGCTCTCGGGAGCCGCCGCCGTCGCCATCACGAAGCTCGACGTGCTCGACGACCTCGCCGAGATCCCGGTGTGCGTCGGCTACCGCCTCGACGGCCGCGAGCTCCAGGACGTTCCACCTCTCGTCGAAGACCTCGAGCGCGTCGAGCCCGTGTACGAGACGGTCCCGGGATGGCGGACGAAGACGACGGCGGCGACGCGCACCGAGGATCTTCCGCCGGCCGCGCACCGCTACGTGCGCTACCTCGAGGAGCGGATCGGAGCGCCCGCCGTGTTTCTCTCGACCGGTCCCCGGCGGGAGGAGACGGTCTGGCGCCGGGAGAGCGAGTTTCTCCAGGCCCTGCCGGGCGCCTGAGGGAGGCGGCGAGCTCCGACGATTCCGCGCCGTAACCCCCTCCTCGCCTCGTCGGAACATCCCTTGCAATCCCGCGGATGGAGGTCGAAAATGAACTCACGCTCGAAAGCCCGACTCCTCACGCTTCTCGCGTCCGGTGTGCTTGTTATCGCCGCGGCCCTTCTCATCGGCCAGACGGCCTGCTCGTCGTCCACGACATCGGGCGGCCCCGGAACGACGTCGGGCACCACGGGAACGACGGGAGGGACGGGCACCGCGGGACCCGCCGGCACGGGCGGCACCAGCGATGCGGGAACGGGCGGGCGGTACACGACGACTCCGTCGGGCGGAACTAGCCCGGGCTTCCGGTCGACTCCCGGAAACACGACACCCGACCGGGACCGCACGCCCGTCGTCACGCCGCCCGCTCAGCGCTGACGGCAAAACCTCGCGGGTTTCCACCGGCCGCTGCCGGCGGACTGGGACGCTTCAGTCGCCTCTCGCGTCTCTGTCGGACGTGAAGCGTGAGCGTCGAGAAGTCGCTGTCCCAGTCCCGCTCGGGCGACGGCGAGCGGCGCAGCTCGGTGGCGCGGATGAGGATCCATCCCGGGCGGGCCGCGTGAAGACGATCCGGCCTTCGGCGTCCGTCTTCCGGAGGATGCCGGTCTTTTCGCCTGCCTGCACGACCCCGAGCGGAAAGTCGGCGGCGGGACGTCCGTCGCGAAGGAGGCGCACCGCCACGCGATCGCCCGCGCGCATGCGCGTCGGGTCCGACAGCGGGACGATCTCGAGACGCATTCCGACGGGCGTCCCCCAGGACCGGTCGTCTCCGGCGGCGCCGACCGCGACGAACGTCTTGGCGTGCTTGGAGTACACCTCGCGCCAGCGCGCGTTGGGTGTCGCGCTCCAGCTTTTCCCGATGCTTTCGTCCGCCCCGATCTCCTCGAGGTACTCACGGACCTGAGCGGGTTTGAGATCCAGCGACTTCGGCTTCGTCTCCAGCCACACGCACGCGATCCCCTGGCCGCCGGCCAGCGTGGAGAGGCGTAGCGATCGCTTTCCGGCGGACACGCCCGCGACCTCGCGAACGGTTCCCGCCAGCCGGACGCGGGCGGCGGACAGTCTCTCGGGAGCGATCGCGAACCCGACCGCCGGAAAGCCCATCCCGCTCGTCGCCTCGAGCGAGAGAAGCGATCCCGCGGGGACGGCGGCGCGGGCCGGACGGATCCAGGTGTCGTGCGCGCGCGCGGCCGCCGCGGCCGCCAGAAAGAGGGCGACCGACGCGCCGGCCCGTCGTCCCGAGCGCTCACGATTTCGGCGAGGGCGAAGCCGGCTTTGCCGGCCTGGCCGCAGGACGCGGCGTCGATCGGAAACTCGTCCGAGGCCAGTGTGCCCATGGTCAATCTATCGGGAGGTCGGATCGCTTCATACGCCGTCCCTCCCGCGACACCGGGACGAGTCGCACGGTCGAGTCCACCGCGTTTCTCGATCTTATATTTTCGATTTCGCGAGCGAGGCCCGCCACGGTCCGACTCTCGAAGAGAGCGCGCAACGGCAGCTCGACGCGACAAGCCTCTCGGACGCGAGAGATGATCTGCGTCCCAAGCAGCGAATGCCCTCCCAGGACGAAGAAGTCATCCTCGACGCCGACCGGCTGCAACCCGAGAACCTCAGCCCAGATTCCGGCGACGACGTCCTCGACGGAAGTGCGCGGCGCCACGAAAGAGTCTTCGGGCACGGGCCGCTTTTGCTCCGGGGCCGGCAACGCCTTTCGGTCGAGCTTCCCGTTGGGGGTCAGGGGAAGGGAGTCGAGGAAAAGAAAGTCCGAAGGGATCATGTAATCGGGAAGAGACCTCTTCAAAAAGAGACGGAGGTCATTGCGGGCCGGTTGTCCTGCGCCCCATACGACGTAGGCAACCAGGCGATCCCCACTCGTTGGATCTCGCCGGGCGGCCACCGCGCATTCCCGCACGTCGGGATGCGCCGACAGCACTGTTTCGATCTCGCCGATTTCAATGCGGTAGCCTCGGATCTTGATCTGCTGGTCGAGGCGTCCTGCGAACTGGAGGTTCCCGTCCGGCAGGAATCGAGCGCGGTCCCCCGTCCTGTACATCCTTTCCCCCGGGTGAAACGGGTCCGGCAGGAACCTCTCCCGCGTCAGCTCGGGTCGATTCAGGTAACCTCGCGCCACTCCCGCTCCGGCCACGTTGAGGTCTCCCTCGACGCCCACGGGCACCGGCTCGTTCTGACTGTCCAGGATGTACGCGCGCTTGTTCGAGATCGGTCGCCCTATCGTCGCCGCGCCCCCAATTTCTCGAAGAGCACAAGTGGAATAGGTCGTGTCCTCCGTCGGCCCGTACAAATCGAAGACTCGCCTCGCTCGCGCCCCCCCTGCGATCTGGTCCACGAGAGCCGTCGCCAGCGGCTCTCCCGCGAGATTGACCGTCGCCACAGATTCGGGCAGACCGCCGATCCTCAACAACTCGGCCATCGCCGAAGGGACCGTGTTGACAAGCGTCACTTCCGACCGCGCGGCAAGCTCCGGAAGCTCCAGTACGTTCCGGGAGAGGATCACGCTTCCTCCGGAAACCAGGGGGGCGAACAACTCGAATACAGACAGATCGAAGCAGACCGACGTCGATGCGAGGACACCCTTGAGCTCTCCGCGATGGAAGAACTCCCGGGCCCACGTCAGCAACGCAACCGTGCTGCGGTGTTCGATGGCGACTCCCTTGGGCAGTCCCGTGGATCCCGAGGTGTAGATCACGTAGACCAGGTTTTCCGGGCGCGCGCCGCTCTCCAGGTTCTCACCGCTCTCCTTTTCGATCGGCACCCTTTCCGTGTCCAGGTTCACCCGCTTAAAAGGCCCGTCCGCATGCGCATCCGCCAGGCTTCGTTGCGTCAGCAGCACCGAAACCCCGGAGTCCTCCAGCATGAACGCCACGCGTTCCCTCGGATAGTGAGGATCCAGGGGGACGTACGCGCCACCCGCCTTCAAGATCCCCAGGATCCCGACCACCATTTCCACCGACCGCTCCACGCACAAACCGACCAGCACTTCCGGCCCCACCCCCTGCCTCCTGAGAAACCGGGCCAATCGGTTCGCACGCTCGTTCAACTCTCTATAGCTCAGCCGCTGTTGATCAAAGACGACCGCTTGCGCATCGGGCGATTCCTGCGCCTGCTCCTCGAACAACCCATGCACCGTCTTCTCGTGCGGGAACGCTCGCGCCGTCTGATTCCAGTCGAAAAGGAGATGACGACGCTCGAGCTGCGTCAGCAGTGGCAAACGCGACAGAGGCTGATCGGGGTCCGCCGCCATGCCTTCGAGCAGCGTCGCGAGGTGTCCGAGCATCCGCAGGATAGAGGGGGCGTCGAAGACCGAGCGATCAAAGAGGATCCGCAAAAACAGCCGCTCCCCTGGAAGCGCCAGGAGGGTCAGTGGGTAGTTCGTCCAGCCGCCGGGCGAGCGAAAGCGCAGAACCTTCAGAGGGCCGTCGCCCGAAAGGGAATCGAAATCGCCACCGACGTTCTCGAATACCACCAGGCTCTCGAAGAGGGGTGTGCCGCGGGGCACCTCGCTCCAGCCCTGGATGTCCACGAGCGAGCTGTGCTCGTACTGCCTCAGCTCCAGGAACTCTTCCTGAAGTCTCCGCAGCCAGTCGATGAGTTTTCCACTCTGCGGGACGCGGACCCGCACCGGGAGGGTATTGATGAAGAGCCCGACCATGGATTCGACTTCGGGGAGTGACGCGGGACGACCCGACACGGTCGCGCCGAAGAGCACGTCTTCCTCACCACTGTAGCGGCTCGCCAGGACCGCCCAGGCTCCCTGAATGAGGGTGTTCAGCGTCAGTCGATGACGCCGGGCAAACGACTGGAGCGTGGCGCTCACCTGTGGGGAGAGGCGAATGGACGCCTCCTCGAACCCCTGCGCGCTCGGGGGGTCGGACCTTCCGTCCAAACGGACCGATGTCGGCCTCGTGAATCCTGCGAGCGCGCTGCGCCAGAAAGCTTCCGCCCCGCTCCGATCTGTCCCCTGAATCCACGCGATGTATTCGCCATAAGAGACCGCCGGCGAAAGTCCGGCGTCCTCGCCGCGGCTGCCGGCCGCGTACTCGGCGAAAACCTCCCTCAGAACGAGCGAGCGCGACCAGCGGTCGAGCACGAGGTGCTGAAAGCTCAGAACGCACTCGTGGAGGTCCTCGGCCGTTCGGAGCAGGGTCACCCTGAGAAGCGGCTGAGAGGCCAGATCGAAGCCTTTCTTCCGGTCTTCCAGAAGAAAGACTTCGAGGCGGTGCTGCTGCGCGTCGAGAGACAGGCCGCGGCAGTCCAGCGACTCGACGGGCACCTGCGCATTGGGATGGACGACCTGGACCGGTTTCTCCAGGCCCTCCCAGTGGAAGGAGGTTCTCAGGATCACGTGACGTGCGGCGACCCGTTGCCATGCCTGGGCGAAGCGTTCGCCGTCAAGATCCCCGCGCAGGGTGAGAACGGACTGCTTGAAATAGGGGTCGGCCGCTGGATCGTAGAGTGTGTGAAAGAGGAGGCCCTGCTGCATCGGCGAAAGCTCGTACACGTCCTCGAAGGGTGCGGGCTTCACTGGCGAGGGCGCGGATCGGAGGTTTTGACTTCCGCGACGAGTTTGTCGAGGTCCTTCGGGCTCAAGCGGGCCGTCGGAACGTCCGATGGCCTGTAGCCTCCCGCCTCAGCCGAGCGGCAGTGTGCGATCAGGTCCCGCAGGGACCGATCGAAACCCCCGGCAAGGCGCTCGACGCAGACCTTCGCTCGGGAGGTACCCGGCGTTGCGTCTTGATTGTTCATGGGTTTACGTCGACCGAGCAAAACTCGTGCCGGGAAAGATCCGCAGGAGGGAAAGAACTCGGGAGGTTTGTTCGACGCGCCGAGCCCGGAGCGAGAAGGTCTTATTCTGCAACCGTTTCCGCGGCAGACGCCCCGTCCAGCTAACCGAGCGGGAGGCCGTCTTCCAGAGGTCCGGCATCTCGAAGAGCCGCAGAAAGAGACTCGGGGAATCGAGATACCCCTGACGGGAGAGTCTCGACCCACTTAGGTTTGAGGCGCAGGAGCTGGGGACTACCGGGAGCGGCGAACGGAAACTTCTCTCGCCCGGCAAATCACGGCCGGATGCGTCCATCGGGAGAGAGCGCCATCGGTCCGGCGCTGAAATCGAATTGAGAATTCTCCGGGGCAAGGAGAGAAGAGTGCTTACTGGATTCCGGTGCGGATTCGTGAGGTCCAGGTTGGTGGGCCGTCTGGGACTCGAACCCAGGACCACCGGCTTAAAAGGCCGATGCTCTAACCGACTGAGCTAACGGCCCAGGTTAGCGGGCGAGGAGGATATCAGCGCGCCGGCCTCCACGCCCACGTCGCCGCCACGTCTTTATCGCTCTCCCTTCCACCGAGAGCCCGCCAACGGTTAAGCCGAGGATTTATTCGCAGCGAGCTCGTCCAGGCAGCGCGTCAACCGCTCTGCCAGAATCGGGACTCGCGGCTCGTGGACGATGGAGCCGTGGTGACCGGGGATCTCGTGCACTTCCACGCCGCCGCGCGCGACGCGTGTCCATCCGAGATCCCCGTCGTAGCCGTATCCCGCCGGCTGCGTGGTCGCCCGAAAGAGCGTCAACCTGCCGGCATAGACCTGCGGAACATAACGGGATTTGGCCTCTCCGATGCGAGCCTCCAGCACGCGGAAGGCTCGAGGGAGCCCCAGGAGTTTCCGAACCCTTTCGGCGCGGCGCAGCATCTCCTTGCGCATCGTGTCCAGCAGGACGCTGGTCTTCCACGTGACGTAACCGGCTTTCGCGCGGTTCCCCTCCGTCGCAATAATGTTGCCGACGTGGAGGGACACTCGTTCCGACAGCCGGATCAGACGGACTCGGAGCGAGTGTTCGTCGGGATGGCGGCTTGGATAATCGGGCCCCCAGGTGTCCAGCAGCGCGACCATGCCGACCTCCTGTCCCTGCCGAAGAAGCTGTTGCGCCATCTCGAATGCGATCAGGCCCCCATAGGAAGCCCCCCCGAGGTAGTACGGCCCTTCCGGCTGAAACTCTCGGATCTCCTTGACGTAAAACGCGGCCATCTCTTCAAGACGTTCTGCGCGCCTCCCCTTTTCCGTCAGGTCCCTAGCCTGTAACCCGTACACGGGCTGGTCGCGGCGCAGGTGGCGAACGAGATCCATATAAAAGAGCACGTTGCCCCCGCCTGCGTGAATCAGGTACAGAGGCGTCTTCGCGCCGAGCGGCTGGATCGGCACGAGCGAGAACCAGGACGGCTTCCAACCCTCCTGCCGGATGATCCCGGCAAGCCGTTCGATTGTCGGCGCCTGAAAGATCGTCGCGAGCGGCAGATGCCGTCCAAAGACGTTTCTGATCCGCGAGAAGAGTTTGATAGCCAGCAGCGAGTGTCCCCCCAGGTCGAAGTAGTCGTCGCGGACGCCGATGCCGCGCACGCCGAGGACGTCTTCCCAGATCGCCGCCAGCCGGACTTCCACGGGGTCGGACGGAGCGATGCGGCCCGCCTCCTTTTCCCGGGAGGTCGGAGCGGGTGCGGGCAAGGCTCGTCGATCGATCTTTCCGTTCGGGCTCTGAGGAAGGCTCTCGAGAATCAGGAACGCCGACGGAACCATGTGCGCCGGCAACCTTTCCTTCAGGAAGGCGCGAAGCTGCGTCTCGGTCACCGCGCTCGCCGGTCCCGCCTCCACATAGGCCACGAGCCTCTTCTCGCCTGGCGCATCTTCCCGCGCGAGCACCGCGGACCGGCGCACCGCTGGATGTCCTTCGAGCGCCGCCTCGATCTCTCCGAGCTCGATGCGATAGCCCCGCAGCTTCACCTGCGAGTCGCGGCGTCCCACGTATTCGATGTTCCCGTCGGACCGGTATCGCGCGAAATCGCCTGAGCGGTACATCCGGGAGCCGGGCTTCCCGAACGGGTCGGGAACGAACCGTTCGGCCGTCAGATCCGGCCGGTTCCAGTATCCTCGCGCCACCCCGGCTCCGGCGATGCAGAGCTCTCCGACGACGCCGATCGGAACCGGCTGCCCGTCCGGCCCGAGAATGTAGAGCCGCGTGTTCGCGATCGGGCGGCCGATCGGAACCGGCCCGGCGTGGGGTGCCGCGCCGACCTCGTAGACGCAGCATCCGACGACGGTTTCCGTCGGACCGTACTCGTTGAAGACTTTCGTGTCCGGAGCCGCGCCGCGCCAGAAGCCGAGCATCTCGCCCGCCAGGCTCTCGCCTCCCACCACGAAGGCGCGCGTTCGCCTGGAAGCGTTCCCGGCCATGACCTGCCGGCTCAAGAGCTCGAGCTCGGTCGGTGTCGTCTTGACGAGACTCCAGTCTCCGGGTTCGTCAAACAGCTCGGCGAGCGCCGCCCCTGCCGGCTTTTCGGCGAGGAGATGCACCGTCCCGCCACAGACGAGCGGCGCAAAAAGCGAGGTCACCGTCAGATCGAAGGAGAGGGGGGACTGCACCGGCGCCCCCCGGCCGGATGCGACCGAGTAGGCGGGGACGCACCACGTCAGGTAGTTGACGACGCCTCGATGCGGAATCATGGCGGCCTTCGGCCTGCCTGTCGACCCCGAGGTGTAGATCAGATAGGCGAGGTCATCGGGCGTGACGCCGTTTGCCAGGTTTTCCTCGCATTCTCGGTCGAGTTGCCGGCCGATCGAGTCCAGAGAGACGACGCTTCCGGCAAAGGGGATCGCTCCGGCGATCGTGCCCTGCGACACAACGACGGAAGGGGCTGCGTCTTCGAGCAGGAACGCCAATCGTTCGCGCGGGTAGGCGGGGTCGAGCGGGATATAGGCGCCGCCCGCCTTCAGAACCGCCAGCAGTCCGATGACCATCTCGGGGGACCGCGGCAAGCAGACGCCGGCTCGCGTTTCCGGCCCCACGCCCATCCGGGCGAGATACCGGGCCAGACGATTGGAGCGGGCGTTTAATTCGCGGTAGGTCAATCCGTGTCCTTCGAACAGAAGCGCAACCGCGTCGGGAGTCTTCTCGACCTGTGCCTCGAAGAGCTGGTGCAGGCACTGGTCCTTCGGAAATTCGGATTCGGTCTCGTTCCACTCGATGAGCAACTGGCGGCGCTCGACAGGCGTCAACAACGGGATCGCATCGATCCGGAGCTCGGGATTCTCTACGACCGCCTGGAGCAGAGTGCGGAAATGACCGAGCATGCGTCGGATCGAGGAGGCATCGAACAGGTCGGTGTTGTGCTCGATGCCGGTCGTGAAACCGTCTTGCCGGTCGATGACGAACAGGGAGAGATCCGTCAATGCGCCGCCACGGTCCGCCTTGATCGGTGTGAATCGGAGGTCTCCTGCCGCGAAGGGCTGAATGAAGGCTTTCTGATACACGAACATCGATTGAAAAACGGGATTGCGACTCGGATCTCTCGGCGGCTTGAGCTCTTCGACGAGCTTCTCGAACGGCATGTCCTGGTGCGAATAGGCGCCCACACAGACGCGCCCGACTCGAGCGAGGAGCTCACGGAAGGTCGGGTTTCCGGAAAGGTCGGCGCGGAGGACGAGCGTGTTCATGAAGAGGCCGATGAGAGGCTCGAGCTCGAAGCGGGAGCGATTTGCGATGGGCGAGCCCACAACCATGTCGGTCTGGCCCGTGTAACGGTAGAGGACCGCGAAGAAGGCGGCCAGCAGGGTCATGAAAGGCGTGAAGCCCTCTCGTCGGGACAAAGCTTTGATCCTGTGGGTCAGACCGGCGGGCAGGAGCTCGGTCTCGTAGGCTCCGGAAAAGGTCTGTCGCGATGGCCGCGGGTGGTCCGACCGCAAATCGAGCATCGGAGGCGCTCCCGCAAGTTCCGCTTTCCAGAAGGAGAGATCGCCATCCTGTCCCTCCTCCTGCGTCCGATCGCGTTGCCACTGAGCGAAATCCGCGTATTGGATGGATAAGTCCGGCAGCGGCGAGTCGCGGCCCTTCTCAAAAGCATCGTAGAGAACGGCGAGCTCGTGGAGCAGGACGGAGAAGGACCACCCGTCCGCAACGATGTGATGCATGTCGAGCAGGAACAGATGATCGCGATCGGACAGCCGCCAGAGATGAGCCCGGAAGAGCGGTCCCTGACGCAGGTCGAAGGCTCTCCGGCTCTCTTCCCGCGCCTGATCGAAGGCGCGCGCTTCGCGCTCCGGCTCGGGAATGTACGACAGGTCGACGAGAGGCAGCGTCAGGCGAGCCGACGGGGAGATCACCTGCACGAGCTCCCACTGCGACAGGGAAAACGTCGTCCTGAGGATCTCGTGACGCCGGACAATCTCGTTCAAGACCCGCTCGAGGACGTTCGGATTGAGGTTCCCGGCGACGCGCAGCAGGATCGGAAGGCAGTACGCGGTGGTCCCGGGGTTGTATTGATCGACGAACCAGAAACGCTGCTGGGCGAATGACGCGGGAAAAACGAAGACGTCCTCTGTCGCGGCGGCAGCAACCGGTGATGTCTCCGCGGCGGGAGGCGCCAGGGACCGAGCAGGTCTTCCCATTCGGATCGCTATGCCGGAGTCCCGGCCTTCTTCTCGTAAATCACAAGCTCGCCCGCCTCACTCGATGCGCGTCGCGAGACATCGCCACCAGGGGAGTCCGCTCGGGCGCCGACGGCTCGCTCTCTTTCATCGCGAGGGCTTGTGTGAGCTCCAGAATGGTGCGGTGCGCAAAGAGATCTCTCGGGGCGATTTCGAAGCCCGCCCGGTTCGCGCGTGTCGAGATCTGGAAGATCAAGAGCGAATCGCCGCCGAGATCGAAGACGTCGTCGCAAATTCCGACCCGATCGAGATGCAGGACTTCGGCCCAGATCGCCGCGAGGGTTCTCTCGCGTTCGGTCCGAGGGGCCCGAAAAGTCTCCTCCGCCAGCGCGTGGAGACGCTGCGGCCGCGGCAGCGCACGATGGTCCACCTTGCCGTTTGCGGTGAGGGGCAGCACTTCGAGGATCTCGATCGCGGCCGGCACCATGAAGGCGGGCAACTTCTGCTTGACGAACGACCGGAGCTCCGGCACGAGACGGCGCGCGAGCGCCGAGCGCGCGGGACTGTTGGCGTACTCATGCCACGGCCTCGGCCCCGGGACCTCTTTCGACAGTCCGGGAGACAGACTCACGCCGGTCTTCGCAAGAGCGCGCCGGAAAAGCAGATCGCAACGGCCGGAACGTCCCGAGCCGGACCAGACCCTGTCCATCGAGTAGCCTCGACTCTCGGCGAGATCCCCGATTGGTGCGAGGTCGGCGCCCGACACGTCTCGCAGGCGCTCCCGAAGGTCGCCGACCGTCTCCGCGACGCCTCCCTCTCCGGTCTCGAGCAGCTCGAGCGTCTTCGCTTGCGCCACCAGACGGAGAATCGGGACTCCCAGCACGAGGACCGAGTCCGTCTCCGCCGTGAAGAGAGTTTCGAGGGTGGACAGGGCCAGGGGTTCTTCTTCCCAATCGAGCGTCACGCGCTCTCGCCCGACCTGGCCTTTGTCCGGAGTCGGCTCACCGACGTGAAGGATTACGTCGTAATAGGCGTCGGCGTGGAGTCGCGACGCTTCGTCCGAAAATCGGCCCCGCGAGAGCCGCACTTCGACACGGTCAATCCCCGGAACGCTGTGTTTGAGCGCCCGGAAAAAGTCGGGATCGACCAGCAGACGGCTCCCCTGCGAGACCGCGTGGCGCACCCGCTCCGAGAGCTCTTTGACGGGAAGCTCGTCGGAAGCGTGCGCGAGCTGGGCCGCCGCGTGAAAGGTTTCCCACATCGGCAGGCTCGGGACATCCCCCAGGAAAACGCGCCCGCCCTTCCCGACGGTCCGGATCGCGCCTTCGACGACCCGTAACAGAGACTCGACGCTCGGCAGGTACTCCACGACCGAGTTGACGATCACGGTGTCGAACGACCCGGGCTCGATTCCCTCGAAATCGTCCGCCATCCGGCGCCGGAGCCCGACTCGTTTCGCCGGGAGGTCCGACAATGCCAGGCGGGCGCGTAGGCTGTCGAGCGCCTCCTCCGACAGATCCGTGCCCGAGTAAAACCGGCATGCGGGAGCCAGCCTTTCGAGCAGCAGCCCGGTGCCGCATCCGATCTCGAGGACGCGCCGGGGACTCCAGGCGAGGATCTCCTCGGCGATCGGAGCGAGCCATGCGTCGAGCTCTTCGGCGACGTTGCCGAGGCCAGTCCAGCCGTAGAGGCTCAGGGACGGATCCGGATGCGCATCGCTCCCGGGATCGCGCTCCCGAATCGCCGAGCCGTATTGCGCGCGCCACTGGGCGCTCATCTCCGCCTGCCACTCGGCCTCGACGTCGCGCAGATCGGCTGCCTCGGGGACAATGTACGCAACGAGTCTCCTGTCGCCAGGCGAGTCTTCGCGAACCGTCACGGCGGCTTCCCGCACGGCCGCATGGCTCGAGAGCGCGGCTTCGACCTCGGAAAGCTCGATGCGGTATCCCCGGACTTTGACTTGCCGGTCTCGCCGGCCGGAGAGCTCAATCGTCCCATCGGACCGGAAACGGCCAAGGTCGCCGGTCCGGTAGAGCCGAGCTCCCCGTTCGCTCCGGAAGGGATCGGGAAGGAAGTTTCTTTCGGTAAGCTCCGGCAGCTTCCAGTAGCCCCTCGCGAGACCCTCTCCTCCGATGAAGACCTCACCCCGGACCCCGATGGGCACGGGCCGAAGCTCTTCGTCGAGGACATAGAGTCGGGTGTTCGCGATCGGCGGTCCGATGCGGGGCGCGCCCTCGCCGGCGGCGACCCGTCCAGCCGCGGACCAGATCGTCGTCTCCGTGGGACCATACATGTTCCAGAGGGAGCCGCCACGGGCGAGGAGGGCGTCCGCCAGGTCGCGAGACAGAGGTTCTCCGCCGCAGAGCAACTTCAGATTCGACTGACCCTTCCACCCCGAGTCGATCAAGAGCCGCCACGTGGCGGGCGTCGCCTGAAGGATCGTGGCTTGGGAGCGAAACAGCTCTTCGGACAGCCGGCTGCCGTCGGAAGAGGCTTCCGGCGGAGCGAGAGCGGTTCGCGCCCCCGCCGTCAGCGGCAGGAGCAACTCGAGCGCCGCGATGTCGAAGGACACAGTCGTGACTGCGAGGAGGGTATCGGTGCGACCGATCCCGGGACTCTCTCGCATGGCTTCGAGCAGGTTCACGAGGGACCGGTGCGCTATGGCGACGCCCTTCGGTTTTCCCGTCGACCCGGATGTGTAGATCACGTACGCCAGGTCCTCCGCGGCCGGCGTGGCCCCTGGCGTCTCGGCGCTCGCCTCCGAGATTTTTTCGCGTTCCGCGCGCAGCCGGATGACCCGGGTCGCCGCCGGAACGGGAACGTCTTCGTCTTCGTCTATGAGGAGGAACGGCGCGCCCACGTCCTCGAGGATCGCGGCGCGGCGCTCCGATGGGTGCGAGGGATCGAGCGGGACGTAGGCTCCTCCGGCCTTCAGGATCGCCAGAATCGCGACCACGAGGTCGGGAGAGCGCTCCAGGCACAGGCCCACGACGACGCCACGGGCGACTCCGAAGCTCGCGAGGTGATTCGCCAGCCGGTTCGCGCGGACGTTCAATTCCGCGTAGGTCACCCGCTCGTCCCGGAAGGAGAGAGCGATCGCCTCCGGCGCCCGAAGCGCCTGCACTTCGAAGAGCTGATGCGCGCACCCGGCCTTCGAAAGCCGCCGCCGGGTGCGATTCCATTCGACCAGCACCTGTTTACGCTCCGCCTCGCCGCACAGGGGCAGGGCCGAAAGCGACCGGGAGGCGTCCTCGACGATTCCCTCGAGGAGCTTCTCGAAGTATCCCAGCCACCGCTCGACCGTCCCGGCGTCGAAGAGATCGGTATTGAAGTCGCAGTCGAGAACCAGGCCATCCGCCGTCTCGACGACATTCAAGAAGACGTCGTCGTTGACGAAAGACTTCGGGTTAGTGTCCACGTCCACGGCAAGGCCGCTCCAATCCGAGCCGGCTCCAACCCGCTCGAGGTTGAATTGCGCCTCGATCAGCGGCAGACGGCTCGGATCGCGCGGAAGCGCCAGCGCCTGGATGAGACTGCCGTACGTATAGTCCTGGTGCTCGAAGGCGTCCAGAATCGTCTTCCGGATGGACCGCAAGTGTGTTCGGAACTCGACATCCTTCGGCGCGCGCGAGCGAATCGGCAGGAAGTTGACGCAGTGTCCGACGACGTCCTCGCAGCCGTCTCCGGCCTGGCCCGCGGCGGGGATCCCGACCACCAGATCTTCTTGCCCCGTCAGGCGGTGGAGAAGGGCCGTAAACACCGCAAACAGAGTCGCAAAAAGCGTACATCCTTCTCGGGCACCGGCCTGACGCACCGCCTTTGCGAGCGAGCCGGAAACCGTCCGTCGGATCGTCGCTCCCGCATACGTCTTGACAGCCGGACGCGGCCGGTCCGTCGGCAGATCCAACACGGGCGCCGGGGACGCAAACTCGCCCAGCCAGTACGCCTCGGTCGCGGAGGCCTTCGGACCTCTGCGCCGCGCCGCCTCGCGCGCGGCAAAATCGCGAAAGCGCGACGCGGCGGGCAGGTCGTTTGCGATTGACTCTCGCCGTGCGGAATAGAGGGAGGCGAGCTCCCTGAGAAGCACGTTCGTCGACCAGCCATCGGAGGCGAGATGGTGGGCCGTCAGCACGAGATCGTGAAGGTCAGTCGCGAGGCGTACGAGTCGGCCGCGGAGGAGCGGTCCGCGCGTCAGATCGAAGGGAGTCCGTGCCTCCTCGAGCACGATCTGCCTGCTCCGCACTTGCGCGTCCCCGCGCTTCCATTCCGATAGATCCGTGATCGTCAGCGGGACGCTCGCCGCCGCTACCACGCGCTGCAGTTCCCCATCCGCGTCGAACTTCGTGCGCAGGGCGTCATGCCGGTCAACGAGATCCTGGAGCGCCTCGCGCAGGGCCGAAACCTCGAGAGTTCCGCGAAACCGGAGCGAGATGCCCTCGTTGAACGCACAGGAAGCTTCGGATCCCATCTGGCACGCGAGCCAGACCTCCTTCTGGGATTCGGTCAACGAAGAGGCGGCGGAATCGGGGCTCTCCGGCGCGGTCGCGGCAACGACTTCCATGGGTCGTGGGACCGCATCGCCACGCCCTCTCCCGTCGTCGGAAGACGGCAGAAGTCCTCCCGCCCTCATCTCAGTGGCGCTTGCGTCAAAGGAGCGCACGATGAACTCGAGGTCTTCCTGGCTGTGCGCTTCTGTAACGAAGCAGGGGAAACCCTCCCAGATGTGCACGCCTTTTTCGCGAAGATGATAGAAGAGCAGGCTCGCGAGTCGGTGATCGTTCGAAAACCCGAAATAGAGAATCGAGCCGAAGTGCTCGACGCGGCTCGGGACGTGATTTCTTTCGAAGACGGCGTTCAACTCTCCCGCCAACCACGCGGCTTTGTCGTTCAACCCTTCCTGGAGGGAGGGCCCGGCAGCCTTCAGCCGATGGAGCACCGCCAGCGCGGCGGCCATCGCGAGTGGATGTCTCACGAAGGTCCCCGCAAAGAAGGTCACGCCGGTCTCGGGGAACGAGTCGTCTCCGAACTGCCAGATGCCGCCGTCCAAAGCGTCCATGAAAGCGCCTTTTCCGGCGACGACCCCGAGAGGCAGACCGCCGCCGAGCACCTTCCCGTAGGTCGCGAGATCGGCCTGGATTCCGAACCACGCCTGAGCGCCTCCCGGATGGACTCGAAAGCCCGTGATCACTTCATCGAAGATGAGCGCCGTTCCGGATTTCTCGGTCATCTCCCGCAGTTTCCGGAGAAACTCCCGCGGCTGGAGATCGGGGTGCCGGCTCTGAACCGGCTCGACCAGAATGGCCGCCAGCTGGCCAATCCGGGATTCGAGGATCCGCAGCGATTCCTCGGTTCCGTAGTCGAGCACGAGGACGTTCTCGACCTTCGCGGCGGGGATGCCCGGTGCGATGGGAAAGGACTTGTGGACACCTCCGGAGCGCACGCCTCTCACGAGGACCTCGTCGAATGTGCCGTGGTATGCGCCGGAAAAGAGCGCGATCGGGTCGCGGCCCGTCACGGTACGGGCCAGGCGGATCGCGGCCATCACGGCTTCGGAGCCCGTATTGCAGAAGGTCACCCGCTCCATTCCAGTGAACTCGCTGATGAGACGCGCCACCTCCCCCGCGAGAGGGGACTGCGGCCCGATCTCGACGCCCTTACGAAGCTGTTCGGCGACGGCCTCGGTCACGAACGACGGCGAATGTCCGAAGAGGTTCAGGCCGAATCCCATCAGGAGGTCGACGTATTCGTTCCCGTCCACGTCCCGGATGCGCGAGCCCGAAGAGCCCGTCGCCACGATCGGGTAGACGATTTCCTTCCAGTCGCGGCGGAACCCCGCCACGACCCGCGGGTCGGCGAAATGGGAGCGGTGCTCCTCGGCGAGCCGCTTCGACTTCGCCGTCTTACGCGAGTAACGCTCGATAAAACCCGTCAGATACCGCCGGGCCGTCTCCGAGAGAGCGTCTCCGGCGCCTCTCTCGATCGGCTTGTAGGGACCGAAGGGCTTGAAGGCTGGCTTTTCGCCGGCAGACTCAAACTGCGCCGGTACGGGCCCCTCTGGATTCGGAAGCGACGTCGTCGGGACGGAGGCCGTCTCCTCCGGCGGCGCGAGCTCCGGGATGTCGCCGCGAAGCATCTCAAGCTGGCGAGACATGACGCGCAGCTGCTCCGTCAAAATACGCTCGAGAACGCCCGAAGATCCGGCTGCGGGCGCCGCGCCGGCCGCCGGCCGCGGGGAATTCGCCGGGGGTTCGGCTACCGCCGCCACGGAAGTCGGGGTCAGGAGCGCGATTTCGGCGGGCAGCTGCGCGTCGAGGAAGCTGGCAAGGGCGTCGGGTGTCGACTGATCTCCCAGGAGTTGACGAAAGGCGATGCGAATTCCGAACTCCTTCTGGAGGTGCTGGCTCGCCTGCGTCAGGAAGAGCGAGTCGAAACCGGCCTCGAGAAAAGTCGCGGAAGGCGGGACTTCTCCGGGCGGCAGGCCGGCGAGATCGCCGAACACTTTCTGGACTCTCGAGAGAAGCCGGGGATGGCGAAAAGCCGCAGAGGCGGGGTTGGCGTCGTTCATCATTGGCAACTCCGCTTTCGTTGGAAAGGCGACGGCCCCCTCGGCCCGGGTTGGCAGAGACGCGATTTGGGGGCCGCCGTGGGTACCGATGCCGGAGGTGGTGTCCTCCAGTCGCGTCCCGATCCAGTGGCGGCTCCTCTCGAAGGGGTAGGTCGGAAGAGGGACGCGGCCCAAATCCCTTCCCGCCTGGAGTCCCTGCCAGTCGATCGCGACCCGGGAGACCCACAGTTGCCCCGCCGCGCGCAGGAGGCACGCCCGTTCGGACTCGCGATTCTCCGGATGGCCCAGAGAGGAGAGAACGACATGTCCGGAGGTCTTCGCCGGATGACGCTTCGCGTGCAGGGAAAGAGTCTGACCGGGGCCGACTTCCAGGAGGGCCCGGCCCTTTTCATTCAAGAGCGTCGCGACGCCGCGGGCGAAATGGACGGGTTTTCGCAGATGGGCGCTCCAGTACGCGGGGTCGGTCGCCTCCTCGGCCCGGACCCACGTTCCCGTCACGCCCGAAACGATCGGGATCGACGGCGGCTGGAGACGGACACTGTTCACGAGATCCTCGAAGGGGGCGACGACGGGATCCATCATTTCGGAATGGAAAGCATGGGATGTCTGAAGCCGGCGCTGGGCGATTCCCCGCTCCGCCAGCTCTTTCTGCAGACCATCGATGACGTCCGGCGGGCCCGACAGCACGCAGAGCGAGGGCGCGTTGACCGCGGCGAGGGAGAGCCCTGGACGCGCCACCGTGGCCAGTTGCCCTTCTTCCATCCGGACGGCGAGCATCGATCCCTCGGGGAGTTCTTCGATCATCCGTCCGCGCGCCGCCACGAGCGCCAGCGCATCTTCGAGGGAGAAGACGCCGGCGAGCGTGGCTGCGACGAATTCGCCGACGCTGTGCCCGAGCATCGCCGACGGACGAACGCCCCAGCTCTCCCAGAGCCGCGCGAGCGCGTATTCGACGACGAAAAGGGCGGGCTGGGCCAGCCCCGTTCGGTGGATCGCGCTCTTCTCCGAAGGCTCGCCCTCTGCCGGGGGCGCGAGCAGAAGATCGCGCAGGTTCTTCGCGAGCTCCGGCCCAAGCAGGCCGACGCAGAGGTCGACCTCCTGCCTGAACCGCTCTTCACTCTCGTAGATCTCCCGGGCCATGCCCGGGTACTGTGATCCCTGGCCGGGAAACAGGAACGCGACCGAGGAGACGGGAACGTCCCCGCCCCGGGCCACCGCTCGTCCGGAGGGACGCGTCAGATCAGAGACCGCCTCCGCGACGTCCGCGCAAACGAGAGCGCGCCGGTGGGCGAAGTTCTTGCGGCCCGCCTGCAGCGTGAAGGCCACGTTACCGAGGTTCGCTTCCGGTTTCTCGGCCAGATGGCGAGCGAGATTCGCCGCGGCCGCGTCGAGCCCGGTGGGCGTCTTCGCCGAGAGCACCAGAAGCTCGCAGGAGCGGATGGCGGGAGGTTCGGGCACGGGGGCCTCTTCGAGGACCACGTGGGCGTTTGTGCCCCCGACGCCGAAGGCACTCACCCCCGCGCGGCGCGGGCGGGCGGTGTTGCTCCACTCGGAGAGTTGCGTGTTCACGAAGAACGGCGAGTCCGCGAAGTCGATGGCGGGATTGGATCGCTCGAAATGGAGGCTCGGCGGAATCCGGCCCGTGCGGACGGCGAGCGCCGCCTTCATCAGACCCGTGACCCCGGAAGCGATATCCAGATGGCCGACGTTCGGCTTGACCGACCCGATCGCGCAGAATCCCTTCGCGCTCGTCGCGGACCGAAAGGCTCGGGTCAGCCCGGCGATCTCGATCGGGTCCCCGAGCGGCGTCCCCGTTCCGTGCGTCTCGACGTATCCAATCGACTCGGCGTCCACATCGGCGACAGCCTGCGCCGTCGCGATCACTGCGGCCTGGCCTTCGACGCTCGGCGCCATGTAACCGACCTTGGACGCCCCGTCGTTGTTCAACGCGAATCCGCGGATCACCGCGACAATGGAGTCTCTGTTCGCGACGGCATCGGAGAGCCGCTTCAAGACCACGATCCCGACTCCGGACCCGAACACCGTCCCTCCGGCGGCCGCGTCGAACGCACGGCACTTGCCGTCCGGAGAGCCCATCGCCCCTTCCTGGTAGAGGTAGCCCCTCTTCTGCGGGAAGGTGATCGAGACCCCTCCGGCCAGCGCGGCGTCGCAATCGTGCTGCAGGAGCGCTCGGCACGCCAGACAGACCGCCACGAGAGAAGTCGAGCATCCCGTCTGGACGTCCAGGCTCGGTCCCGTCAGGTTCAGCTTGTAGGAGACCCTCGTTGCCAGAAAGTTGTAGTCGTTTCCCAGCACGGAGGGGTATTCACCGATCTGGTAGGACTCGGTGAGATCCTTCCAGAAACCGGGGTCCTTCCCGCGGGCCGCGAGCAGATACGTGTTCATGCTCATTCCGCCGAAGACGCCGATCGCACCGTCGAAGGCCTCCGGATTGCAGCCCGCGTCCTCGAGCGCGCGCCAGCACGTCTCTAAAAAAAGCCGGTGCTGCGGATCCGTCAACTCCGCCTCTTTGGGAGTGAATCCGAAGAAGGATGCGTCGAAGAGATCGACGTCCTCCAACACGCCCCGCGCCTTGACATACAGCGGGTCGGCGAGCATGGAAGCGTCGATCCCGGATTCGAGCAGCTCCGCGTCGGTGAGAACGGAGATCGATTCGCGGCCCGCCTGGAGGTTCTCCCATAAGTGCGAGACCGAATCCGCGCCGGGAAAACGCCCCGCCATCCCCACAATCGCAATCGCGTCCCGCAGATTGCCGTCTCGCACACCGCTCACGACGCGGGCTCCGGTGTGGGACGGCGATCGCATACCTGGCGCCTCTGCCGGACCCGTTCCCGCAACGCCTGCAGCGACTCGTCGGGAGCCGGGCCGCTGGCGAGAGAACGTGCGAGGGATCGGACTGTCGGATATTCGAAGAGCGTCGTGATGGGCATGGAAATCGCGAGAAGTTTTTGGAGCCTGGCGTGAGCGTCGATCAGAAGAAGCGAATTGCCTCCGAGGTCGAAGAAGTTCTCGTCGCAATCGATCGCCTCGAGGTCGAGAACGGACCGCCAGACCTGCGCGATCGTCTCTTCTGTCATGGAGCGCGGGGGAGACGCGGTCCCGGCGGAGGCCCCCACCGGTTCCGGAAGGGCGCGCCGGTCCACTTTGCCGTTGCCCGTGAGCGGAAGCGAGGAGAGGCGCACGAAGGCGGGGGGCACCATGTATTCCGGAAGCTCCTGCTGCAAAAACGCGCGGAGCTCGGCGTCGCTTGCCTCCTCTCCCGGACGGAGAACGACGTAGGCGACGAGCCTCTGGCCGCCCGCCGACGTCTGCCGGGCGTCGACGACGTTGCAGGAGACGGCCGCGTGGCGGGCGAGCGCCGATTCGATCTCGGAAAGCTCGACTCGAAAGCCCTGGACCTTGATCTGGTGGTCGGCACGGCCGAGGAATTCGAGATTGCCGTCCGGGAGCAGGCGCGCCAGATCCCCCGTTCGATAGAGGCGCGCGTCGGCTTCCGCGTCGAAAGGGGACTTCACGAAACTCTCGGCGGTCCGCTCCGGGCTGTTCCAATAGCCGCGCGCCAGACCATCACCGCCGATGTACAGCTCCCCTGTCTCACCGGGCGGGACCCACCGGCGCTCGGAATCCAGGAGATAGATCTGTGTGTTGGCGATGGGCCGCCCGATCGGCACGGTGGCGGCACTCGCGGGCAGCGAGCGGATGACGTGGCAGGCGGCGAAGGTCGTGCTCTCCGTGGGGCCGTAGCCGTTCACGAGCGCGCAGCCGGGAATCTCTTCCAGCACGCGCCGGACTCTCGGCGGGGAGAGAACATCGCCGCCGGCCAGAAGCTGGCGCAGAGGTTTCAAATCCGACAGCCGCTGGTCGACCGCGAGATGGAAGAGTCCCGCGGTGAGCCAGAGAGTCGTCACAGCGTGCGCCCGGATCGCTTCCGCGAGGTCGTCCAGGCCGGGGGTCTGCGCAGAGAGGATCACGAGGCGACCGCCGTTCAACAGCGCGCCCCAGATCTCGAACGTCGAGGCGTCGAAGGACAAAGGCGCGGCCTGAAGGAAGACCTCGTCCGGGCCGAGGTGGGCGAAGTCCGTCCCGCGGACCAGGCGGACGACCCCGCGATGGACCACCGCCACGCCCTTGGGCGCTCCGGTCGAGCCCGACGTGTAGAGAATGTGCGCCAGGCCCAGCGCCGAACCGGCGCGAGGCGGATTCGCGTCGCTCTGCCGCGCAATCGCCCCCGCGTCGGAGTCGAGGCAGATGAGGCGGGCCCAGACCGCGGGCAGCGCATCCGCCAGGGGCTCGACGCTCAGCACGACGGAGGCCCCGGAGTCTTCGAGGACGTGAGAGGCGCGCTTCAACGGCAGGCGCGGATCGAGCGGAACGTAAGCGCCGCCGGCTTTCAGGATCGCGAGCATCGAGACGACCGCGTCGAACGACCGCTCGAGGTGAATCGCGACCCGCATCTCCGGCCGGACGCCGAGGTCCCGCAGGTGACGGGCGAGCTGGTTGGCCCGCCGATTGAGGGCGTCGTAGGTCAGCGTTCGCCCATCCTCCGCGGAGACGAGCGCGGTCGCGCCGGGCGAGCGCCGAACTTCCCGCTCGAAGAGCGCCGGAATGGTCTCGTCACGGGGATAGTCCCTCCGGGTGTCATTCCACGCTTGGACGAAACGCGCCTCCTCCGGAGTCAGGCGGGAGAACGCCGGATTCGCGCTCTTCGCGTCGCCGCCCGCGGCCTGGGGTGTCATCCGAGCTGCAGCTCTTTCTTCCCGAAGAGCGTCTCGGCGCAGATTCCGAGCGTCCGGCATCGCGCGACGAGCGCGCGCGCTTGCACGATGGGCCGGGACTGCTCCGTGTAATGAATCGACGTCAGATACGTCAGCCATGGTTCCGATCCCATGGCGTAGACGTAGACCGTCCGCGGGCGAAGACGCTTCACGAGCTCCATTCCGCGCTCGCAGTCGGAGGCGTCCAGGCGCCTCGACTGGTCCATCCGGCGCGTGAGAGGGGCGGTCACCACGGGTCCATAGAGCCAGCTCATGGGCGCGCCGTCGCATTCCATCCCGATGAAGGCGACATCGAGGTCTCCCACAATGTCGCTCAAGTGGTCGTACAGCGTGGGCTCAACGGCATTGGAGTCTGCGCAGAAGAGAAAGGATTTGCCGAGAAGTCGAACGAGGTAGGTCGTCTTGCTGCGAATGTTCAAGTCGCCGTGTTCCCCGAAAAACGGAATGCTCGTAATCGAGCCGTCCGCCGTCTCGACGCGGCCGAGCTCGTCGATTTCGCTGACATTGGAAAATCCCGCGCTCTGGAGCGCCAGCTTCAGGGACGGGTCGGCGAGACCGCCTCCGCTGTTTCGCGGCACGATGATCTCGCCCACCTTGTGACGAAGCGGGAGAAGCGTCTCCAACATGCAGTGATCCTGGTGAGCGTGGGTGATGAGGACGTAGTCGATGCGGGCGGGCAGGTCCGCGAAGGAAAACCTCGCGGCTCCCCGGCCGTGCTCGTAACCGATGACCGGGTCTGTAAGAATCGTCGTGTCCCGGGTCTCGATCAGGACGCAGGCGTGCCCGAAATAGCGGACGCGGACCCCTTCCGGATCCCGCGGCTCCGCGAGGCGGGGAGGCTGATCCGTGAACAACCCTTTGAATCGCCCGTCGTCCGGGCCGGACAATCCAAGCGCCTCGGTCGCGAAACCGAGCGGCTGCGGCTTCTCCCGCATGCGGAAGACGCGGTCGAGGCCCTCGGCGCGATAGGGCAGCGACAGATGCAGGCGATCGTCTTCCTCCAGCCGGGGGGTGCTGAAGACGAATGCGCGGTCGTCCCCATTCACGACGGAGAAATCGAGGCTCTGGGCTTCCTCGTCGTAATAGGGACTGAAGTACAGGAGCGACTCGAGGAAGCGGATCCCCGGGTGGTTGTTGACGTCGTAGACGAGCTCCACGAAGCCCTTGAGCGGCTCGGGCACCTCCGCATAGAACGGATGCAGCGAAGCTCCGTCCGCCCGGGTCATCAGGATCCGTGTCAGATCGCGGACGGCGTCCGCGAACTCGAGCAAAGGCGCGCTTTGGCGCCGTGTCTTGTCGATCAACCGCTCCACGGCGGGGACCTTGCTCTCATCGAGGCTCAGGAAGGGGCCTCCCGACATCTCCGGGTTCTTGAGCGCCGCGATGTGGACTTGCGGATTGGCGACGAACGATTCCATCAGGCGCAGGTGGAGATTGCCGACGTACATCGGCGCCGTCACGGGGGAGACGAGGTAGGGCCACGCGTACCACCGGTTGAAGAGAGGCTCGGCCAGCGCGTTCTGGCGCAGGAAGACTTTGGGGGTCATGGGCGGCACGACTCCGCATCCGCCCCCCGGGGAATCCAGGGAGTCGGGCGATCGCCACAAACGGCGCGGTGCGCCGCGTCTAGCTGCTCAGAAAACGAAGCTCTTGATCGCCGCCCAGCACAAACCTTCGCCGGGGAGGTACCCGCCGTCGCATTTAGGTTTTTCATGAGTCGGTCGGAGCTTCAGCGGCCCGTATCCGAAGAAGAAGAGATGCAGCGCAGGCAGGCAGAACTTCGCCCGGGAGGTACCCGCCGTTGCGCTTTGCTTTTCATCGTTCAGCTCAGAGAGCCGGCGTCGACCTGGTCAGCGAAAGAACAAAGCGCGCCCCACACAGACGGACCTTCGCCCGGGAGGTACCCGCCGTTGCGCATTTGTTGTTCATAGCTGTGACGGTGAAGTATAACAGAAGTGCCGTCGCAGCGAAAGAGGCCGGAGTGCCGTCGCAGCGAAGAGGCCGGAGGTGGACGAAGAAGGGAGTCGCGAAACGAACTAGAGCCTTCGTTTACAATAGTTTGCGAGGGAGGATGTCGTTTAAGGGGTCGCGGTGCTGCGGGTGACGGGACGAGGCTCGCGCGGTTGGAGTGCTGCCGGGGTGTCCGAGCTGGTACAGCATTAACGGGCTCCAGCCGTCCTGCGTCGGCCGCTGTTGCGCAATGTCAGGCTGGCTTCAGGGGCGCCCCTCGGCGGCTACCCCTTCGGCGACACGATCAGCACGACGGCCGTTCCCGGCAACATGGGAGGGCGAGGGTTCGGGCGCTCCGCCGTCGGCGACGGGGGCGGACCGAACTGCGCGGTGACGAGATAGATTTTGTGGGTCGCGGGATCGAGCGCCAGCGTCCGGGCGCCGCGCTGAGTCGCGACGTTCTGGACCACGCGGAAGGAGTCCGCGGAATCCTCGTGCACGACCGTCAGCGTTCCGTCCCCGTTCGAGGCGTACGCGAGTCCCGTCCCCGGATCGAAGGCCGTTCCGTCGACGCCCTCTCCGATCGGCAGAGAGGTCACGATGCGCCCGGTCGAGGAGTCCACGACCATCATGAGCTTGTTGTGGCAGCCGACGAAGAGACGTTTGTGGGCGGCGTCGAGCGAGAGCCCGGTCGGTTCGTCGCAGGGAGCCAGAGGCCAGCGCGCCGTCACCGTGAGAGTGCGCGAGTCGAGGACGGCCAGCGTGTTCGTGTCTTCGATGTTGACGAAGATTCGCCCCGCCCCATCCGCTGCCGGCCCTTCCGGCTTGCCACCGAGGGGAACGGTCCCTTCGATCGCGAGCGTCTTCGCGTTGATCGCGGTCGCGCTCTTGCCCCGGCCGTTGAAGGTGAAGACACGGCCGCTCGCGGAGTCATAGAGGATCGCATCCGGGTTTTCGCCCGTTCCCTTGACCTCTCCGACGACGGCGAGATTCGACGGCGAGAAGACCGTGACGCTGGACGAGCGCCCGTTGCTCGTGAACGCGCGGTCGAGCCCGGGCGCGAGAGCGATCCCGTGGACTCCGGCCGTCGGCGCGATCTCCCCGACGACCTTCCTGCTGTTGGAGTCGATCGCGAGGACGCGATCGCCGCGCGAGACGTAGAGGCGATGCGAGGGTCCGTCGAACGTGAGGTAGTCCCATCCCGTGTCCCCGGGCATGGGGATCCGATCGGTGAGCGCATACTCCGGGGCCGCCGGCGAGGTCCGAGGGGCGGTTGCGCCCGGAGCGGGGGCCTGAGCCTGCCCCGCGACCGGATGAGCGAAAACCGCGAGAGCAAGGCCGAGTCCGAGCCGCGTCGTTTTAGACATGCGGCCATCCTACCAATCGCTCCGGCGCCGGGCGGGCGCATAATCGAATCCAACCACTCAGCCGAGCCAGCACAAGACAGGAGGAACGAGATGGCCCCAGAGCCCGCTCCGCCCCGCGCGCATTCGCCCGAGCCCTGGACGTCCGACCGAAAGGACCCCCGGATGGTCGTGGACGCTCAGGGGCGTCTGGTCGGCGTCCTGACGACCCCGGAGGACGCGCGGCGCATTCTCGCGGCGGTCAACGCGACGCGCGGCCTCCCCGATACCGGGCTCGATGCCGCTCCGGTCCTCGCCGGCCTCCAATCGCTCTTCGACATCTGCCGCTATCACTCGGATCCGAAGTTCCGTGAGACTGCCGACAAGGATGGCGGTCTCGAGAAGCTCCTGGCCTCCGGCAATGCCGGATGGCAGGCGTTCGGCCGCGAGAGCTTCCGCGAGTAGAGCGCCCGGTCAGGGCTCGATTCGGAATCCGTCGCTCTCGAGGGCTTCGCGGGCCGCCTGCGCGTCGCAGGCCCGGACCAGGACGTAGTCCGTGTCGTAGGTCGAGACGGCGAACATCGGGAGCCGGGCGCGCGCGAGAGGCGCCGAGACCGCGGCGATCACCCCCGTCACCGTGAACGGGATCGGTCCGGCCAGGCGCAGCGCGCGCCACCCCGCTTCGCAGATGGCGCCGGCCGGCGCGGCGGCCTCGTCGCAGACGATCGAGAGCTCCCGATCCGTCCGCGTCGCCGAGTAGAGAGCGCCCCCGACCGGAAAAACCGGAAGAGGCGCATCCGTCGGAAGACGGCACACGGCGAAGGAGCCCGAAACCCAGAAGAGCCTCTTCCAAGCGGGGCCGGACGATCCGGCGGTCGCGCCCGTCACGATCGCCGGCGAACGGAACGTTCGACGCCGCTCAGGGGCGGGGTGTCTCGTCGGGCGAGGTCTCGATCTGAAGCCGGTGATACTCCGAGAGGGCCCGGCGCACGATACGCCTCAGATTCCGCAGACGCCGTTCGGTCCGTTCGCGCTCGCGGTCGGCCAGTCGGAGCCGGCGGTAGGACAGGACCTCGCGCCACAGGGCGTCGACGGCTTTTCGCCAGCGCTCCTGTGCCAGCCCGGCCTGCAGTTCGAGTGCGCGTGCCAGAAGATCCTCCGCGGAAATGTTAGCAGTTTGGCGGAGGGAAATGCCAATCGCCGTCCGATCCCCTTCAGGCGCGAGCGAGATAACGGGCGGCGAAGCGGAGATCCCGGACGAACATCTCTCTTTCCCGCCGCCGCGCGGCCTCGTCCGGCGCGCGAAGGATCGAAGACGGATGGACGGTCGCGATGACGTGGGGGGCGAGCGGCGAAGGGATGAGGGCGCCGCGGCTCTTCGTGACGCGGAAGGTTCGGCCGAGAAGCGCCTGCGCCGCGGTCGCGCCGAGACAGACGAGCACGTCCGGCCGCAGAACGGCGAGCTCGGCGTCGAGCCAGGGCCGGCATGCCGCGATCTCGACTGCGTTCGGCTTCTGGTGGATCCGCTTCTTTCCTCGCGGCTCCCACTTGAAGTGCTTGACAGCGTTGGTGACGTACGCCAGCTTCCGGTCGATTCCCGCCTCTTCGAGCGCATCGTCCAGGAGCTGGCCGGAGGGTCCGACGAACGGGCGCCCCTCGAGGTCCTCGCGGTCGCCGGGTTGCTCGCCGACGAGCACGAGCCGCGACGAGCGTCCCCCCTCGCCGAAGACCGTCTGCGTCCCGCGCCGCCAGAGGTCGCACGCGCGGCAAACCGCCGCCGCCGCGCGGAGCTTCGGCAGCGTCGGCCGCGGAGGAATCAGCGGCGCGGCGGATTCAGGAGTGCCCTTGGACACGGGAGACGGCCGAAGCATGAGATGGGCCAACGGAGCCGGGAATCGGGAGCCGAGCGACCAACGGGAGCGAGACGGCTGCGGTACTCCGCGGTCAACTAGATCGGGAATCGGAAATCGAAAGATGAAGGGGAATCGGAAATCGCAGTCACACCTTCGCGCGCAGGCTTTCCCTTTGCTACCCTCGGGCGAAAATCTCATGACCCCCTCTGCCTTCGGCTCGGATGTCGCGGAGTCTCTGCCCGACGGCTCGGTCGTCCTGACGTGCGCCGTGTCCAAGGGGTGGGCGGGACGGGCACCGCGCACGGCGACGCGGGCGGAGCATCCGGGGACCGCCGTGCGGTGGCAAGAGGCGATCTACGAGGTAATCGACGCGAGCCCGCTCGCGACGGGCGGCATCCAATACAGGCTCCGTCCGTGGGAGGAGCGCCATGCCATCCGCGTCCTCGAGGCGTACGACGCTCCGGCCGAAGAGGCGCGATCCTCCGAGCGCGTCCGGAGGCACGATTCGGTCCGCGAGCGGCGCCTCGCGATCCTCTTCTCGCCGCTGATCGGGCATCTTCCGGGCGACGTCCAGGAACGGCTGGAGTCGGAGATCGGCGCTCCCGCTGTAGCGATGACGGTCGTCTCGGCCCTTCCTCTCTTCGTCCTGGGGTCGCTCGGCCTCTTTTCCCACGTCCTCGGCCTCTTCGGCGGACCGCCGCTGTTCCCCTGGACGCTTCCGCTCGCGCTGTCGGTCTTTCTCGCCGCCGAGTCGGCGGTGAGGATCGGGAGCGCGTGGGTCGCGGGCCGCCCGATGGGCTCCGTCGCGGGCGTGCTGTTTCATCGGGTGGCGCTCGCGATCCGGTATCGTCGCCGTCCGCGCGCGGCCGGCGGCGCCGCGGGACCGAAGCCGGGGCTCCCGGATCAGGATCTGTTCCGTCTTCTCGAGCCCGCTCTGTCGCTCCTGCCCCGCCCGGATCAGCGCGAGCTCGAGCGCCGCTTCGACTTCGACGCGTTGAAATGGGGGCGCGTCACGGCCGGGCTTCTTTTCCTCGTCGGGGCCTTGAACGTTCTCGCTTCGCTCGCCGCTTTTGCGGGCAACGCCGCGCAGGTCGCCGACATCGCCTGGCTCCTCGCGGGCACGGCGCTGTGCGGCGAGCAGGCCGTGAGGTACAGGGACGTTTCGGCCGGGAAGCCGCGCGGCAGCGCCCTCGGGATTGCCGTGCGGCCGTTTGCCGCGCCCCTGCTCCGCGCCGTGCCGGCGGTGCCGGCCCTTCCTCCCCGCGGTCCGTCCGGGACCTGACGCGTCCGGCACCCGGATCGTCCTGCTCTGCCTCGGCTTCTCGGCCGCCCGGCTCGCACTCGCTGAGGATCCGCCGAAGCCGCCCCCCGTCTGGTCCGGCAAGGCGGAGGCTTCCTATGTCGCGACGTCCGGCAACTCGGACGCGAAGACCCTGGGGGCGGCCGGCGAGGTCCTTTACGCGCCGGGGGTGTGGAACTACAAGGCTTCCCTCGCGTTCATCCGCAGCGAGACCGACGGGATCGAGAGCGCGCGGACCTTCGAGGGACTCCTCCGCGGCGCCCGGAAATTGAGCCCGCGCCTCGAGATTTACGGGCTCGGAACCTATCGGGAAAACCGTTTCGCGGGGATCGACGGGCAGTGGGCGGGCGAAGCGGGCGCCGCCTGGCAGTTTCTCTCGGCGGACCCCCACTCGCTCAAGGCCGAGATGGGGCTCGGTTACACGAGCGAGCGGCGGATCCTCCCCGTCCCCGCCGGGACCGAGACGGGGACTTCGCGACCGCGCGCGCCGCCCTCGAATACAAATGGAAGCTCTCGAAGACGAGCGAGTTTTCCGAAGAGGCGTCCTTCGTCGAGGACCTGAGCGACTCGAAGGACTGGCGATTCGCCAACAAGGTCTCGCTCGGCGCGGGCGTCACGACGGTCCTCTCGGTGAAGCTCTCTTACGCCTGGCTCACGCTGAACGAGCCGGTGCCCGGAAAAAAGAAGACGGACACCATCACGTCCGCCGCGCTCGTCGCGAAGTTCTGAGGCGGAACCGGAAAAGCCGCAGCCCGCGTTTCGATCAGCCCCCGGCCGGCAACGCGCCTTCGCGGACGCCGGTCGCCGCGGCCGGGATCGCCGTCTCGTCGACGTTGTCTTCGGCGCCGCCGACCAGCCGCCGGATCGGACGCGCGAAGATCAGAAGGATGACGCCCGCGACTCCCGTGACCTTGGCGACGGCGGCGAAGAGCTCCGAGACGCCCATTCCCTCGAAGCCGCCCGCCGCGAGGCCCGCGATCAGATTGCCGAGCGCCGTTCCCATGAACCAGGTGCCCATCAGCTGCCCGGCCAGCTTCTTGGGCGCGAGCTTCGTGACGCTCGACAGACCCACCGGGGAGAGGCACAGCTCGCCGGCGGTATGGAGCAGATAGGTCACGATCATCCACATCATGCTCACCTTGACGCCGCCCACCGCGTAGGTGGCGCCGAGAGCGAGCACCAGGAAGCCCGCGGCCAGAAACAGCAGTCCGAACCCCATCTTCGCCGCCGTCGAAGGCTGGCGCCGTCCGAGCTTGATCCACAGCGCGCCGAAGACGGGCGCGAGGAGGATCAGAAACATCGAATTGACCGACTGGTACCAGGAGGTCGGGATGGTCTTGCCGAAGAGGTCCCGGTTCATGAGCCGGTCGCTGAAGAGGTTCAAAGAGGAACCGGCTTGCTCGAACCCGGCCCAGAAGAGCACGGCCGCCATGAAGAAGATGAAGATGACCCCGATCCGTTTCTTCTCCGCGCCGCTGATCTTCGCGAAGAGCAGGAGCGACGAAAAGTAAAGGATGGCGAGGCCGAGCATGAAGTACCCGGTCCCCTTCGCGATGTCGTAGAGGTTCATCCGGACGACGCCCGCCACGTGGAGCGCGACCATGAGCGCGACGATACCGACCACGACCGCCGCGCCGATCGCCAGCCGGCGGCGCGCCCCCCTGTCGGCCAGGGTCGTCGTCTCCTCGGGGCGGCGGATTCCCGCCTTGCCCAGATACTTCGCGCCCAGGCGGTACTGAATGAGGCCCAGGACCATGCCGATGCCTGCGGCGGAGAAACCGAGGTGCCAGTTCACCCGCTCGCCGAGGAACCCGCAGATCAGCGGCCCGACGAGGGCGCCGACGTTGATCCCCGAATAGAACACGGAGAAGCCGGCGTCCCGGCGCGGGCTGCCCACCGGATAGAGGTCGCCGACCATCGCGCTGACGTTCGGTTTCAAAAGACCGGTTCCGATGACGATCAGAACGAGCCCGCCGTAGAACGTCGGGACGCTCGGAACCGCCATGCAGAAATGCCCGGCGGCGATGATGCAGCCGCCGACGAACACCGCGTTCCGCTGGCCGAGGATACGGTCCGCTACCCATCCGCCCGGGAGCGCCATCAGGTACACGAACCCCGTGTAGAGGCCGTAGATGGCCGCCGCCGACCTGTCCGTCAGGCCGAAGCCCCCGGTCTGGACGGACGCCACCAGGAAAAGGATCAAAAGCCCCCGCATCCCGTAATAGCTGAACCGCTCCCACATCTCGGTGAAGAACAGCGTGGAGAGGCCGCGCGGATGCCCGAGCCACTGTTTCTCGGTTGCCGCGACCGTGTTCATCGCCATGCATCGCTCCCTTCGGGTGAGAGTCCGTGTCGCTCGAGCCTCTGCCGCCTGGATCTTTCGTCAGAGGCTACCAGACCGGAAGCCTCGCAAGCATTCAGAAGGAGCCTGCCCGGCGCGCGCATTCCCGCGGAGTAAAGTGCCGGCGTGTCGACGCCGGCGTTCCTGGGCCCGCTCGCCCTCGTCCTCCTCGCCGCCCTCGCGGCGGCGTGGCTCGTTCAGCGCGTCCGGCAGCCCCCGCTCGTCGGCTTCCTCGCGGCCGGGATCCTGCTCGGCCCGTACGGGCTCGGCCTGGTCAAGGACGTCTCCGCCGTCGAAACCCTGGCGGAGGTGGGCGTCGTGCTCCTCCTGTTCACGGTCGGGCTCGACCTGTCGGTGTCGAGCATCCGGCGGCTCGGCCGGATCGTGTGGATCGCGGGTCCCCTCCAGTTCTTCGGCGTTGTGGCCGCCGCCGCCGGCCTCGGCGCCCTGCTGGGAGAGCCGTTCTCCCGGGGTGTGCTCTTCGGGTTCCTGGTCGTGACGTGCACGACGGTGATCCTGCTGAAGCTGCTGATGGACCGCGGCGAGACGGACTCCCCCCACGGCCGCTTTCTCGTCGGGATCAACCTGTTCGGAGACCTGATGGTCGTGCCGATGATGCTCCTTGTGGCGCCGCTGTCCTCCAAGGGCAGTCTGGGGCTGGGCGCGCTCGCCCTGGCTCTCGGCAAGGCGGCCGTGACGGTGATCGTCATCGCTGTTGCCGCGCGCAAAATCGTCCCTCGCCTTCTGGCCGCCATGGTGAGGACCCGCCAGAAGGAGCTCTTCACGCTGGCCGTTCTCCTGCTCGTGTTCGGGACTGCGCTCGGCACGGCGGCGGCCGGCCTGTCGCTGGCGCTCGGCGCGTTCCTCGCCGGGCTCGTGGTCTCCGAGTCCGAGTTCGGCCATCAGGCGGTGGCGGACGTCGCGCCGTTTCGGGACGCGTTCAGCGCTCTCTTTTTCGTCTCCGTCGGAATGCTGTTCGATCCGCGCGTCCTCTTAAACCGTCCGATCGCGGTCGCGTCGGTCCTCGCCTTCGTCCTCGTGGGCAAGGCGGTGCTCGGCGCCCTTCCGGTCCTTCTCCTGGGTTACGGCGCCCGGGTCGCGGTCGTCGTCGGCATCTCCCTCGCGCAGATCGGCGAGTTCTCGTTCGTGCTTTTGTCCGCGGCGCACCTGGCCGGGGGAATCGACCGGGGCGAGTACCAGGCGATCCTCGCGGCTGCCATCGCGTCGATGATCGCGACGCCGTTCCTCTTCGAAGCGAGCCACGGCATCGCGCAGAAGCTCGCCGGCGGGACCCGCGGCGCACCGGAATCGAAGGCGTCGGCGCCCGGAGACGCCCCGGTCGAGGGCCACGTCGTCATCCTCGGGTTCGGACACACGGGAGAGACGCTCGCCCGCGTGCTCGGCCGCTCGAAGATTCCGTTCCGGATCCTCGAGTTGAACCCCGAGCGCGTTGCCCGGGCCCGCGGCAAGGACCTCGCCGTCGAATACGGGGACGCGTCGAACGACAGCGTGCTGAGGTACTGCGGAATCGAGCGGGCGCGCGCCGCCCTCGTCCTGCTGTCCGACCCGCGGGCGACGCGGCGCGCGGTCCGCCTCTGCCGGGACCTTGCGCCGGGCGTATTCCTGATCGCGCGGACGCGGTACCTGGCGGAGATCCCCGAGATCGCCGCCCTCGGCGCCGACGAGGTCGTCGCGGAAGAATTCGAGACGTCGCTTGAGATCTCCAGCCGCACGCTGAAACACTTCGGCTTCCCGCTGCCCTGGGTCGAAGCGGAGACGTCGGAGATAAGACGCGAGAGGCATGAGCGCTTTCGAGGGTTTGATGAAGTTGAGAGTTGAGCGTTCGGAGTTGAGAGTTGAGAGTTAAGAGTCGAGAGTGAGAGTGAACCGGTTAAACCGAGTTCGATCTCTCGTTTAGTAAAGCGGCTGCCCTTCGATTCCCGATTCCCGATTACCGATTCCCGGCCCCGTTCTCCGTCCGCCTGCCGCCTTCTGTCCCCTCGAACGCCACGCCTAGGCTCTCCGCCACCATCCGAGCTGTCTTCCTCACGTCCGCCTCCGTGTGCGCCGTCGACAGGAACCACGCTTCGAATTGCGCCGGCGGCAGAAAGATTCCCCGCTCGCGCATTGCGTGGAAGAAGGCCGCGTAGCGGGCGGTGTCGCTCCTCTTCGCGGCGGCGAAATCGGGGAGGTCGCCCGGCGCGAAGAAGAGCGTCGAGAGAGAGGCGACCCTCTGGTAGCGGACGCGGTCGGCCACGCCGGCTGACGCGATCGCCTCGCGCACGCGTTCTTCGAGAAGCGCGCCCAGGCTCTGGAGCCTCGCGTACGGAGGATGCCGCGCGATCTCGCCGAGCATCGCGAGCCCGGCCTCCATGGCGAGAGGATTCCCGGAGAGCGTGCCCGCCTGGTACACCGGGCCCGACGGCGCCATGCGGGACATCAGCTCGCGCGACCCGCCGTAGGCGCCGACGGGAAGGCCGCCTCCGAGGATCTTTCCGAGCGTCGTCAGATCGGGCAGGACCCCGTAGAGCTCCTGAGCGCCCCCGGGCGCGAGGCGAAACCCGCTGATGACCTCGTCGAACACGAGCAGCGCGCCGTTCTCGCGCGTCAAGTCGCGGACCGCCTGCAGGTAGCCGGCGCGCGGCGGCACCACGCCCATGTTCGCCGCGACGGGCTCGACGATGAACGCGGCGATCTCGCCGGGGAAGCTCTCGAACGCGCGGGCCAGCGCTCCGGCGTCGTTGTAAGGGACCACCGTGGTCAGGGCGGCGGCGGCGGCCGGCACGCCGGGGCTGCCCGCGATGCCCAGCGTCGCGACCCCCGAGCCCGCGGACACCAGGAACGCATCGCCGTGGCCGTGGTATCCGCCGTCGGTCTTCACGATCCTTGCCCGTCCCGTCGCGCCCCGGGCGAGGCGGATCGCGCTCATGGTGGCTTCCGTCCCCGAGTTGACGAACCGCACCATCTCGACGGAGGGAACCATCGCGGCGACGCGCCCGGCCAGCCGGACCTCGAGCTCGGTCGGCGCGCCGAACGAGGTGCCGCGGCGGATGGCGCGCGAGAGCGCGTTGCGCACGAAGAGAGGAACGTGCCCGAAGAGGTGCGGCCCGTAGGACTGAACGTAGTCGATGTACGAACGTCCGTCGGCGTCGCGCAGCCGGGCCCCGCGGCCGGCCGCCGCGAAGAAGGGCTCCCCGCCGACCGACGCGAAAGAACGCACGGGCGAGCTGACTCCGCCCGGCATGAGGGCCGTCGCGCGGCGAAAGAGGGCTTTCGACTTCACGCCTCCCGCGGCGGCGCGGGCCCGGGCCCGCCGGACGCCGGGCTGGCGCGTCAACGCGTCACGCGGGGAGCCCGCCCTCGGCCACCCACCGCGCGGCGTCGAGAGCGTGGTACGTCAGCACGAAGTCCGCTCCCGCGCGGACGATCCCGGTCAGAATTTCGAGCACGATGCGCTTCTCGTCGATCCAGCCGTTTGCCGCGGCGGCCTTGACCATCGCGTACTCGCCGGACACGTTGTAGGCGGCGATCGGCGCGTCGAAGCTCTCGCGCGCTTCGCGGATGACGTCCAGGTACGCGAGCGCGGGTTTCACCATGACGGCGTCCGCCCCCTCTTCGAGGTCGAGCGCGATCTCCCGCATCGCCTCGCGCCGGTTGGCGGGATCCATCTGGTAGCTGCGCCGGTCGCCAAACTTCGGAGCGGAATCCGCCGCCTCACGGAACGGTCCGTAAAAGGCCGACGCCGACTTGGCGGCGTACGCCAGGATGGCGATGTCGGCGAATCCGTCCTCGTCGAGGCCCTCGCGGATCGCGGCGACGCGCCCGTCCATCATGTCGGACGGCGCGACGACGTCCGCCCCGGCGCGAGCGTGCGAAAGGGCGCAGCGAGCCAGAAGGGGAAGCGTCGCGTCGTTGTCGACGTCTCCGTCCCGGATCACCCCGCAATGCCCGTGAGACGTGTACTCGTCCAGGCAGACGTCGGTGACGACGAGGAGATCGGGAAGCGCCTTCTTCAGGAGGCGAACGGTCGTCTGCACGGCGGCCGAGTCGTCCCAGCCCTCGCTGCCCGTCTCATCCTTGCGCTCCGGGATACCGAACAGGATCACCGCGGGGACGCGGGCGGCGGAGAGCTCCTGGCAGGCCGCGAGCGCCTCGTCGGGCGACAGGCGGAAGACGCCGGGGAGGGAGGAGATCTCCTCGCGCACGCCGCGGCCGTGGCGCACGAAGAGCGGGGCGACGAGCTGGTCGGACGACAGGCGCGTCTCGCGCACCAGCCGGCGCAGGGCGGGGCTGCGGCGCAACCGCCGCGGGCGGTGGGTGGGAAACGGGCTCACGCGGGCGAATCTATTCCGTGCGCCGGGCGGCGGCAAGCTCGGCCAGGCGCTCGAGGATCGCGTGGAACGTGGGCTGGGCCGCGGTCTCGACCCGTTCGATCCCATGCGAAGTCAGATACCGGCCCGTGTAGCGGCCGAGCACGACGGCAGGGATTTCGCGCAGGCGTTCCATGGCGGCGGGGCTCGCGTTCGTGAACAGCCAGCTCGCGGCGGCGGGCGACGTGGTCGCGAGCGCGAAGAAGGCGCCGCTCGCGATCTCCGCATCGAGCGCCGGATCGGGAGGGGCCGGCACCTTCCGGTAGAGGACCATCGGACGCAGCCGCGCGCCGCGGGCGGCGAGGCCCCCCGGCAGCTCGAGCGTCGCATCCTCTCCCCTCGGGAGGAGGACGCGCCATCCCTCCAGCCGGCGCGGAAGCCGGTCGAGAACGCTCGCGCCGGAGCCGGCCGCGACGATCGCGGGCTCGACGCCGACGTCGCGCAGGGCGGCGGCCGTCGATTGCCCGACCGCCGCGACGCGCCCGGCCGAGAGGCTCTGCGCGAAGAGCCGTCTCCGCTCGGCGTCTTCGAAGAACAGACGGACGGCGACCTGGCTCGTGAAGACCGCGAGGGCCGCGGGCTCCGTCAGCACGGCGGAATCGGCCGCGAGGGGCTCGATCGCATGGGTGATCTTCTCGAAGACCTCGAGGACCGCGCCGTCCGATGGGCGCGGAAAGTCGAGGGCTCCGGAGCGGACGACGAGGGCGAGGGGTATCGCCCCTCCGGAAGCGGCGAGAGGAATCACTCCCGCGCCTTCTCCAGAAGACGCGCCGCTCCCCGGGCGAGAAGCCGGCGCGCCACCCGCTCCGCGAGCGCGTCGGGCTCGTCCGCCGGTCCCTCCGCCTCTTCCCGCATCGCGACGCGGCCGTCGAGCGAGTAGACGCCGGCCGAAAGGACCATGCGGTCTCCCGAAACCACGGCGCGGCCGGCGAGCGGCGCCCGGCAGCCCGCGTGCAGGAGGCGGAGAAGGCCGCGCTCGGCGAGCACCTCGCGGTGCGAAGACCGGTGATCGAGGGCGGCGAGGGTGTCGAGAACCGCCGTGTCGCCAGCGCGCGCCACGAGCGCCAGGGCGCCCTGCCCGATCGCGGGCAGAAGAAGCTCCGGGCCGAAGACGTCATCGACCTCCGACAGGCGCTCCAGGCGCGCGAGTCCCGCCTGCGCGAGGACGATGGCGTCCCACCGCCCTTCCTCGAGCCTTCGGATCCGCGTGTCGACGTTGCCGCGGGCTTCCGAAACGGAGAGGTCCGGCCGGGCGGCGAGGAGCTGGGCCCTGCGCCGCGGGCTTCCGGTGCCCACGCGCGCTCCGGGCGGCAGGTCCGCGAATTTCCGGCGCGGCCGCGAGATCAGCACGTCGCTCGCATCCTCGCGAGGCGGGACGGCGGCGAGGACGAGACCGGCCGCAAGCTCGGACGGCAGGTCCTTCAGGCTGTGGACGCCGACGTCGGCGCGGCCGTCCAGGAGCGCCTCGTCGATCTCCTTCGTGAAGATTCCCTTGCCCGTGATCGCGGCATCCAGGTGCGACAGCCGGTCCCCCGTCGTGCGGTAGGTCGCGATCTCCGTCTCGACCAGCGGGCCGAGAGCCCTCGCGATGAGCTCGACCTGCGCCAGCGAGAGCGCGGAGCCTCGGGCGGCGAGCCGGATCCGTCCCGGAATCGCGACCGCCGTCATCGGGATCCCCCCTGGAAGAGGCCGGGAATCGGGAGCCGAGCGACCAACGGGAGCGAGACGGCCGCGGTACTCCGCGGACAACTAGATCGGGAGCCGAGCGACCAACGGGAGCGAGACGGCCGCGGTACTCCGCGGTCAACTAGATCGGGAATCGCCCCGCGCCCGGCGCCCGGTGACCCGTGCCCCGCGAACTTCGTCACTCGTCCTCGTCGAGATGAAAGAGGTGGCGCACTGCCTCGACCCGATCGAGGCGGCGGCCGGCGTCGCCCTCCGTCTTCAGGCGCCTCAAGGGCTCGTGGAGGAGTCGGGCGGCGAAGGAGTTCGCATACGCCGCGAACCGCTCGCGGTCGGCGGGGGGAAGCCTCGCCAGCTCCTCGTCGCGGATCCTGTCCATGTGCTCCCGCAGCCCCGTCACCGTCGGCACGACCGCGAGGTTCCCCATCCAGGCGAGGAACCTCGAGAGCTCTTCCTCGAGGATCTCTTCGGCCCGGGGGACCTCCCGCGCGCGGCGGCGCCGATTGTCCTCGGCCACCGACTCGAGGTCGTTCACTCCGTAGACGAACGTGTTGTAGACGTCGCGCACCGCGGGTTCGACGTCGGGCGGCACGGCGAGGTCGAGGAAGAACATCGGGCGTCCGCGCCGCTGGCGCATCGCGTTCTCGACGTCGTCGCGCCGCACGACCGGCCGCGGGCTCGCGGTCGTGCCGACCACCACGTCCGCCGCCGCGAGCTCCCGGGCGACGTCTTCCCAGGGAACGACCAGCCCCGAGACGCGGGCGGCGAGGCCCTCCGCGCGGCCGGGAGTCCGGTTCGCGATCCGCAGGTCCCGGACGCCGGCGTCGAGCGCCTGGCGCGCGAACAGGCTTCCCGTGTCGCCCGCTCCGAGGACGAGGACGGTCCGGCGGGAGAGATCGCCGAAGACCTTCGTGGCGAGCTCGAACCCGATCGAGACGACGGAGAGAGGATGGCGCCCGATCTCCGTTTCCGCGCGCACCCGCTTTCCGGCGGCGACGGCGGACTCGAAGAGCCGGTGGAGGACGGCGCGCGTGGCCCCCGACTCTTTCGCGATGCGGAACGCCTGCCGGACCTGCCCCAGCACCTCGCTCTCTCCGAGGGCCATCGAGTCGAGCCCGGACGCCACGCGGAAGAGATGACGGGCGGCCTCCGCGCCTTCGCGGCGGAACCCCGCCCGCTCGAGCGCCGCGGGTTCCAGGCCGCGCCACTCCGAAACGTACCGGGTCACGCGCTCCCCCGCGTCCGACCCTTCGCCGAAGAGGGCGTAGATCTCGCTGCGATGACACGTGGAGACGATCACCCCTTCGGAGACGATCCCCTTTCCGAGCAGCGAGCGCAGCGCCTCGCTCACTTCGTCCGCGGAGAGCGCGATCCGGTCGCGGACGGACCCCTCGGCGACGCGAAAATCCCAGCCGAGCAGAAGCAGGCGGGCGTCGGCGGCCTGGCTCATCGGAATCCGTGAGAGCGGGAAAAGAACATGTTGACGATCGTGTAGGAGAAGAGGACGAGGCCGTACCCCAGGATCGACAGGACCGCGACGCGGGGCCCCTTCCACCCGCGCCTTTCCATCCACAGCAGGAACCCGTAGAGGGCGAGCGTCGCGATCGCCCACTCGATCTTGGGATCGGCCATCGTCGCCCACACGCGGTTGGCCCACAGGAGACCGAACAGAACCGACGCGGCGAGCACCGCGATGCCGATCGAGACGCTCGTGCGGTTCATCTTTCCGATCACCTCGAGGGGCGGGAGGCGGGCGAAGAGGATGCCGGTCCTGCCGCGCCGGATCTGGCGGTTCTGCACGAGGTAGAGGACCGACAGGACGAAGGAGAAGGTGAACGCGGCGTATCCCAGAATGCCGAACGTGACGTGCAGGGCGAAGAGAGAGCCCCGCATCTCGCTGTCGGGAGCGGCCGCCTGCATGGGGAGGAGAAGGCCGGCCGCGGAAAACAGGATGACGAAGGGGATCAGGAAAGGCCCGATCGCCCGCTCCCGATGGCGGAAGAGAAGGGCGAGATACGAGACGCCGAGCATCCAGCCGAAGAGCGAGAGAGAGCCGCCGAAGGTCCTGTAGGGGACGGAGTGAAGCATCCGCGCCGTGATCTCGAGATCGGCGAAGTGAAGTGCGAGCCCGGCCGCCAGAAGCACGGAGGCGGCGGAGGTCCGCAGGATCGTTCCCGACGACGCGCGGCCGGGCTTCAGCAGCGAGAGGATAGAGAGCGCCTCGGCTCCCACGTAGAGAGCGACGGCGACCCAGCCGAGCGCGTGCCATTCCATCGGGCGATCGAGTCTAATGGATCGGAGCGCCCCGGAGCCCTTTCGCGGCACGGAGGGAGAAGCGGCCTTCCCCGAAAAGCCGGTGCCTTCACCGTCGAGGGCGCCGGCGCCCGGGACGTCCGGAGAGCTTCCCCCGGCGGGTACCGGGGGAAGAGGCGGCGGTCAGCGGCCGGATTTTGCGGGCGCCACCGTCGCGGGCTTCGCGTCCTCGAGGGGCTTGTTCGCCTCGACCTGGATGTTGACCTCGATGTCGTCCCCGAGCATCACGCCTCCGGCGTCGGCGGCCCGGTTCCAGGTGATGCCGTAGTCCTTCCGGTCGAGGGTGAAGGCGACCGTCTCGAAGCCGGCCTTCTCGGCTTTGCCGACCTTGATGAATCCGCCGTGCCGGACGGGGATCGTGATCGTCTTCGTCACGCCGTGCATCGAGAACTCGCCGGTCACGTCGAACGCGTCCTTCCCCTTCGGAGTGACCTTCGTGCTCTTGAAGGTGATCGTCGGGAACTTCTCCGCGTCGAAGAAGTCGGGGGACTTAAGGTGCTTGTCGCGGTTCTCCGCGCCCGTGTCGATCGACGCGGTCTGGATCGTCAGGTCGACACGCGAAGCGGCGGGGTTCTGGCGGTCGAGCGAGATGGTCCCGTCGAAATCCCGGAAGCGCCCCTCGACCTTCGAGACGAAATGTCGGATCCGGAACCCGACGAGGCTGTGGTTCTTGTCGAAACTGAACGTCTCGGGGGCGGCGAAGGCGGCAGAAGCGGTGAGCAGGACGGCGGCGGCGGCGCACAGGATGGCGACCCTCTTCTTCATGGGCTCTCCCTTTTTCTGCGGAGGGCGCGGCACGGAGCCGCGGGCCCTCAGTCGTTGCGACGAGTCGGATATGGGAAGAACTATGTCATCACGCCCCGGAAGGATTCGGGGTCCTCGCGCGCCGCGGAGACAGGCCGTTCAGGATCTGCCGGCCTTGACCTGTCCCGGATGGCTTCATAGACTGCGCTTCCGGCTGAAACCGCCTCGAGGAGGGATCTCTTCCCCATTCCATGACGATGACCGACCCTTTTGGCGTGCGACGGGAGTTCTCTCCGGGGCCCGGGAAATCGGGAAACTTCTATTCGCTCCCCGCGCTCGAGAAGGCCGGGGCCGGCTCCCTCTCGCGTCTTCCCGTCAGCCTGCGCATCGTCCTCGAATCGGTGCTCCGCGGCGTGGACGGCAAGCGCATCCGGGAGGAAGACGTGCGCGCGCTCGCCGGTTGGCGGGCCGGCGGAGAGCGCGTCGCCGAAGTCCCTTTTATCGTCGCCCGGATCCTCCTGCAGGACTTCACGGGTGTGCCCCTCTTGGTCGACCTCGCCGCGATGCGGTCGGCGGTCGAGCGCATGGGCAAGGATCCTTCGGTCATCGAACCCCTGGTGCCCGTCGCTCTCGTGGTCGACCATTCCGTGCAGGTGGATGTCTGGTCGGTGCCCGACGCGTTCCAGCGCAACATCGAGATGGAGTTCCGGCGCAACCGCGCGCGCTACGAGTTTCTCAAGTGGGGCACGCAGGCGTTTCACGGATTCGACGTCGTGCCCCCCGGTATCGGCATCTGCCACCAGGTCAACCTCGAGTACCTCGCCCGCGGCGTGCTGGAGCGCGACGGCGTCTGGTTTCCCGACACGGTGGTCGGGACGGACTCTCACACGACGATGATCAACGGTCTCGGGATCGTCGGATGGGGCGTCGGCGGAATCGAGGCGGAAGCCGGAATGCTCGGCCAGCCGGTTTACTTCCTCGCGCCGGACGTCGTCGGCGTCCACATGAAGGGGCGGCTCTCCGAAGGCGTCACGGCGACGGACCTCGCGCTGCACTGCACCCAGATGCTGCGGGCGGCGAAGGTCGTCGGAAAATTCGTCGAGTTCCACGGCGAGGGGGCCGCCTCCCTGCCGCTTCCCGACCGCGCCACCATCGCGAACATGGCCCCCGAGTACGGGGCCACGATGGGGTACTTCCCCGTGGACGAAGAGTCGTGCCGTTACCTTCTCGCCACGGGCCGCTCCGAGGAGCACGTCGCGGCGTTCCGCGCCTACTTCCAGGCGCAGGAGCTCTTCGGCATGCCTTCGGCCGGGCAGTGCGACTACACCTCGGTGATCGAGCTCGACCTCGCGACGGTCCGGCCGAGCGTATCGGGTCCCAAGCGTCCGCAGGACCGCATCGACCTTCCCGATCTCAAACGCCGGTTCCGGGAGCTTCTGGGCGCGCCCGTCACGGAGAACGGTTACGGAAAGCGCGAAGCCGATTTCTCCGAGCGGTTCCGCGCGCGGATTGGTTTCGAGGGGCCGACTCCGGAAGTCCCGCTGGCGGGGGGCGGCCACCAGGAGCACTCGGGATCGATCGCGGTCCAGTCGATACAGAAGGACACCAACCCGTGGACCGAGACGGAAATGGTCAACAACCGGCCGAGCCCGGACCGCATCGAGGACGTGCCCGAGGATCACATGGCGCCGGCGGTGGTGACGCTCGGCCACGGCGACGTGCTGATCGCGGCGATCACGTCCTGCACGAACACGTCGAATCCGAGCGTGATGCTCGCCGCCGGCCTGCTCGCGGAGAAGGCCGTCGCCCGCGGGATGACGGTCTCTCCGAAGGTGAAGGCGTCGCTGGCGCCCGGCTCGCGCGTCGTCACCGAGTACCTTGCGCGCACGGGGCTCCAGAAGCCGCTCGATCAGCTCGGATTCAACCTCGTCGGATACGGCTGCACCACCTGCATCGGAAACTCGGGGCCCCTCGACCCCGGGATCGAGGAAGTCGTCACGTCGCACGACCTGATCGCCGCGAGCGTGCTCTCGGGGAACCGAAACTTCGAGGCGCGGGTCCAGCAGAACATCAAGGCCAATTTCCTGATGAGTCCTCCCCTGGTCGTCGCGTTCGCCCTGGCGGGCCGGGTCGACATTGACGTTACCGAGGAGCCGCTCGGACGGGGCGGCGACGGCTCCGACGTGTACCTGAAGGACATCTGGCCGACCCTCGCCGAGATCCAGTCCGCGCTCTCGCGGTCCGTCGATCCCGACACCTACCGGCGGCTCTATTCCGATTTCGTCGACGCCAATCCGCTCTGGAACGAGATACCCACCACGGCCGGGAAGGTCTACAAGTGGGACCCCAACTCGACCTACATCCAGGAGCCGCCGTTCTTCGACCGCTTCAGCATGGTCACGGAAGGCGTGTGCGACATCCGCAACGCGCGCGCCCTGGCGATCTTCGGGGACTCCGTCACGACGGACCACATCAGCCCCGCGGGCGCGATCAAGAAGACTTCGGCCGCCGGCCTCTATCTTCAGGAGAAGCACGTCGTGCCGCAGGACTTCAACAGCTACGGCTCCCGCCGCGGCAACGACCGCGTGATGACGCGGGGCACCTTCGCGAACGTGCGCATCAAGAACCGCATGGTGCCAGGAGTCGAAGGAGGGGTGACGATCTACCAGCCGCACGGCGAGCAGATGTCGATCTACGACGCCTCCGTGCGCTACCAGGCCGGAAAGATCCCGCTCATCGTCTTCGCCGGGCAGGAGTACGGGTCGGGCAGCTCACGCGACTGGGCGGCCAAGGGCACGCGGCTCCTCGGAGTGCGGGCCGTCATCGCGCAGAGCTTCGAGCGGATCCATCGCTCGAACCTCGTCTTCATGGGCGTTCTCCCCTGCCAGTTTCCGGAAGGAGCGAGCGCCGAGAGCCTCGGCATCACCGGGAGTGAGACGTTCGACATCATCGGCCTCGAGGGGGAGATCCACCCGCGGCAGATGGTCGAGCTCACCATCCGATCCGCGGACAAGTCGGAGAGGTGCGTTTCCCTCCTGGTGCGCATCGACACCCCCATCGAGGTCGACTACTACCGCCATGGAGGCATCCTTCCCTACGTCCTGCGCCAACTCCTTTCCGCCGAGGCGACGCCCGCCTGACTCCTGGACATCGGGCGGCCCTCCGGCCCGAGGCGATAGAATTTCGTCTTTGATGCCAGCACCACCGTCATCCGGACGGCCGACACCGTCTTCCGGACGGCGGCTCGTAGACGCCTGTTTCGCCCGGCCGGTCGACCGCCCCCCCGTCTGGATGATGCGCCAGGCCGGCCGCTACCTTCCCGAGTACCGGGAGGTCCGGCGCACCGTCTCGTTCTGGGACCTCTGCCGCAACGCGGAGCTGGCGACGGAAGTGTCGCTCCAGCCCTTTCGCCGGTTTCACCCTGACGGCGTGATCTTCTTTTCTGACATCCTCGTTCCCGTCGCCGCGATGGGGGCGCAGGTCGAGTTCACCGAGGGCGGACCCCATCTTCCGGAACCCATTCGCTCGAGCGCCGACGTCCGAAGGTTGCGGCGGTTCGACCCCGAATCGGAGATCGGGTTTACGGGAAAGATCCTGGCGTCGCTGCGCTCCGCCGTCGGAGACCAGGCCGCGGTGCTCGGCTTCTGCGGCGCTCCCTGGACGCTCGCCTCGTACCTCGTCGAAGGGGGAGGGTCGAAGTCCTTCGCGGCGATCAAGGAAATGATGGGGCGCGACCGCGAGACGCTCGGCCGGCTCCTCGATCTGCTCGCGGACGTCGTCGGAGACGTCCTCTCCTTCCAGATCGCGTGCGGGGCGCAGGCCGTGCAGCTCTTCGACACCTGGGCGGGCGAGCTCACGGTGGAGGACTACCGGGCGTGGGCGCTGCCCGCCGTCGCGCGGGCGATCTCCCGCATCGAGCGTCGGGGTGCGCCGGTCGTTCTCTATGTGAACGGCTGCGGCCATCTGCTCGAGGACATGGCGCGCTCGGGCGCGGACGTTCTGTCGATCGACTGGAGGGTCCCGATCGGCGAGGCGCGGCGCCGCGTCCCCGGCCTCGCGCTCCAGGGCAACCTCGATCCGGGCGGCCTCCTGGGAGACCCCGGCGAGGTCGATCGCCGAACACGGGACATCGTCCGGACCACGGGCGGGCGCGCGCACATCGTGAATCTCGGCCACGGCGTCCTGCCGTCTTCCCGGATCGAGTGCGTGGAGGCGTTCTTCTCCGCGGTCCAGGAGCCGCTCTCGATGCCGGCGGAGGTGCGCCGGTGACGGACCGCGACGCGGGGAGGGCCCGCGACGCGGGGATGGATCGCGGCCCGGCGATCGGCCTCCTGTCGCTCGACCTGCTCCGGCGATACAACGTTCCGGGGCCGCGGTATACGTCCTACCCGACGGCGCCGGTGTGGAAGGAGGGCGTCGGGCCGCGCGAGTACGAATCGCTCCTCCGGGAGAGCGCCGGCGATGATCAGCCGAGGCCGCTCTCGCTCTATCTCCATCTGCCGTTCTGCGAAAAGCTCTGCTATTTCTGCGGCTGCACGGTCGTCATCACAGGGACGGAGCACCGTCTGGAGGACCCGTATCTCGCCACCCTCGAGCGCGAGATCGAATGGGTGGCGTCGCGGGCAGGACATCACCGGCCGGTCGTCCAGCTGCACCTGGGCGGCGGGACCCCGACCTATTTCGCGCCCGACCGGCTCGAGGCGCTTCTCGCCAGGCTGCGTGAGCGTTTCGTCTTTTCCTCCGACGCCGAGCTCGGCGTGGAGGTGGACCCCCGGGTCACGACGCCGGAGCATCTCGCGGCGCTCGCGCGCGCCGGGTTCAACCGCCTCTCGATGGGAGTCCAGGACTTCGATCCGCGCGTTCAGGCGGCGATCAACCGGATTCAGCCGTACGACGACACGCGCCGGCTGGTCGAGGAGGCGCGCCGCCTGGGATTCCCGAGCGTCAACATGGACCTGATCTACGGACTCCCCTGCCAGACGCCGGAAAGCTTCGGCGCGACGATCGACCGCGTGCTCGAGATCGGTCCCGACCGCCTCGCCGTGTATTCGTACGCAAACGTCCCGTGGATGAAGAAGCATCAGCGGATCCTGGAGCCGCACCTTCCGGGAGAAGCGGAGAAATTCGGGATCTTCCAGACCGCCCTCGAGCGCTTCCAGTCGGCGGGCTTCGAGTACATCGGCATGGACCATTTCGCGCGGCCCGACGACGAGCTCGCCCGCGCGCGCCGGAACCGCACCCTGCACCGCAACTTCCAGGGGTACACGACCAAGGCGGGCACGGACCTCATCGGACTCGGCATGAGCGCCATCGGAGAGGTCGGCGACGGCTACGTCCAGAATGCGCGCGACCTCGCGCCGTATCGCGCGGCGGTCGAGCGCGAAGGCGCCGCGACTTTCCGCGGCGTCCGACTGACGGCAGACGACCGGCTGCGAAAGAGCGTGATCCAGAGCCTCCTCTGCCACGGCGTGATCGTCAAGGCGGAGATCGAGCGGGATCACGGAATCCGCTTCGACGACACCTTCGCGGACGCGCTCGAACGCCTGCGTCCGTGCGCCGACGACGGACTGGTCGAGCTTCTCTCAGGCGAGATCCGCGCGACCCCCGTCGGCCGCGTCTTCCTCCGAAACCTGGCGATGCCCTTCGACGCGTACTTGACGGCGCCCGCCGACAAACCCGTGTTCTCGAGGACGCTGTGAGCCGGCGGGCGCCGTTTTCAGTTCTCAGTTTTCAGTTTTCAGTCGAGCCAACGCATCGTTCCGTCACCGCGTCCCAACTGACAACTGACGACTGACGACTATCCAATGACTTCCCGCGCGATCCTCTTTCTCCAGCTCGGCGGGCCCGAGACGCTAGACGACGTCCCCGCGTTTCTCTACCGGCTGTTCTCCGACCCGGACGTGATCCGCGTGCGGCCGGCCCTCCTGCGCAAGGCGATCGCCGCGTCGATCGCCCTCGGCCGCAAGAAGGCCTCGCGCGAGCTCTACCGGTCGATCGGCGGCGGGTCTCCCATCCGGCGGCTGACCGATCAGCAGGCCGCCGGGGTCGAGCGGCGGCTCGCGGCGCGCGGCCGGGCGGTGCCGGTGCGGACGGCCATGACCTGTTCCGCGCCGCTCGTCGAAGACGTCGTGCGCGAGCTGTCGCGGTCCGGAGTGGACCGCTTCCTGGCCGTTCCCCTCTACCCGCAGTACTCGCTGACGACGACGAAGGGAGCGCTGGCGCGTTCGCGGGATGCGGTCGGGCGGCTCACGGCCGGGGCCACGCTCTTCGAGATGTGCTCGTGGCCGACCCATCCTCTCTTCGTCCAGGCCCACGCCGACCTGATCGCCGCCGAGATCGCTAAATTTCCGGACCCGCGGCCGGAGGCCGTCCATCTGCTCTTTTCGGCGCACTCGATTCCGAAGAAGCTCGTGACCCGCGAGGGCGACCCCTACCAGAGAGAGGTGGAGGCCTCGGTCGACGCGATCGCGCTCCGCCTCGGGGGCCGATCTCCCCGGACGCTCGCGTACCAGTCGAAGCTCGGACCCGTCGAGTGGCTCGGCCCGCAGACCCTGGACGTGCTCCGCGAGCTCGGCTCCGCGGGAACGGCTCAGGTCCTCGTCATCCCGATCGCCTTCGTGACCGACCACGTCGAGACCCTCTACGAGGTGGACCAGCTCTTCGGCGACGCGGCGCGTGCGGCGGGCATCGCCCACTTCCGGCGGACGCCCGGGTTGAACGACGATCCGACGTTTCTCGCGGCGCTGGAGGACATCGTGCTGTCATCGCCGGGCTTCTGGTCGGACGCGCCCGCGGCGTGACGACGATCGTCATCGGCGCCGGCCTCGCGGGTCTCGTCTGCGCGCGCTCTCTCACCGCGAACGGAGAAGACGTCCGCGTTCTCGAGCGGTCGGACCGGCCGGGCGGCGTGATCCGCACGGAGCGCCGCGAGGGGTTCCTTCTCGAGATGGGTCCCAACACCGTGCGCCCGACGCCCGAGCTTCTCCGCCTCGTGCGCGACCTGGGCCTCGAGTCCGAAGTGCTCCTTTCCGACTCTCGCCTTCCCCGTTACATCGACTGGAACGGCGCGCTTCATGAAGTGCCCTCCTCCCCGCTCTCCCTGGCGCGCACGCCCCTCCTTTCCCGGCGCGGCAAGTTGCGGCTCGCCGGAGAGCCGTTCGTCCGGCGGGCGTCTCTCTCCGCGCCTCCGGAGACGGTCCGCGCCTTCTTCTCGCGGCGGCTCGGATCGGAAGTCGCTGACCGCGTCATCGCCCCCTTCGTGTCGGGCATCTTCGCCGGCGACGCGGGCCGCCTTTCGGCCGCCGACGCGTTTCCGGCGTTGGCGCGCGGGGAGCGGCTCCGCGGCAGCCTGTTCGCGACGGCGATCGGTGCGATGCGAAAGCGCGACCGTTCCGTTCCCCGCGTCCGGGGACTGCTCTCTTTCCGAAACGGTCTCGAGACACTCCCTCGCGCCCTCGGCGCGGCGCTCGGGCCCCGGCTGGAGACGGGAACGGCGGTGGAGTCCATCTCGCCCGGGAATGGCGGCTGGGTGGTGCGCACCTCCCGCGGCGCCTTCGACGCCGACCGGGTGGTGATCGCGTCGGCGGCCGGCGACGCCGCGCGATTCGTTCGCGAGTTCGACGCCGAGGCGTTCGTCGCTCTCTCGTCCATTCCGTCGCCTCCGGTCGCGGTTCTCCACTTCTCCTGGCCTGCTTCCGCGCTTCCCGGCGGGCTTCGCGGCTTCGGGCACCTCGTCGTCCCGGCGCCGGGGCGGCGCGTGCTCGGCGCGGTGTGGAGCTCGAGCCTGTTTTCGGGACGCGCGCCGGAGGGGGAGCTTCTTGTGACTGCGTTTGCGGGCGGCGCGCGGGATCCCGGCGCGGCGGATCTCCCGGAGCAGGAGCTGGCGCGGATCGCCGGCCGCGAAGTCCGGGAGAGCGTGGGCGCCGCGTCCGGCCCCCGGTTGGTGGCGCTCACCCGCTGGCCGCGCGCGATCCCGCAGTACGAGATCGGGCACGGACATCGGATGTCGGTGCTGGCTCGCGCGGAGTCGAGGTGGCCCGGACTGGCGTTCCTCGGGAGCTACCGCGGCGGGATATCGGTCGGGGACGTCGTCAAGAGCGCGCTGGCAATCCCGTCCGCGGACCTCGCGCAGCGCCCGGCCGCCGAGCTGATGGCGCCCCTTCTTTAAGTTCATGGCGCTCGGAATCCGGACGGACAGCCTTCGGAAGGTGTACACCTCCGCCCCGCCGTCGGCCACGCCGGGACGCGGGATCGTCGGGACGCCGTTCGCGTGGCGCGCGCCCTCTGCGAGGAGACAGAAGGTCGAGGTCGTGGCGCTCGACGGCCTGACCCTCGAGATCGCGCCCGGAGAGATCTTCGGCCTTCTCGGGCCGAACGGCGCCGGGAAGTCGACCACGGTGGGCATCCTGACGACGCGGGTCCGACCGACCGGCGGCCGCGCCTGGATCGGGGAGGAGGAAGTGTGGAAGAGGCGCGTCTCCGTCAAGCGCCGGATCGGCGTCGTGCCGCAGCGTCCGAACCTCGACTTCGCGCTGACCGCGCGCGAGATCCTCGTTTTTCACGGCGCCTACTTCGGCATTCCCCCTGCCGAGCGGCAGACGCGCGCTCGGGCGCTCCTCGAACGGTTCCAGCTGACCGACCGCGCCGATCAGCTCGTCGTGGGATTCTCGGGCGGCATGATGCAGCGGCTGTCGATCGCGCGGGCGATGATGCACGAGCCGGACGTGCTGTTCTTGGATGAGCCGTCGTCCGGACTCGACCCGCAGACCCGCCTGCTGCTCTGGGAGATCGTGCGCGAGTACGGGGCGCGCGGCCGGACCATCGTCTTGACGACCCACAACATGGAAGAGGCGGACGATCTCTGCGGCCGGGTCGCGATCGTGGATCACGGCCGCGTCATTGCGCTCGGCGACCCGGAAGCCCTGAAGGCGACGATCCCGGGCGGCCACCTGATCCGGCTCCAGCTCACTCCGCGCTCGCCGGAGCTCCTGGAGGCGCTCGCGCGGACGCCGGGGGTCACCGAAGTACGCCCCGTCGGCCCCGCCGGGGCGGACGTCTACGCCGACCGGGGAGGACCGCTCGTGCCGGAGCTCTTGAACCGCGTTCTGGCCGCAGGCGCCAGCGTCTCGGACGTGCATATCTCCGAGCCGTCGCTCGAAAACCTCTTTCTCCACCACACCGGACGGAGCCTCCGGGAATGAGCACGTTCTTCGCGCTCCTCTCGCGGGACGCCCACGTCGCGCGGCGAAACTTCGTGCCCCTGCTCCTTCAGACTCTGCTGCAGCCGATGCTGCTCGTCTTCGTCTTCGGCCGCGTGCTGACCACGAGCGGATACATGCCTCTCGAGTACAAGAGTCTCCTCCTTCCCGGCATCATCGCGCTGTCGATGATGCTCGCCGGGATCCAGGCCGTCGCCATGCCGGTCATCTCCGAATTTCAGTTCACGAAGGAGATCGAGGACCGCCTTCTCGCGCCGATCGAGATCGAATGGGTCGCCGTGGAGAAGATTCTCGCGGGGATGATCCAGGCGCTGATCGCCGGTCTCGTCGTCGTGCCGGCGGCCTGGCTGATCATGGGCCGGGGACTCGCGCTGACACTGCCGCACCCGTTCCTCTTCGCCGCTCTCTGCTGCGCCGTCGCGCTGCTCTCCTCGGCGATCGGGTTGACGCTCGGGTGCTCCGTCGGACAGACCCAGATCGGTCTCATGTTCAGCCTCGTTCTCGCCCCGATGATCTTCTTCGGCTGTACCTACTACCCGTGGAGCGCGCTCGCGAAATTTCCGATCCTGCAGAAGGCGGTCCTGATCAACCCGATGGTCTACTCGAGTGAAGGCCTGCGCTCCGCTCTCGTCCCGCAGTTCCCGCACCTGCCGTTCGCCACGGTGGCTGGGGGGCTCCTTCTCTTCAACGCCCTCTTCGTCTCCCTCGGGATCCGTCAGTTCCGGAAAAAGGCGGTGCTTTAGAGTTATCAGTTATCAGTCGTCAGTTGTCAGTCGAACTGAAACTGAGAACCGAGCACTGAAAACTGAAAACTGACTACTCATTTCCTTTCCCCTTCAACGCCTTCTGCTCTTCCGCGGTCAGCTCCGGCAGATGGCGAAGGAGCGAGACCATCTGCCAGATCTGATCCTGCTTGTGGGTCGGTGAGAACGCCGGCATCCCGGTCGTCCGGATTCCGTTGGAGACGAGCCAGAACAGCTCCCCGTCGGTCCGGGCCTGCACGCGCGGCAGCGTGAGATCCGGAGCGGGCGGGTTCAGGCCCATGGATAGCTCGGAGGGATCGACACCGGGGGCCGCGTGGCACACCACGCAGTTTTCCCTGTAGTGCTCGAGCCCCGCCGCCCACGTCTCCCGGGTGGCCGGAAGGGGGTTCTTCGCCGCCGGCGCGCGGCGCGACACCGAGCGGTTCAGCGCGAACTGCGCGACGCGCGTTTCGATGCGGGACGGGCTCGCCGTCGCCGCGACGTTGTAGCCCCCCGTCGCGACGACCGCCGCGATGATCAGGCCGACCAGAAAAAATCCGAAGAGGATTCCGGAAAAAAACCGCATGCCGTCTCCTTTTCGCCGCCCTCAGGCGTGCCCGCGGTTGGACGCATGGCACGTCATCTCGACTCCCCACTCGACCTGGATGGTGGCATGGTCCACGCCCGCCGCGTCCTTCAACACCTGCTGGACGGCCACCAGAAGGTCCCCTCGCGGCGTGTCGGAAGCGGCGCGGATGTGAACGCTCGCGGAGTGCACGCCGGACGTCAGTGTCCAGAGATGCAGGTCGTGGCAAGCTTCGACGCCCGGCACGCGCAGGACCGCCTCCCGCACGGCGGTGGGATCGACCCCGCCGGGCGAGCCCTCGAGAAGGATGTGCGCCGACTGCCTGAGAAGAGAGGCGGCCCTCGGAAGGATGAAGAGGGCCACCGCCGCGGAGACGGCCGGATCGAGCCAGAGCCATCCTGTCCGCGGGATCGCGATCGCCGCCGCCAGCACGGCCGCGGACCCGAGCATGTCCGTGAAGACCTCCAGATACGCCGCGTGCATGTTCAGGTTGTGCCCCGCGCCGTGCTCCCCCGAGTGGTCGTGCGACAGCAGTCGCATCGCGATCAGGTTGGCGGCGAGCGCGACCAGAGACACCCAGAGCATCACGCCCGTCCGCACCGGGACCGGAGAGGAGAAGCGCATGACCGACTCGACCAGGATTCCGAGAGCCATGAGAAGCAGGATCTCGGCGTTGACGAACGCGGCCAGGATCTCGGCCCGATAGAGCCCGAAGCTGTGGCGCCGGGTCGGGGCGCGGCCGGCGACGGTGATCGCCGCATAGGCGAGGATCAGCGCCGCGATGTCGGCGAACATGTGCGCGGCGTCCGCGAGAAGGGCGAGACTGCCGGAGACGATCCCGCCCGCGATCTCGATGGCGAGGACTCCCGCGGTCAGCGCGAGCGCCGCGCGAAGCCGCTTCCGCCGCTCCTCCCGATCCGAAGCGGGTCGTCCGCCGTCGCGCTCCGCAGGCCAGCCCGCGGCGCTCATCCGGCGGGGAGTCTCTCGACCTCGACCCGGGCGTCGTTGAAGCACGCTCCCCCACCGAGGTCGGCGAGCGTATCGGGCGCGACGGCGTTGGCCGTCGAGCCTCCGAAGGTGTTGTGGCTCCAGAGACCCTTGGGAACGGAGACGACGCCGGGCCGCAGAGTCGGAGCGACGCGGACGACGCAGGAGACCTGCCCCGACGCATTCCGGGCGGACACGCGGTCACCGTCCGAGATCCCGCGCGCCACGGCATCGGCGGGATGCATCTCCATCACGGCGATCTCGCGCCGCAGCTCCCCGAGCGTCGTGCTGATCGTCTGGTCCGTCGCCGGCGACACGAGGGCCAGGGGGTGCGCCTCCGTCGCGGGGTCCTCCCGATAACCGTAGAGTCCCGAGGGAGCGGCCTCGGCGTCGAGCTCCGGGGGACAGAGGTGCGCCCGGCGGTCGGCGGTTCGAGGGAAAACGTCCACGAACTGGATCGGGGCGCGGCCGAAGGAAGGAGCGCCCGGATCTTGCCGGTCGAACGACGCGCGCCACGAAGCGGCGGAGGGGTTCCCGGCGAGGATCTCCCTCGTGAGGTCCTCTGCCGTCGTCGCGTCGCCCGGCCGCTCCACTCCTGTGCGGCGGCAGAGCTCCGCGAACACGTCGTGGTTCGCGCGCGATTGTCCGACCGGCGGGATGACCGCCTCGGCCTCCTGGAGCACGTAGGCGCCGTACCCGCGCGAGAGCTCCGTTCGCTCGAGAAACGTCGTCGCCGGGAGGACCACGTCCGCGTACAGAGCCGTGTCGGTCATCACCGGATCGAAGACGACCGTGAACAGGTCTTCGCGCTCGAGCCCCTTGCGCACTTTTTCCTGCTCCGGGAGGGTCATGAGCGGGTTGCAGTTGTAGACGAACAGAACGCGAACCGGCCGCTCCCGGTCGAGAAGCGCTTCCCCCGTCCGGTTCATGTTGATTTCCCGCGCGGGGGACGGCTCGGTCCTCGCCGCCCGCAGGGAATCGAGCTCCCATACGGCGGAGTTCGAAAGGGTGTACCCGCCGCCTCGCACGCCGAATTTGCCAGCGACCGCGGGGAGCGCGAGGATCGCCGCGGTGGCGGAGCCGCCGTTTCGGTTTCGCTCGAGACCCCAGCCGCAACGGATCGCGGCGGGAGCGGATTCCGCGTACCAGCGGGCGAATCGGGCGAGGTCCTCTTCCAGAATCCCGGCCACCGCCGCCGCGCGCGCGATGGGCCACGGCTCGGCGCGCCGCCGCAGCTCCTCCCAACCCGTAGTGTGTTTTTCGAGGAACGCCTTGTCCGCCGCCCCGTTCGCGAAGAGCCAGCGGTGGACGGCCAACGCGACCGGCAGGTCCGTCCCCGGCCGAAGTGGCAGGTGCAGGTCGGCCTCGGCCGCGAGCCGCGTGCGCCGGGGATCGAGGACCACCAGGCGGCCCCCCGCCCGGCGCGCCGCCTGGAGGTGAGGAAGCAGGTGGATCCCCGACGCCTGCGGGTTGGCGCCCCAGACGACGGCGAGCTTCGCGTACGCGTAGTCGTCGAGCGCGATGCCGGCCATCTTTCCGTAAAGGCCGACCGCGGCGCGGGTCGACGGCGCCGAGCAGACCGTCCGGGCCAGCCGCGAGGCGCCGAGTCTCGAGAAGAGCCGCGCGTCCGTGGTGTCCTGAGAGAGATATCCGTTAGAGCCGCCGTAGGAGACGGGAAGGATCGCCTCCCCCGCTCCGCTCGCGGAGAGCGCCGCCATCTTCGACGCGATCAGGTTGAGCGCCTCGTCCCAGCTCGCCGGCCGGAACCGGCCTTCCCCTTTGGTTCCGACGCGGATCCCGGGGTCGCGGACTCGCGCCGGCCCATGGACGTGCTCGGGAAACCGGCGGACCTTCGCGCAGATGTATCCCGCAGTCAGGGGATTGACGCGGGTGCCGCCGAGAGCGACGGCGGTCCCGTTCTCGACCTGCACCTCGAGACTGCAGGCATCGGGACAGTCGAGCGGGCAGGCGCTCGCCACCCGGGTCACCGGTCGCTCTCCTTCTCGGACGGCTTCCACGAGAGGATTCTATCGACAGTTTCGACCGCGATCGGATGATACCCGGGCCGCGCCCGCCGGTAGAGGGAGACCGCCCGCTCCCGCCCGGCCGGCGTCTTCGCCAGGGCCTCGTACAGGGGCTTCAGGTACTTTCTGCGGCCCATCGACGTCAGGAAGGATTCGAGGCGGGCCTGTGCCCCGGGATACCCGGTCTCGACGGCGAGCAGCAGCCACTGAAACGCGATCTCCGAGTTGAGCGCTTCTGAAAGCTGGAACGCGCGGTCGAGCTCGGACGACTTTGCGAGCGGCAGGTCGCGCGGAAGATTGCGGAGGAACCGGAGCCATTCGAGCGTGCTCCAGGTCTTCGCCGGCAGGGTCTCTGCCGGGCGGGAGCCCGAGAGCCAGGCGACCCGGAGAGCGTCCACGTCCGCAAACGCCGTCGAGCTAGCCACCGCGGCTCCCGGTGGAATCGACGGCGAAGTCATCCAGGCCTCCAGGTCGAGGCCCGGAGGCCGCCTTCCGGCGAACAGGCGCTCGTCGAGGTAGGACAGGAAGTCGGCCGTCGTCGCGCTCCGGAACGCGTGCCCGTCGAACCACCCGCGGAGGAACCGGTCGAAGCGCTCGCGTCCGACCGTCCGTTCGATCGTCAGCAGAAGGAGCGCCCCTTTTTCGTACACGACCTCCGAGAGAACCTCGTCCGGGTCTCTGCCCGCGACGTCGGGCCGGAGCTTCCGGTCTCCCGGCGGCAGGGAAATCGAGAGGGTCTCGAGAGTCTGGCGGCCGAGCACCCATTCCATCTCCGATCGCTTCGCCCCGAACACGCGCTCCACGATCCGGCGCTCGCAATACGTCGTGAAGCCCTCGTTCAGCCAGAAGTCGCTCCACGTCGCGTTGGTGACGAGGTTGCCCGACCAGGAATGGGCGAGCTCGTGCGCGACCACGTCGACGAGACTGCGGTCGCCCGCGAGCAGGGTCGGCGTGGCGAACGTCAGGCGCGGATTCTCCATCCCGCCGTAGGGAAAGCTCGGCGGCAGCACGAGCAGCTCGTAGCGTTCCCACCGATAGGGACCGAAGAGCGCTTCCGCCGCTTCGATCATCGCCTCGGTGTCCGCGAACTCCCACGCCGCTTTCGACACCACCGAGGGTTCCGACCAGACCCCCGCGCGCGGGCCAAGCGGCGCAAAGGCGAGATCGCCGGCGGCAAGGGCGATCAGGTAGGACGGCACGGGCGATGTCATCTCGAAGCGGAAGGCGCCGTCGCTTCGCTTCTCCAGCCGGGCGCCGCTCATGAGCGCCGTGAGTCCCGCGGGGACCCGGACGGAGGCCGACCAGGTCTGCCGCACTCCCGGGCTGTCCTGGAGGGGGATCCAGCTCCTCGCGTGGATCGCCTGCGACTGCGTGAAGAGATAGGGATGCGATTTTCCGGCGGTCTGCTCCGGAAGGAGCCACTGCAGCGCGGAGGCGCGCGGGGACGTCTTGTAGCGGATCCGCGCGCGAGTCGCTCCGCCGGGCAGCTCGACCCGGAGAGGCGCGCCGAGGATCGCGTCGGAAGCTCCGAGCGAGAACGGCGCCGGCGAAAACGAGCCCTGACCCGGGGCCGTCTCGGCCGAAAGGATCTTGAGATCCCGCGTGTCCAGCAGGAGCGCCCCGGCGCCCGCATCGTTTCGATCGAGCGACAGGACGGCCGTTCCGGCGACGCTGCGGCTCGGAAACCGCACGTCGATCTCCAGGGCGACATGGCGGACCCGGACGCGGTCCGGGTCCGAGTACGAGTGGGGATCAGGTCCGGACGCGGGAGCGGGCGGGGGCGGCGCCACACGCTCTCCCGACGTCCCGCGCGGACCCGTTGCGCTCGCGCACGCCATCGCGGCGCAGAGTAGCAGCAGCCCCGCGGCGCCCCGGCGTCCACGGCGGCCGCCCGAGACGGCGCCCTGGTTGCTCGGCCGATTTCTCCCGTCGTGCACGGACTCCTCCTCGCTCACCCTGGAATCGCGGATCTATCATCTCCTCGAATGTCCGCGGCGAAGCCGACCCTCGCGTAGCCGTCCATGTCGAATTCCGATCCCATCCCCAGGGTTTCCTTCGCGGCCGCGCTGCGTTACTGGGCGGTCCTCGGATGCGTGAACTTCGGCGGACCCGCCGGCCAGATCGCGATGCTCCACCGCGACCTCGTCGTGCGGCGCCGCTGGATCTCGGAAGAGCGTTTCCTGCACGCGCTCAATTTCTGCATGCTCCTTCCGGGTCCCGAGGCCACGGAGCTCGCGATCTACATCGGATGGCTCCTCCACGGGGCCGCCGGCGGAGTCGCCGCGGGCGTGCTGTTCCTGCTTCCCTCCGTCCTCGTCCTGCTCGGGCTTTCGTGGGCCTATGCCGCGCACGGCAATGTGCCCCTGGTCGCCGGCGCCCTCGCGGGATTGAAGCCGGTCGTCGTGGCGGTCGTCGCGGCGGCCGTCTGGAGGATCGGGCGGCGAGCGCTGAAGCGGCCCCTGGATGCCGCGATTGCGGCGGGAGCGTTTCTCGCGCTGACGTTCCTTCATGCGCCGTTTCCTCTCGTGATCGCGGTGGCGGCCGCCGCCGGAGCGCTCGAGAAATCCGCGGCCGCGGCGCCAGCCGCTCCCCCTGGGGAAGCCGCGCGCGCCGGAACGAAGCTCCCCGCGCGCCGCCGCAACATCCGCCTCGTTCTCCTCTTCTGCGCGCTCTGGGCATTCCCGCTTCTTTTCGTTTCGGCGGTCCTTGGATGGGGCGGGCCTCACGCGCGCGCGTACCGTTTTTTTTCCCGGGCGGCCTTCGTCACCTTCGGCGGGGCGTACGCGGTTCTCACGTACGTGGTACAGGCGGCGGTCGGAACCTTCCACTGGCTCTCGCCGGCCCAGGCCGTCGACGGCCTTGCGCTCGCCGAGACCACGCCGGGGCCCCTCATCATGGTCCTGCCGTTCGTCGGGTATCTGGCGGGCTGGCAATCTCCCGGCGCTCTGTCGCCGGCCTCCTCCGGCGCCCTCGCGTTCCTGCTCACGACCTGGGCGACGTTCCTTCCCTGCTTCTTCTTCATCCTTCTGGGAGCGCCGTGGATCGAGCACCTCCGGGGGAACCGGAGACTGGGCGCCGCGCTGTCGGGCATCACCGCCGCCGTCGTCGGAGTGATCCTCAACCTGGCCGTCATCTTCGCCGCCGCGGTCCTCTTCCCTCGAGGCCTCCACGCGGGTCCCGATCTGTTCTCCCTGCTGCTCGCGGCCGCCGCGCTGGCGGTGCTGCTCGTGTTCGAGCTGGAGGCGGCGTGGGTCGTTCTCGCGGGCGGGATCGCCGGGCTCATCATGGCTCTGGCCGGCCGGACCTGACCCGCCGGAGACGCCTGTTTCGTCGACCGATCGAGGCGTTTTGCGCCCCGTGGGAGGTTCATGGTGGGTTCACTCGCCTCTCCCTAGACTCTTCTCTGCTGAACGGCCGGCGCCTTTTGCGCCGCGCTCGAAAGGAGATTCGAAATGAACAAGAACATCGCCCGCATCCTCGCCCTCGGCGTCGCGGTGGCGCTCCCGACCGGCCTCTTCGCCCAGACGGCCGCCACGAAGCCCGCCGACAAGCCGATGGCCGCCCCGACGGCGACCACGTCGACGTCCTCGTCCAGCTCGATGAGCTCGACCGATAAGAAGACGATGGCCGACGGCTCGACCGCCAAGACCACCAAGAAGACCCACAAGAAGTCCTCGAAGAAGGGCGCCAAGAAGAAGAGCACGATGAAGACCGAAGAGACGAAATCGAACAGCAAGTAAGACCCGTCTCCGCGGAATTCGAGGCGTGCCGATGGCGGCACGCCTCCTTTTTTGTCCGGGCCTCCGGCGCCGCGGCCGCGTTTGCCGGCGCCGCGTTGTTCACACTCCGTTCATGTCGCGCCCCATAGAGTCGGCCCCATCCCCGTCGCGTTTTGCCACGGGGCTTGAAGGAGGAGTCAGATGAGAAAGTCCGTCCTGTCCCCTGTGGCCATTGCCGCGGCGCTGGCGTTCCCGATGGGTGCTTTCGCTCAGACTTCTTCGACGGGCAGCCAGTCCACCACGACTACCACTCAGTCCGCACCGGCGACGACGACCGGCACCACGACCACCACCCAGACGAAGTCGAGCATGTCGACGGGCAAGGCGAGCGCCACGAAGAAGAAAACCACCCGGAAGCACAAGACGAAGTCGACGACGGTCGCTCCCGCCGCTCCCGCGACGCCGACCTCGAAGTAACAAGTCTCCCGCAACGCAAACGCCGGCGAGATTTTCGCCGGCGTTTCGTTTTCGGGTCGCCTCGTCCCGAACGTTACGGCGTCGGCGCCTCTTTGAGCTCCACGCCGCAGCGCGTTCCCCCGAGCGGCCGCCAGATGATGTCGTAGATGCCGCCGTCCCGGATCGTGACCCTTCCCTGCCCGGAGGCGATGCACGTTCCGAGATTGGTGCAGCCTATGGAGCCGCCGACGACGTAGCTCGTCGCTCCCGGCTTGATGCCGTGGACCTCGAAGAGGTTCGACGTCGGGATCGCCATCGTCTTGCCCACGCGCACCTGGAGGCTCAGGACGCAGCCGTACGGGTCCCCAGTGTACCGCAGAAAGATGCTCGGCGTGGCGTCCGGAGCGTCTCGAACGGGCGTGGGCGCGATCGGAACGTTGAGAGCGGCCGCCGGGCTGACGGCCGCCCCGGGCGGCGCCGGCCGGACGGTGTCGGAATTGGCGGTTCGGAAGCAGCCCGCGTTGTGGAGCGTGGCGACGAGACCCGCCAGGGCGGTGATGGTGCCCGCGGCCGCGGTCAGGAGACCGGGGGCGGTCTGCCACCAACTCTGAGGCTTCTCTTCCGCCATCTTTTCTCTCTCGATTCTGCCGGCGGCCGGTCGGGCGCGAGACGCGCGAGCCCCGATTCGCCGTGACGAGTTTTTAGCCGGAAACCTGCGCCGGGATTCTTGCCGCCCGCAGAGCGGGAGTCAAGCTTTGCCGGGGAATACGGATCCGCGGCTCGTGCGTTAAGCTCGGTCCGTTGACATTCCCGGTCTCCTTCCATCCCGCCGTCGAGGCATGGTTCTCCGCTCGACTCGGCGACCCGACGCCGGCGCAACGTGATGGCTGGCCCGCGATCCGTTCGGGCGCGCATACCCTGATCGCGGCGCCCACAGGCTCGGGAAAGACACTCGCGGCGTTCCTGTCGGCGCTCGACTCGCTGATCCGTCAGGGCGACTCGCTTCCCGATGAGACGTCGGTTCTCTACGTGTCGCCCCTCCGGGCGCTCTCGAACGACGTGCGCAAGAACCTCGACGGGCCGCTGGCCGAGATTCGCGCGATGGACCCGTCCGTGCCGGAGGTGCGCGTTCTCGTCCGGACGGGAGATACCCCGGCGTCCGAGCGGGCCGCGATGGTGCGCCGGCCGCCCCACATCCTCGTCACGACGCCCGAGTCCCTTTACCTGCTTCTGACCAGCGACAGCGGCCGCCGGCTCATCGCCCCCGTCCGGACCGTCATCATCGATGAGATCCACGCGCTCGTCCGCGACAAGAGGGGAAGCCACCTCGCTCTCTCTCTGGAGCGGCTGGAGGCGGTCGCCACGGCGCGTGTCCAGCGCATCGGCCTTTCGGCCACTCAGAATCCGCTCGAGCGGGTGGGGCGATTCCTCACGGGCGCCGGCGCCGGCCGGGACTGCACGCTGGTCGACGCCGGCACCTTCAGGACGCTCGATCTCGCGATCGAGATCCCGCCCTCTCCGCTCTCGACGGTCTGCTCGCACGAGCAGTGGCAGGAGATTTACGAGAGGATCGCGGTCCTCGTTCGGGAGCACCGGACGACCCTCGTCTTCGTCAACACGCGGAAGATGGCGGAGCGCATCGCCGGACAGCTGACGCGACTGCTCGGAGACGACGCCGTGACGAGCCATCACGGAAGCCTCTCCCGCGAACGCCGGCTCGACGCGGAAGAGCGGCTGAAGGCGGGCCGGCTCCGTGCGCTCGTCGCCACCGCGTCGCTGGAGCTCGGGATCGATATCGGCGACGTTGACCTCGCAATCCAGGTGGGCGCGACGCGGTCCATCGCCACGTTTCTCCAGCGAGTCGGCCGCGCAGGCCACGCGCTCAAGAAGGTCCCGAAAGGCCGGCTCTTTCCCCTCACCCTGGACGAGCTCGCGGAGGGAGCGGCGCTCCTCCAGTGCATCCGCGCTTCCATCCTCGACCGCACGCCGGAGCCCGCCCGTCCTCTGGACATCCTCGCGCAGCAGATCGTCGCGTCGTGCGTCGCCGAACCGTGGGACGCGACGGCGCTCTTCGAGCTCGTGCGCCGGGCCTGGCCCTACCGGGAGCTGACGCGCGCCGAGTTCGACGACGTCGCCTCGCTGCATACGGGCGGCCGGCGCGCGCTTCTCCATCGCGACGGAGTCGGAGGCCGTCTCCTCGCGACCCGGCGGGCGCGGCTGGCCGCGCTTCTTTCCGGAGGCGCCATTCCGGACACGGCGGACTATCAGGTGCGCCTGGAGCCCGAGGGAACGCTGGTTGGCACCGTGAACGAGGATTGGGCGATCGAATCGAACGGCGGGGACATCTTTCAGCTCGGCAATGCCTCGTGGCGGATCCTGCGCGTCGAGACCGGCGTCGTGCGGGTGGCGGACGCGAAGGGCCAGCCTCCGAGCCTCCCGTTCTGGCTCGGCGAGGGCCCCGGGCGGACGCGCGAGCTGGCGCGCGCCATCGGTGAGATGCGGGAAAGCTGTGAGGGGTTGGAAAGCGGTTCCGTGAAGGCGCTGCGCGAAGCCTGTGGAGACCCCTTGCCGGAAGGCGCGGCGCTGCAGCTGGCGGAGTACGTCGACGCGGGCCGGATCTCGCTCGGCGCGGTTCCCACCCAGAAGCGGGTCATCCTGGAGCGCTTCTTCGACGAGAGCGGCGGCATGCAGCTCGTCGTGCATGCCCCGTTCGGATCGCGCATCAACCGCGCGTGGGGCCTCGCGCTCCGCAAGAAGTTCTGCGTGGGTTTCGGGTTCGAACTCCAGGCCGCCGCCAACGAAGAGGCGATCGTGCTTTCGCTGGGCACTCAACACAGCTTCCCGCTGGAAGAGGTCTTCGATTACCTCCATCCGGACACGGCTCGCGAGGTGCTCGTCCAGGCGATTCTCCCCGCGCCGATGTTCGAGACGCGATGGCGCTGGAACGCTCAGCGGTCGCTGCTTCTCGAGCGCTCCCGCGGCGGCCGGAGAGTGCCCCCGAATCTTCTTCGGATGCGCGCCAACGACCTGCTCGCGGGCGCCTTCCCCCAGGTCCTGGCCTGTCCGGAGACGCTGCCGGGCGGGGCGATCCGGGTGCCGGTCGAGCATCCGATCGTGCGTCAGACGGTCGAAGACTGCCTGACGGAAGCCATGGACGTGGACGGTTTTCTGGAGGTCCTCCGCGGGCTGAAGGACGGCTCGATCGAGAAACGCGCGGTGGACACGGTCGAGCCGTCCGCCTTCGCGCGCGGCATCCTCTCGTCGCAGCCCTACACCTTCCTCGACGACGCGCCTCTCGAGGAGCGCCGCACCCAGGCGGTGCTCTCCCGCCGCGTGCTCGACGCCCGCAGTTCGGACGAGATCGGCGCGCTCGATCCGGAGGCGATCGCCCGCGTCCGCGACGAGGCCTGGCCTCTTCCGGAAAGCGCCGAGGAGGTCCACGAGGCGCTTCTCTGGATGGGTTACGTCACGGAGACGGAGGCCGCGGGGTGGCAGCCCTGGATCGACGAGCTCGAGTCGGGGGGACGCGTGACCAGGGAGGGCTGCCGCATCTTCGCCGTCGAAGCCGTACGGGACCCCAAAACCGTCCTTCGCGGCCGTCTCGAGGCGCTCGGGCCGATCTTCGCCGTGCCGGAAGAGGAGGCGCTGCTGCGCGAGCTCGAAGTCGAGGGCTCCGTGCTCCGGACCCGGATCGAAGGACGCGAGGCGTGGTGCGACCGCAGGCTCCTGGCGCGCATCCATCGCGCGACCGTCGACCGCCTGCGCCGCGAGATCGAGCCGGTGACCGCCGCGCACTTCCTCCGTTTCCTCGGCTGCTGGCAGCACGTCGACGGCGCGCACCGCCTGGAGGGCCCGCGGGGGGTCGCCCAGGTGATCGCGCAGCTCGCGGGATACGAAGCGCCCGCGGCTTCGTGGGAAGCGAGCATCCTGCCCGCGCGTGTCCGGGGGTACAAGCGGGAGTGGCTCGATCAGCTCACGCTCTCGGGCGAGGTCGTGTGGGGCCGGCTGTGGGGAGCGGGCGCGGGCCCGATCCGGAGGGCCCCCGTCTCCCTCGTCCTCCGATCCGACGTGGAGGCCTGGACGGCGCTCGGCGCCGCGACGGAGTCCCCCGACGCGTCGGAGGAGGCGGCGTCGGTTCGCGAGGCCCTCGTCCGCCGCGGAGCGATGTTCTTCCAGGAGCTCGCCCGCGAGACGAAGCTCTCCGCGTCGCTCGCGGAAGAGGGGCTTGGCCGGCTGATCGCGCTGGGGCAGGTCACCTGCGATTCATTCTCCGGGCTGCGCTGGCTGATCGTTCCCGCGTGGCGGCGAAAGGCGGTCGGCCTTTCCGCGGGCCGGTGGAGCGCTCTGCGGCCGCCCGCGGCTCCTCCCGTCGCCGAGTCCCGTTTCACCGCCGAGCAGGGTGAGTTTGTGGCCCGCCGGCTGCTGGCGCGCACTGGCGTCGTGTTCCGCCGCACGCTCACGCGGGAGAAGCAGCCGGTCCCCTGGCGCGATCTGGCGCGCGCCCTCCGAACTCTCGAAGCCCGGGGCGAGGTCCGCGGCGGACGATTCGTGGCGGGGTTCGACGGAGAGCAATACGCGCTGCCGGAGGCCGTCACGCTTCTGCGGGAGCTCCGGCGTCGGGGAGAAACTCCCGACGCGGAGCCGGTCCTCGTGTCCGCGGCCGACCCGCTCAACCTGCGCGGGATCCTGACCCCCGATGAGCGCGTCTCCCCGCTGGCGCGCCGCCAGGTTCAGGTCGCCTAGGGCCAGCCCCTCGGGAGTCGGGCGGCCCGAACGGAGGCCGGAACTCCGGCTCCATTTTGTCGCTCGGAAGGGAAGCGAGGATTCGCTCGAGCTCCGAGAACTCGATGGGCTTTCTCAGGTGGAGAT
>JBBRDK010000005.1:0-73198 GCA_038203955.1 Thermoanaerobaculia bacterium | reverse complement strand
GGATCGGACCGCGAACTCACGCTCGCGAAGGAGCTTCGGTCGAAGGTCGGCATCGCGAACGCGCGGATCGCGTTCCAGGCCTTCGAGGAGATCTTCGGCGGCGCACGCTTCGAGACGCTCGCGAAAAAAGGCGTGAAGCGGCAGAAACCCCTCTGGGCCTCGACCTCGACCAAGGACCCTGCTCTTCCGGACCTCTACTACGTCGAGGCGCTGATCGCACCCGACACGGTGGACACGATGCCGCCCGAGACCCTCGAGGCGTACCGGGACCACGGCAAGCCCGCCGTCCGCATCCACGACGATCTCCAGGGCGCGCACGCGGTGTTCCGCGGCCTGACCGAGCTCGGAATCGACGACAAGGTGATCTTCCGCGACCTCGAGGACGAGGGGATCAGGAAGTTCTCCGACTCCTACGATTCGCTGATGAAGACGCTGGGAGAGAAGCAGCAGGCCGTGGGGGCGCGTTGAAGCTCGAGCTCGGGGCGGCGGCGGAAGCGCACCAGGAGGCGTTGCGCGGGCTGGCCCGCGACCGCGCGGTCGAGCGGATCTGGGCGGGAGACGCCTCGCTCTGGAAGGACGAGCCGTCGCATCGGAAGTGGATCGAGAACGCCCTCGGGTGGCTGACGATCGCCGATCGCATGGCGGAAGGCGCGGCGGAGCTGCAGCAGTTCGCGGCCTCCTGCGCGCGGGAGGCGGATCGGGTCGTCGTGCTCGGCATGGGCGGCTCGAGCCTCGCCCCGCTCGTTTTCTCCGATTCGTTTTCCCGCCGGGCGGGATATCCGGCCCTGGAGGTTCTCGACTCCACTTCGCCGGCCGCCATCCTCGAGGCCGCGCGGGGAGCGGCGCCCTCCCGCACCCTCTACGTCGTGTCCTCGAAGTCCGGATCGACGCTCGAGCCCAATATCTTTTTCGATTACTTCTACGAGGCCGCGCGGGCCGATCTCGGCGACTCCGCCGGCCAGCGGTTCCTCGTCGTCACGGACCCCGGTTCGGCGCTCGAGAAGGAAGCCGCGCGCCGCAGAGTCCGGCGCATTTTTCCCGGAGACCCGGCGATCGGCGGCCGGTACTCCGCGCTGTCGAATTTCGGGATCGTTCCCGCGGCGCTGGCCGGGATCGACGTGGGGGAGCTTCTTGCGCGCGCGCGCGCGATGGCGCAGTCCTGCCGCAACGCGGGACAGGACAATCCCGGCCTCGTCCTGGGGTCGGCCATGGGCGTCCTGGCCCTCTCCGGCCGGGACAAGCTCACCTTCGACGTCGGAGCTCCGATCCCGCGGTTGGGCATGTGGATCGAGCAGCTCGTCGCGGAGAGCACCGGCAAGGAAGGCAAGGGCATCCTTCCGGTCGAGGGAGAGACGCCCGGGCCGCCGGACGTTTACGGGAGCGACCGGTTCTTCGTGTCGATCGCGACCCAGGACCGCGAAATGGAGCACGACGCCCGGCTGACTCCGCTGGCGGCGGCGGGACACCCGATCGCCCGGTTCCAGATCGAGGACGCCCTCGATCTCGGGGCCGAGATGTTCCGCTGGGAGTTCGCGACGGCGGTCGCGGGCAAGCTTCTCGGGATCAACCCCTTCGACCAGCCGAACGTGCAGGAAGCCAAGGACGGAACCAGCGCGATTCTTTCGGGCGGCGAGATGTCGGACGCGCTGCCCGCCGACCAGAGAGATCCGGCGGCGCTCGAAGAGCTTCTCGCTTCGATCCGGCCGGGAGATTACTTCGCGATCATGGCGTACGTTCCCTCGACGGCGGAGAACGAGGCGGCCCTGAACCGGCTGCGGCTGCGCGTTCGTGACGCCAAACACGTCGCGACGACGGTGGGATTCGGGCCGCGGTTTCTCCATTCGACCGGACAGCTTCACAAGGGAGGCCCTCCATCCGGCGTGTTCCTGCAGTTGACGTTCTCGGCTCCCGAAGACGTCGAAATCCCGGGCAGGTCGTGGGGATTCGGCCGCGTCATCGAGGCGCAGGCCGCGGGAGACCTCGCGGCGCTGAAGAAGCGGGGCCGGAGGGCGGTCCGGTTTTCGCTGGACGGAGACGTGGTTTCCGGCCTCACGGATCTCGGCGCGCGCGTCAACGAGATCCTGAATCGCGAAATGAAATCCTGATCCGCGCTGCAGGGCTGCAGGGCTGCAGCGCGGCGGGCGGGATCGTCTCCGCACAGTTGAAGGAGCTCGAATGAAACTCGGATTCGTAGGCCTCGGCAAGATGGGCGGCAACATGGTCCAGCGGCTTCTCCGCGACGGCCATCAGGTCGTGGCGTTCGCGCGCAGCGCCGCGTCGGTCCACGAAGCGGAGTCGCACGGCGCCGCCGGGGCCGCGTCGTTGAAGGACGTCGTCGGAAAGCTCACGTCTCCGCGAGTGGTGTGGTTGATGATTCCCGCGGGAAAGCCGGTGGACGATTCGATCGCGGAGCTGAAGTCGCTTCTCTCCCGGGGAGACATCATCGTGGACGGCGGAAACTCGCGTTGGACGGACTCCGCCCGGCGTGCGGGAGAGCTGTCCGCCGACGGAGTCGGGTTCATCGACTCAGGCACCTCCGGCGGCGTCTGGGGGCTAGAGAACGGGTACTGCCTGATGGTGGGCGGAAAGCCCGAGGACTTCCGCGTCGTCGAGCCTGCCTTGAAGACGCTCGCGCCGCCGGACGGGTACGCCCACGTGGGCGGGCCCGGCGCCGGGCATTACGTCAAGATGGTCCACAACGCGATCGAGTACTCGATGATGCAGGGCTACGCGGAGGGTTTCGAGCTTCTCGCGAAGAGCGACTACGGCTTGAAGCTCGATCAGATCTCCCGGCTCTGGACGCATGCGTCGGTCGTGCGCTCGTGGCTGCTCGACCTGCTGGTTCTCGCCTTCGAGAAGGACCCGGGCCTCCAGGGGATCCGCGGCTACGTCGACGATTCCGGAGAGGGCCGCTGGACCCTTCAGGACGCCATCGACAAGGCTGTTCCCATGCCCGGTCTCGCGGGCGCCCTGTTCGCCCGATTCGCCTCGCGCCAGCCGGACGCGTTCGCCGCGAAGGTCAACGCGGCGCTGCGCAACGAGTTCGGCGGCCACGCGGTCAAGACGAAATGAGCGCGGTGGTCGTCCCGTTCGAGCCCCGCGTGGAGCCGGCCGCTTCCGACGACCGGGAGGTGCGGGGAGAAGAGGAAGCCCGGCCGCCCTGCACGCTCGTCATCTTCGGGGCGTCCGGGGATCTGACCCGGCGCCTCCTCGCGCCCGCCATCGCCCATCTGCTGCGCGACGGCGCGGTGTCGCCCGACTTCGCGATCGTGGGGCTCGCCCGGTCGGAGATGAGCGACGGCGAGTTTCGCGCATATCTGGACGGCGGGGCGCGGGAATTCACGCCTCCCACCCAGGGACGGCCCGGCGAGCTGCCGCCGACCGTCCGGTACCTGGCCGGCGACTTCGGCGATCCGGCCCTCTACGACCGGTTGAAGTCCACCCTCGACCAGATCGAAGGCAAGCGCCCGGGCTCGCGCAACCGGATCTTCTACATGGCGACGCCTCCCGAGGCCGATCCGACGATCGTGAAGTTCCTGGGCGACAAGGGGCTCGCGTCCCCCGACCAGGGGTGGGCGCGCGTGGTCGTGGAAAAGCCCTTCGGACACGACCTGCAGTCCGGGAAGGACCTGAACGACGAGCTCCGCTCGGTCTTCAAGGAGCGGCAGATCTACCGGATCGATCACTACCTCGGAAAGGAGACGGTCCAGAACATCTTCGTCCTCCGCTTCGCCAACGGCGTGTTCGAGCCGCTGTGGAACAACCGGTACGTGGACCACGTGCAGATCGCCGTCTCCGAGACCGTGGGGATCGGACATCGCGCGGGGTACTACGAGGGCGCGGGCATCGTTCGCGACATGTTCCAGAACCATCTTCTGCAGCTGCTCTGCCTGACCGCGATGGAGCCGCCCGTTGCCTTCGAGGCGGACGCCGTCCGCGCGGAAAAGGTGAAAGTGCTCCAGTCGATCCGCCCGATTCCGGAGAACGCGATCGACGAGTGGGCCGTGCGGGGGCAGTACGGCCCGGGTGTCGTCGGCGGCAAGAAGGTGCCCGGATACCGGGAAGAGGAGAAGGTGGACCCGGCCTCCGGCACGCCCACCTATGCCGCGGTCAAGTTCGCCATCGACAACTGGCGGTGGGCCGGCGTGCCGTTCTACGTGAGGTCCGGCAAGCGTCTCGCGGAGCGGGTCTCCGAAATCGCGATTGAGTTCAAGCAGGTGCCCCACCCGCTCTTCTCGAAGGCCGTCGGGACTCTGAACCCGAACGTCCTGCGCGTCCGGATCCAGCCGGACGAGGGCGTGTCGCTGAAGTTCGACGCGAAGATCCCCGGCACGGTGATGCAGATCCAGTCCGTCTACATGGACTTTCCCTACAGCAAGCTCGGCGCGCCGATCCAGGGCGGCTACGAGCGGCTGCTCCTCGACGTCACCCACGGCGACCAGACGCTCTTCACCCGGGGCGACGAGGTCGAGCAGGCGTGGCGCGTCGTGTCGCCGATTCTGCGCGCGTGGGAGGGGCAACCGGCGGCCGACTTTCCCAACTACGCCTCCGGGACGTGGGGGCCGGAGTCGGCGGACCGGTTCCTCGAAAGGGAGGGGCGGCGGTGGAGGACGTTGTAGTCGAGAAGAGGGTCGAGCGTTGAGCGTTCAACGTTGAGCGTCGGACGGCGGGATCGGACGCGACGAGAAGACGGCGAAGGCGAAGCGAAAAAGGAAACGCGTCTCCGCACGACTCTGCCGGTCGAGGCGCCGCCTCGCTTCGAGGTGCGGGTGCTGCCGGGGGCGGCCGGCCTCGCCGAGGCGGCTGCGCGCGAATTTCGATCGGCATCCGAGGAGGCCATCGCGGCGCGCGGCGTGTTTCGCGTCGCGCTCTCCGGAGGGTCGACGCCCCGCCTTCTTCATGAGCGCCTGACGCGGACTCCGTTCCGGCGCGGCATCGAATGGAGGAGGATTCGCTTCTTTTTCGGCGACGAACGGTGCGTTCCGCCGGATTCGGATCGCTCTAATTACCTCATGGCCGCCCGGACACTGCTCGGGCCGCTCGAGATTCCGGCGGACCGCGTCTTCCGGATTCGCGGGGAGGCTCCGCCAAAGACCGCCGCCGGCGAGTACGGAAACATTCTCGAAACGGAGTTCGCCGGGGAGCGGGGCAGGCCGCGGCTCGACCTCGTCCTCCTGGGCCTCGGGCCCGACGGACACACGGCTTCTCTCTTTCCGGGGACGCGTGCTCTCGAGGAACGGGACATCCCGGTCGCCGCGAACTGGGTCCCGAAGCTCCGCGAGTGGCGGATCACGATGACCTACCAGGTCTTGGACGCTGCCCGCCGCGTGGTCTTCCTCGTGGCCGGCCAGGAGAAAGCCGCGCCCGCCGCGGCGATCATCCGCAGGACAAAAGCGGGAAGAGACCTGCCCGCCGCCCGCGTCCGCCCGCGCCGGGGAAGCCTCCTGTGGCTACTGGACGAATCGGCTGCGAAGGAGTTGTAACGCGGGCGGTCGCGTTTCTCTTTTTCGATTCCCGATCTAGTTGACCGCGGAGTACCGCGGCCGTCTCGCTCCCGTTGGTCGCTCGGCTCCCCATTCTGCTGACAGCTGACAGCTGACAGCTGAGAGCTACAGCTTCTCAGGCCCCTTCCGCCGCGGCCTTGCCCGCCTTCGACTGGGCGATGATCTTCTCCTGGGCCGCTTGGGGCACCTCCGAGTAGTGCGAGAACTCCATGTGGAACGTCCCCCGGCCCTGGGTGATCGATCGGAGCTGCGCGCCGTAGGTCAGCATCTCGGCCATGGGCACCTGCGCCTTGATCACCGTGTCCTCGGACTCCGCGTCCATGCCCTGGACGTGCCCCCGGCGGGAGGAGAGATCCCCCATCAGGTCCCCGACGTACTCGTTGGGCGTGGAGACCTCGACGTTCATGACGGGCTCGAGCAGCGTCGGCCGCGCCTTTTCCATCGCCTCTTTGTAGGCGAGGGACCCCGCGATCTTGAAAGCGAGCTCCGACGAGTCGACGTCGTGGTACTGGCCGTCGTAGAGGATCACGCGGAAGTCCACCATCGGGAAGCCGGCCAGAAACCCCTTGCGGCGGACCTCCTGGATGCCCTTCTCGACGGCCGGAATGAAGTTTCGGGGGATCGAGCCGCCGTAGATGTCGTCCACGAACTCGAAGTCCGCGCCGCGCGGAAGGGGCTCGACCCGGATCCGGCAGTCCGCGAACTGCCCGTGGCCGCCGGACTGCTTCTTGTGCCGCCCGTGCGCTTCCGCCTTTCCCTTGATCGTCTCGCGGTACGGGACCTTCGGGGGGTGGAGGATGACCTCGACGCCGTACCGCCTCTTGAGCCGCGCCACGGCGACCTCGACGTGCAGCTGCGACGCGCCCGACAGGTGAAACTCCTTGGTCTCGTCGTCGCGCTGAAAGTGGAGCGACGGGTCTTCCTCGATCAGCTTGTGGAGGGCGGTCGAGATCTTGTCCTCGTCGCCCTTGGCCCGCGGCTCGATGGCGTACGCGATCGACGCCTCCGGCACGACGAGCTTCGGGAGGACGACCGGATGGTCCTTCGCCGTCAGCGTGTCGCCGGTCGTCGTCTCCTTCAGTTTCGCCACCGCCACGATGTCGCCGGCGCGCGCCTCGGGTACGTTGACGTGCTCCTTGCCCTGGGGGAGGAACAGTCCCGAGAAGCGCTCCGGGATGGCGCGGGTGGAATTCCAGTACGTGCCGTCCGACTGGAACTTCCCGGAGCGCACGCGCAGGTAGGAGATCCTCCCGGCAAACGGGTCCGAGACGGTCTTGAAGACCTGGGCCACGGCGGGATCCGTCTCGTTGGTGAAGATCTTCGCCGGCTTGCCGTGCTTGTCGGTCCCCTCGATCGCGGCGCCCTCGGGGGACGGAAGAATGGCCACGCAGGCGTCCAGGATCCGGACGAGGCCGATCTCATGGGCAGAGGACGCGCAAAGAACGGGGAAGATCTTCCGGTCTGCCACCTCGGACTTCAACCCCGGCATCAGGTCCGCCGGATCGAGCGTGCCCTGCGCGAAGAACTTCTCCATCAGCCCGTCCTCGCCTTCCGCGACCAGCTCGACGAGCTGCTCGTGCTGGGCGCGGGCCTGCTCGGCGAGCTCTTCCGGGATCGGGCCGTCCACCCGCTTTCCGCTGTCGTGCGAGTGCGCTTCCATGCGCACGAGGTCGATGGTTCCGCGGAATGCGCGCTCTTCCCCGACCGGGATCTGGAGCGCCACGACGCCGCGGCCGAACCGGTTTTTCATCCCGTCGACGACGCGGTCGAAGGACGCGCGCTCCCGGTCCATCCGGTTGATAACGAACAGGACGGGCCGGCCGAACTCCGAGGCGAATTTCCAGGCCTTTTCCGTCTGGACCTCGACTCCCGAAACGGCGTCGAGGACGAGAAGTACCGAGTCGGCTGCGGAAACGGCGGCCCGCGCCTCGGGCGAGAAGATTCCGTAGCCGGGGGCGTCGATGAAGTTGATCCGCACGTCCCGATGCACGACGTGGGCGCACGCGAGGTTGATCGAGATCCGCCTCTCGATCTCCTCGCCGTCGAAGTCGGTCGGGCACGTGCCCTCTTCGATTTTTCCGGGGCGGGTGGTCGCGCCGGCCGCGTGCAGCAGCCCGGCGATGAGCGTGGTCTTGCCCACCGTGTTGTGCCCGAGGACGGCGACATTCCGGAGCTCCGGAGCCGAAAGAATTTTCATGCGCCGGATTATATTCACCGGCTCGTCGCGGAGGCGGCGCGCTGGCCGGCCCCGATTCTACGGGCCTTTTCGAGAGGATCGCCTCCGTTCCCCGCTCGGCCCGAACGGACTCTCGCGGGCTCTCCCGGGCGTCTCGAGTTCGGAAGACGACACGGAAAGGCGGCGGACCCCGCCGCGTCCTCTTTTTGCCGCCGACGGAGGGGACGAGGCGTCTCCCGGCGGCGTTTCGTCCAAGAAAACGCGCCGCCTGGCCTCGAATGACACGCGCGGATTGACCCCCCTTCGCGGCGACGCTACAATTTCGAGAATCCGTTCTCTCTCGGGAGGCGTGTTAGGGGAGCTTTCGCCTTCGGGGGAAAGGAGTTTCTTCGAGTCCAATGGGGGATAAAGGAGTCGCGGGGGCCCGGCTTCTCAAGCTCGGCCGGTACGAGGTACTGAGCGAGCTCGGGAAGGGCGCGATGGGGGTCGTGTACCTCGCCAAGGACCCGGTGATCGGCCGCATGGTGGCGATCAAGACGATCCGGGCGTCCACCATGGCCGGCGACGACGACTCCGAATCGCGCGAATTCCGGGAGCGGTTCGTCCGCGAGGCGCAGACGGCCGGCATCCTGTCTCATCCCCACATCGTAACGATCCACGACATCGGGCAGGACCCCGAGACCTCGACGTCCTTCATCGCCATGGAGTACATCGAGGGAAAGAACCTGAAGTCGCTGCTGGCGGAACGGGCCCCGTTTTCGTACGACCAGATCGCGGAAATGATCGCGCAGGTTGCCGAGGCGATCGACTACGCCCACCGCAAGGGGATCATCCACCGGGACATCAAGCCGGCCAACATCATCATCACGACGGACGAGAAGGTGAAAATCACCGACTTCGGGATCGCGAAGGTCGCGTCCTCCAACCTCACGACGACGGGACAGTTCCTCGGGACGCCGAACTACATGTCGCCGGAGCAGGTCTCCGGCGCCCCGGTCGACGGCCGCAGCGACATCTTTTCCCTCGGGGTGGTCCTCTACGAGCTCCTGACCCACCGCAAGCCGTTCGTCGGCGAGAACCTGACGGCCATTTCATACAAGATCGTCCACGAGGACTTCACGCCTCCCGCCGAGCTTTCGAGCGAGGTCCCTTCCGAGTTCAACCCGATCGTCGCGCGCGCGATGGCGAAGGATCCCTGGAACCGGTACCAGCGCGGCAAGGACTTCGCGCTCGCGCTCTACCAGCTGCGCGCGCACCTGGAGGAACAGCGGGCGCTCCAGGACCTGGGCACCATCGTGTCCGAGGCGGAGTTCATGCCGACGCTGAAGCTCGCCAACATCGACCAGCTGGTCCTGGAAGCCGCGGAAGAGAACCGCCACAACACGGAGGCGCGCTCCGGCCGCAGCACGCAGGTCCGGCCGCCCGTTCGCCACGAAGACGCGACGCAGGCCTTTCGCATCGCCGATCCCGGAGTCCCGATTCCGTCGGACCCGCGCGCGACTCCGGCGGACGAGACGCCCGCGCCCGCCGGCGCCGAGGCCTCCGACGCCTCGTCCTCGCCGGCGCCGGCGGTCTCCACTCCGGGGGAGGCGCTTCCCCCGTTGACCCCGGTTGGGCCCCCGGCGTCGGGTTCCGGCAAAGCCGAGGCCTCACCCGGCGCCGATCGTTCCGCCGCAGCGGCAGGCTCCTCTCAGACACCGGCCGCTTTCGCCGCCTCCCGGGCGCCCACGACGCCATTCGCGCTCCCGGCCAGGAGCAGGATGTCGGCGCCGAAGGACTCCAGCAAGGGACGCCCTCCCTCGCTGGTGCAGAAGCTTCAGGAGAAGGCGGCGCTTCTCAAGGGTCAGGACTGGGGGCGGGTCGTCCGCTCCGAGGTCAATCCCGCCTGGTTCTGGCGCGTGGTTGGGATCGCGGTGCTCGTGCTGGTCGCGATCGTCGGCGGACTCCTGTGGCGGCGCGCGAGCGTGTCGAGGCCCACGATGCCGGTCGACGCGGCTCTCGAGAAGGAGACGCGTGACCGGCGCGGTTCCCTCGAGGAAGGGAAGAAGCTCTTCGCCGACGGCAAGTACGAGGAAAGCCTCGCCCTCTTCCGCCGGCTTCTCGCGCGCAGCCCGAACAACGCGCAGGCCCGGCAGTACGCGCAGATGGCCGAAAACGCGCTCCAGGGCAAACAGGAGCAGTCGCGCAAGACGGCGGACGCCGACAAGGCGATGCAGGACGCGGTCGCGGCATTCGCAGCCGGCAACTTCGACGAAGCGAAGAAGCGCGCCGACGACACGCTCGCCATGGACGGCGGACGCGTGGAGGCCCAGCAGCTGCGGGAGCAGGCGGGCGCGAAAATCGCGGAGGCGGACGCCGCCGCCCGGAAAAAACTGAAGCCGACCGCGGCGCCCGTCCGGCGCGCCGCGGTGGTGCCGGCGAAGGAGGCGCTTCCGACGAGCGCCGCCCTGCAGCCGACCGCGCCGCCCGCGTCCGTCTCGACGAGCGGCATGCTGCGACTGCTCTTCGACTCGCCCCTCTCGGAAGGCCACGTGATGGTGGCGGTCAACGATCAGATCCTGCTGCGAAAGCAGTTCTCCTTCAAGCGCAAGGAAGGCCTCTTCAAGACGGTGAAGGAGCGCGGCACGATCGACGAGTCGATCCCCGTCCGCGCGGGCGCCGCTTCGGTCAAAGTGTGGCTCTCGGGCCCGGACATCCCGGCGTCGGTCCTCGCGACCGCCACGGCGCAGGTCGGCGGAGGGGAGACGCGCACCCTCCGGCTCGACTACGCCAATGGCCGCCTCTCCGCCCGCGTTCAGTAGCGCCGGGGGGCTTCGGAGCCCGCCACGCCTTGAACCCGCGCCGGCGAACGCGATATAACCGCTCCCTCTTCTCTCGGGGCGTAGCGCAGCCTGGTAGCGCACCCGGTTCGGGACCGGGTGGTCGGAGGTTCAAATCCTCTCGCCCCGACCAGTCTTTTCGATCGCTGACCTCCAGCCGCTTCTCCGATTCGGTTGCCTGGGGAGCGGCGTCTTACAGCGACAGGCTCAGGTCGAGCTTCAGGAAGAATTCGCGGATCTTGCTCGCGTTCTGACCGAAGTCTAATCCGCCTCGTCGGGCGACTGACTCGACGCGCACTCGCGTGGCTTTCTTTACCGTGAGGATCCGGACCACGACGGAGCCCTCTGTCCCAAAGGAGCCCGCCCAGCTGGCTTCGAACGTGCCGCTCTGCGTCGCCCGGGCCTTCCATCCGAGGGTACGAAACGCCCCGGGGATCGCCGCCCGGACGACGTCGGCATGCCGGGTGTAGTCGCGCTCTTCGACCGCGCTTCGCCTTCTCGTAAAGAAGCTGAGGTTGCCGGGTTTCACCGAACCTCCTCGGATCCGGAGCGAGATCCGAGGCCGAGGATATTTCACCCCGCACCCGCGGAGAAGCCCGAACCCTTGGATTTCGGATGGCGCGAGAAGGAGGCCCCTGGTTTCAGCGACCCTGGTGCTCTCGCGAGCGGCGCGTCCGACCGATCGATCCGCGTTCGAAAGGGCTAGAATCAACCCGTGCCGGAAAGACAACGCCGACTCCGTAAGAAGCGGCGATTTCTCGTTGAATTTGAAGCGGCCGGGGTCAAGCACACCGGCTTTACGCACGACGTGTCACCCTCCGGCCTCTTCGTTTGCTCCATCCGGGCCCCGAAGCCGGGAACCGCTCTCTCCATGACCCTCCGCTCATCGAAAGACACAGACGTCGGTCTCCGGGGCGTTGTCGTGAGGTCCTTTCGTGGACCACCTGCGCTGGCTGCGCTGATGCCGAGTGGCTTCGGAGTCCGGTTCTCCGAGACTCCTCCTGAGGATTACTTCCGGCTCCTCGCAACACTCTGAGGTTTGGGCGGCCAGAGTCGGATCCTTCGGCGAGGGCGCGTCGATCAACTCATGCGGCGGACGTGTCTGGATCGGTCCCAACGCTGCCGCTGCGGCATCGCGACGCCTCGAAGCGGACCACCCAGATGCCGGTCGCACCCTCTGGTGTACCCTTGCGAACACTCGAATGAAGAACGTTGGCCCGCCTCGTCGGGTGCGCACACGCCCTGCCCTTCCTCAGACTCCGAGGTCTCTGCCGGTCCCATCGCCGCGGGGGAGGAGGCTGCGGGTCGGCATCGTCGACATCGTCGAGCGAAGCCCCACGCGGGCCCTCTACGCGCGCGTCATGAACCCCAACCTCGCGAGCGTGATGCCCCAGGTGATCGGGGCCTGGTGCCGCGAGGACGGCCACGATGTGCAGTTCGTCTGCTACACCGGTTTCGAAGATCTGCTCGAAGAGCTGCCGACCGATGCGGACATCGTCTTCCTGGGCGCTTTCACCGAAGCCGCGCACACTGCGTATGCCCTGTCTGCCCTGTTCCGCGAGCACGGGGCGGTCACGGTGCTCGGCGGTCCTCACGCGCGCTGCTACCCGGAAGATGCGCAGAAGTATTTCGACTACGTTCTCGGGTTCACCAACCGGGATGTTCTGCGCGATGTTCTGAAGGAATGCTCGCCGCATCGCCCCGCGGGCCTTCGGCTCGCGGCCGCGACGCAGCCGCTGGCGCTGCCGGGCGTCCGGGAGCGCTGGCAATTCATCGAGCCGACGCTGGCGAAGGCGCCGCTGATCAAAATGGTCCCCATGCTCGGAAGCCTGGGATGCCCCTACACGTGCCGCTTCTGCATCGACTCGGAAGTGCCTTACCAGCCGCTCGAGTTCGACGTTCTGAAGGAAGACCTGCGCTTTCTCCGCACCCGATTCGAGCGCCCGCTCGTCGGGTGGCACGATCCCAATTTCGGCGTCCAGTTCGACCGTTATCTCGGGATGATCGAGGAAGCCGTTCCCCCCGGCAGCGTCGATTTCATCGCAGAGAGCAGCCTGTCGCTCCTCTCCGAGCCGCACCTGAAGCGGCTGGCGCGCAACGGCTTTCGGGCGCTGCTTCCGGGGGTCGAATCCTGGTACGACCTCGGGAACAAGTCGAAGACCGGAGCGAACCAGGGTATGGATAAGGTCCGACAGGTGTCGGAGCACGTCAACCTGATTCTGCGGCACATCCCTTACGTCCAGGCGAACTTCGTGCTCGGGCTCGACTCGGACGAAGGCCCGGAGCCTTTCGAGCTCACGAAGAGGTTCGTGGACATGACTCCCGGCGCCTTTCCCGGCTTCTCGCTCCTGACTGCGTTCGGGCGGGCGGCGCCTGTAAATCTCGAGTACCAGCGCGACGGGCGCGTCCTGCCTTTCCCCTTCCATTTTCTGAACAATAACCAGTCGATGAACGTGCGCCCGAGCCACTACCTCTGGCCCGAGTTTTACGATCGCGTAATCGATCTGACCCGGTACGCCTTCTCGAAGCGGGCGATCTGGAATCGCTTCCGCGGGACGTCGGGCGCCATCCCGCGCCTGATGAACGTCGTCCGGGCCGTGTCGACGGAAGGATCGGGCCGGATCCGATACCACAGCGAGATCCGCCGGCGCCTGGATGACGACCGCGAGTTCCGGCCGTTCTTCCAGCAGCGCGCGGCGAAGCTGCCCGCGTTCTATTCGAGCATTGTGCGGCGGGATCTCGGCCCGCTCTGGAAGTGGCTTCCCGAGGGAGCGCTCGAGCACGACCCCGAGGCGTACTTGAAATCCGTGTCGGCCGTCGGGCGGCCGGAGCCGGGGCGCGCGGCGGGAGTCGTGTCGCCCGCCGCGGCCGCCGGAGGGAGATCGCAAACCGCTCCTTCGGTCTAGCGGCGCGCCGCCGCGGAGGCTTCTGAACTGGCTGTTCGAAAGGAGCCGCTCAACCGCGCGGCCGGTTTCCGTTGTCCATGTCCGAGAAAATGACCCATCTCCCTCCGGCCGACTTTCGCAGGATCAGCGTGAACTTGCCGATGTCGGGCTTTCCGGCCTCGCGCGAAAACCCGCCCAGGATGTAACCGGTGGAGCCGTCCGTCGCGAAGGCAAATGCCCGCAGGACGAGCGGTCCGCCGGGCCCCTTGTAGAAGGCGCGAATCGCCTCCCGGCCGCGGACCGGCGGGCTGCCATTTCCCAGAACGAACCCCTGCTCGTCGAACAGGGCGGCCAGTGCGGCTCCGTCGCCGCGCCTCCAGGCGGATTCGTAGTCGTCGAGGACGCGCGCCAGCCCGGCGGGAAGGACGACGGCCGGAAGGTCGTCGGCGGACGGGGCAGTTGCCGGCAGCGGAGTCGCCGGGAGTGCCGTTGACGGAGGCGTCTTCGCCGGCGGCGTCGCCGGCGGTTCTGTCACCGGCGGTTCCGGCGCGAGACCGAGAAGCAGCCCGAGGATGAGGACGCGCATGGGGATCCTCCTGGCCGCATCAGAACACGCAGACCGGGGCCCATCGCAGATGCGGCCTCGGGTTTCGATTCCGCCCTGGTCCCCATGCGGGGATTTTCGGTTTGACTTCGTTCGGAAGGCGCCATTACGCTGTGCCGCTTGTTTCCCAAGGTCTTGCTGGGGGCCCTTCTCTACGGCGCGCTGGTCAGCACCGCGACGCTGGCCGAGGGTCCGCCTCACTCTCCGGCGGGGGCGCCTGTTCTGGAGTTTGCCTCCGTCTCGCCGGACGCCTCCTCGACCGGGCGTTCGGGCCCGCGGCAATCGAACCGACTCGATGCGGGGAGCCTCGTGGAAGTCCGCTGGTCCGGTTTGCCGGACTCGGCGGAAGAGGTCGAGCTTCTGCTTTCCGTGGACGGCGGGCGGACCTACTCCGTTCGGCTGACGGACGAGCTCGAACCGGGCGACGGCTCCTGGCTCTGGAAGGTGCCGCGCCTCGATACGAACGCGGCGCGCCTCGCGATCCGGATGGGAGGGGACGGCGGGGAAGTGGTCGCTGCGACGAGCCGGCCGTTTCTGATCGCGCCGGATCCTTCGGCCGCCCGCATACGCCTGCGCTGGTATTCGGGAGAGATCTGGGCGGAGGCGGACCGCGAGGCCGAGCCGGCCCGGCCGAGCTCCGAAGGAGACCTCTCCCGCTCTGGAGAAAGCATGACCGCGCTCCCGGAAGCCGCCGACGCCGTCGATGTCCGGCGACGCATGGCCGAGCATTCGATTTATCCCCTCCAGACCCATGGGAAATCCCTCGTGCTTCGACCGCTTCTGCTCCCTTCCTCTCCTCTCTCCTGTCTTTCTCCTCGGGCCATCCCTCAGCGGATCTGAGAGGGAACCCGGCGGCGCTGGCGCCTGCCGGGTTCTCTGTCCGCGTGCGGGCTCGTACGGGAGTGTCCCGTCGCCGGGTCCGACCGCGACCATCCAACCGAGATCGGCTTCGCTTCGTCGGCGAAGCGGGAGAAGAAGATGACGCACTCATTGAAAGCGTGCTCTCCGCGGGATAGCGACGACCGCGATCGCTTCGAGGGACACGGCGCCCTGATCGAGTCGCTCGCCGAGGTCCTCGCGAGCTCCGCGAGTCCGAGCTTCGAGATCCGGATGAAAGGGTGGCTGTGGCTGGAGAAGCATGGGGAAGCAGCCGCCCGCGCCCTCACCTCCGCCTCACCGGCGGCGGCCGAACGGCGCGAGGCGGAATGCGATTGCCGGCAGGAACAGCCTCTGGCCGTCTGGGAAAGCGACCTCCTCGCTCTCCAGATCCAATCCTCCCCGGGAGATCTCACCGCGCGGGAGATCCGCGTTCTGGGTGCGAGCCTGGGGCTCGCCGGCCCTCCCCGGCCGCTGGCGAAAATCGCCCTCGAGCTCGGGTTGACGCGGGAGCGGGTGCGGCAGATCGAGTGCCTCGCGCTCGCGAAGCTCGGGATCCGCCTGCCCAAGGGAATGCACCGAAGTGCCGCCGGCCGGTGGAAGCGGGCGAGAATCGTTCTGCGCCATCTCGCCGGCACGACTTCTCACTTCATGGAGACGATGACTGGAGCCAATCCCGCCGGGTCGGAAGCGCGAGAGGCGAGGCCATGAGCGCGCCGCGACGAAACGGTTTTCTGCCACGATCGCTCATCACGCTGTTCTCGTTCGCGCTCACGTCCGCCTGGGGACAGGGACAGGCAGCGCCCCCGGCGGCCCCCCCCGCCGCGCCGGCGACCCGCGAGGACGTGGTCGTCTCCGCCACGCGCCTTCCGGAACATGAGACGGAAATCCCGGGGCAGGCGACGGTGATCACCGGCGAACAGCTGCGCCGGGAGAACGTCAAGACGCTTGCGGAGGCGCTTCAGGACGTCGTCGGGGTCGACACCGGCCTCGGGAGCGACAACGGCGGACGGCTGCCCAATATCGGCCTGTGGGGACTGAAGGAGTTCGACGCGCTGCTCGTGATGGTGGATGGAATGCCGGCCGGCGGCCCGTTCAATCCGTCGCTGTCTCAGATCAACATCGAGGATGTCGACCGCATCGAGATCGTCAAGGGGCCGCAGGGCACCCTCTACGGCGTGTCCGCCTTCGCGGGAATGATCCAGGTGTTCACGCGGCCGGCGGCACAGGGCAGCGACGTGCGTGCCGGCGGAGGCTCTTTCTCCGAAGGGCGCCTGCACCTGTCGCACACTCAGGACCTCGGCGGCGCGAAGCTACGGCTGTTCGGGACCTTCGACCGGGCGAAGGGCTGGCAGCAGCGGACGGACTACCGCGAAGATCGCGGCGGCGTGCGGCTCGACGTCCCCATTTCGGGCGGAGGGCAGTTCTCGGGATTGGTCGACGTCTTTCGCACCACGCAGTTCTTCGGGTCGCCGCTGCCGGTCGATGCGGGCGAGCCGCTTCCGGGATTTCGGATCGAGCGGAATTACGGGGTGGACGGAGGGCGTGTCGACCATCGTGTCTACTCCCTGAGGACCCGCTTCGCGAAGCCCCTGTCGGCCTCCCTTTCGCTGGAGAACGTTCTCGGCGTCACGCGCGACGACCAGATCTCGATCCGCTCCTTCGTCGGCGCGGTCGAAGGAAACACCGCGGCGGCGGCGGGAGTCTCGTTGAAGCCCCACGAAACGGTTCTCTACGACGACCTGCACGTCACCGCGCTCTTCGAGGCCGCCGGCCGCCACAGGGTGGTCGGCGGCGCCGCGATCACGTGGGGACGAACGACCGCCTCGGGAACGGGGTTCGACATCGACCTCCAGATCGAACCCGTCGTCGTGCCGCGCTTCGCGGACACGCCCACCGGCGACAACCGGTCATTCGTGGACCGGCGGACGTTCGTGGGCTTCTACGTCAACGACGAGTGGACGCCCGTGCCCTTCCTCACGTTCACGGGAGGCGCCCGATTCGACTCCGTGTCCGAACGCCTCTTCGCGCAGGGTCAGGAGGTGGGAGCGCCGGAGGCCGACGTCTCGCGCGATTCACGATCGGACGGGAAGTGGTCGGGCGGTGTGAGCGGTCTCGTACGGTTCGTCTCCGATCGCCCGGGCGGCGTGAATTCGGTCCATTTCTACGTAGCGGCGAAGTCGGCGTTCAAGCCGGCGGCGCCGAACCTGACGGAGACCGAGAACGCCCGCATCCTCGATCCAGAGAGAACTCGAAGCGGCGAGGTCGGACTCAAGACGCGGTGGCTCGATCGCCAGGTGTCCGTGGATCTCTCTCTTTTCCACATGACCTTCGAAAACCTCGTGGTGTCGAATCTGGGCGCGGACGGAACCCCCGCGCTGATCAACGCGGGATCGGAGCGGTTTCAGGGGGCGGAGATCGAAGTGGGATATAGGCCCGCGCCGCTCCCCGGCCTGTCCTTTTCGGCCGGGTACGCCCACCACGATGCCCGATTCATACGATTTTCATTCCTAACGCCGGACGGCGAACTGCGCGTGGTCGACGGAAAACGTCTCGAGCTCATTCCCCGCGATCTCTGGAACGCGAAACTCTCGTATGCCCCCCGCACCGGAGCGGGCGCGTTCGTTGCGGTGCGTCACCAGGGACGGCGGCCGCTCAATCGCCGCAACCGCTTTTTCACGGACGGCTTCTATGAAACCGACGCCGGCGTGAGCTGGGAGCTCGAACGCTTTCGGATCTCCCTCGTCGGCCGGAATCTCGGCGACAGCCGCCATTACACGTCGGAGAGCGAAGTCGGCGACAGCCAGTTCTACGTCGCGGCCCCCCGCCGCTTCTTCGCGGAGGTTGCCCTGCATTTCTGAGAAAGGGCGGATGGGCCTCTGAGGCGTGCGAGGCTGCGGCGCGTCGCGGCCTCGCCGCCCGTCCGTGGCTTCCATCGTCCTGCTGTGGCAGCCGGCGTTCGAACGCCGTCCGACTCCGACCCCCAAAGCATTCCCGTAGGCGGGGGTCCGGGATAAGATAAAAATTCGGAGACGTAAGTCCCCGACCGGGTATCCAACCTCGTTCCGGGGCCTTTCCTGCCTCGATTCGGGGTTTTCCTGACGAACGATCCGCAGAAGGGAGAAAGAATTGCCGCACTCGTGCCGTGCTCGGGAGTGCCCGATTCCAGAGCGATTTCCGCGGCGCGCGGCCGTCTCCCGGGTACCGCCGGAGGAGAAGAAGGAACCGCGCCTCCTCAGACGCCCCGGAACGGTGGGGACCCTGCCGGAGCTTCCGCGCGTGTGCGCGAGGCCTTTCCCGGCCTGACCGATGTGCGGAATCTGCGGCATCGTGAACGTCCGGGAGCCCGCTGGAATCGACGCAGGCATCCTCGCGCAAATGACGGAGAGACTGATTCACCGCGGGCCGGACAACGCGGGATTCTTCGTGGACGACCGCGTCGGTTTTGGTGTCCGGCGTTTGAGCATCATTGACGCCGCGTGCGGAAACCAGCCGATGTCCAACGAGGACGAGTCGGTGCACCTGGTCTGCAATGGCGAGATCTTCAACTATCTGGACCTGCGGGACGATCTCGCCGGCCGTGGTCATCGCTTCCGCTCGCGGTCGGACGTCGAGGTCCTGGTCCATCTCTACGAAGACGTAGGGTCATCGCTTCTCAACCTGTTGAACGGGCAATTCGCGCTGGCGATCTTCGATCAACGAAAGCAAACCGTTCTGCTGGCGCGCGACCAATTCGGCGTCATACCGCTCTTCTTCACGATCGTCGGAGACACGCTGCTTTTCGCCTCGGAAATCAAGTCCCTCCTGGTGCACCCGCTCGTCGAGCGCCGAGTCGATCTGACGGGTCTCGACCAGGTTCTTTCCCTCCCCGGTCTCGTGAGTCCGCGAACGATGTTCCAGGCAATCCAGAGCCTTCCGCCCGGCCACCTCCTGGAGGTTCGCAATGGCGCGGTCAGGACGGCGGAATACTGGGACGTGTTGTATCCGAAAGAGTCGGACGCCGTCTATCATCGGTCGGAGAGCGAGGACCTGGCGGAGCTCGAGGAGCGGCTGCTCTCCTCCGTCCGGCGCCGCCTCCAGGCCGACGTGCCCGCGGGCGCCTATCTGAGCGGCGGACTCGACTCCTCCCTGGTGACCAGCATGATCCGGGCCGTGTCTCCCGATGAGAAGACAACCTTCTCGGTCGTTTTTAACGACGCGTTCTTTGCGGAGCGGGATTACCAGTCGGTCATGGTGGATCAATTGAAGTTTCCACACCGGCAGATCGACTTCGACGTCTCCGACATCGCAGAAAATCTTTCAAACGTCATCTGGCACTGCGAGTGCCCCTTGAAGGAAACGTACAACGCGGCGACGCACGCGCTCTCCGCTGCGGCGCAATCGGAAGGCGTCCGGGTAGTTCTGACGGGCGAAGGCGCCGACGAGCTGTTCGCGGGATACACGAGCTATCGATTCGACCGGTATCGACGGCAGCAGCAGGACGCCGGCGCCGCCCCCCCTGAAGAAGCGGTCCTGCGAGAGACGCTGTGGGGCGATCCCGGTTTTCACTATGAAGCGAATCAATCTGCCCTCCGCGCCGTCAAGCGATCGCTTTTTTCGGAACAGGTAACGGCCCGCTACGCCGATTTCGACTTCATCCGCTTCGGAGTCATCGACCCGCGTAAGATCGCCGGACTGCATCCCATTCACAAGCGGTCGTATGTGGACTTGAAGGTCAGGCTCGCGGACCATCTCCTCGGCGACGCTGGAGATCGAATGCTCCTGGCGCATTCCGTCGAGGGGCGCTTTCCCTTTCTGGATCTCGGGGTCCTCGATTCGGTCGCGAAGATGCCCCCGGACCTGAAGCTTCGAGGTTTCCAGGAGAAATACGCCTTGCGCCAGATCGCCTCGCGCTACCTGCCCCCGGTGATCGCGCAGCGTGAAAAATTTCCGTTCGCCTCGCCGGGGAGTCCTCAGCTTCTGAGGCTGAAAACCGAATGGGTGGAAGACCTTCTGTCGAATGACACCATCTCCCGGCAGGGGTATTTCAACCCCGCGGAGGTCGAACGGTTGCGAAAGCAGTACGCCGATCCAAATTTCATGCTCAATATTCCCTATGAGGTGGACTTGCTTCTGATCGTTCTGACCCTCGGGCTCTTCCTTCGGCTGTTCGAGATGCCGAACCTGTGACGAGCGCGATCCAGCCGCCGGGCTCATTCGCGGTTCCAGAGAGGAAGATGAAGTGACACACTCGACGCCCGCTCGCTCGACCACCCTGAACGATCCGCCCGCTCTGACCCTGACGGACCTGCTCGAGCGGCGGGTTGCGTCGCGCCCCGAAGCGACCGCGCTGGCGGCCCCGGGACGCCCGCCCGCGACGTACGGAGAGCTCGCCGCCACCGTCGCCGCGATCGCCGGACGGTTGAAGGGGGCCGGGATCGGGCGGACGGATCGCGTCGCCGTCGTGATGCCGAACGGCCCGGACATGGCGGCGGCGTTCCTCGGCGTCTCCGTCGCCGCCATTTGCGCTCCCTTGAATCCGGCATACCGGCAGCCGGAGTTCGATTTCTTTCTCGACGATCTCGGCGCCCGCGCGCTGATCCTTTCGGAGGGCGTCGATTCTCCCGCCCGGGCGGCGGCGCTCTCCCGCGGCATTCCCATCCTCGAGATCGCGCCCGAGCCCGGTGCGCCGGCAGGGCGGTTCCGCTTTTCCGGTCCGGCGCAGGGCGAGGCGCGCGGCGGAGTGTCCGCGCGCCCCGAGGACCCGGCCCTCGTTCTCTACACCTCGGGCATGACCTCGCGCCCGAAGGCGGTTCTTCTCTCGCAAAGGGAGCTCTGCACCTCGGCCCACAACATCGCCGTGGCTCTCGAAATCCGTCCCGAAGACCGCTGCATCAACGTGATGCCTCTCTTCCACGCGCACGGGTTGATCATCGCGACACTCTCGTCGCTGATGGCCGGAGCATCGGTCGTCAGCACGCCCGGCCTCCTGATCCCCGAGTTCTTCGACTGGGTGAGGACGTTCCGGCCGACCTGGTACACGGCCGCTCCCACGATCCACCAGGCGATCCTCGAGAACGCCGGGTCGAACCGCGTCGCGCTGCAGGACCGCCCTCTGCGTTTCATCCGGTCGTCCGCCGCTTTTCTCCCGCCCTCCGTCAAGACGGGACTGGAGCAGGAGTTTAAATGTCCGGTCATCGAGGCGTATGGCATGACCGAGTGCACTCAAATCACGTCGAACCCCCTCCCGCCCGGCCGCCGCCGCGCCGGCTCGGTCGGGGTCCCGGCAGGGCCGTCCGTCGCGATCATGAACGAGTCGGGCGAGAAGCTTCCCGCGGGCGAGGCCGGGGAGATCGTGATCCAGGGCCCGCCCGTCATGCAGGGCTATGACCGCAACCCCGCGGCCAACGAGGCGTCGTTTTCGCGGGGATGGTTCCGGACCGGAGACCAGGGAGTCCTTTCCGAGGACGGGTTCCTTTCCTTGACCGGCCGCTTGAAGGAGATCATCAACTGCGGCGGCGAAAAGCTCTCGCCCTTCGAGGTGGATGAGGCCCTCATGGGACACCCCGCGGTGGCGCAGGCGGTTGCGTTCGCGGTGCCGCACCCGACCCTCGGCGAAGACGTCGCGGCGGCCGTCGTGCTGCGGCCGGGCGCCTCGGCGTCGGAGGCCGACCTTCGTCAGTTCGCGGCCAGGCGGCTCGCCGAGTACAAGGTTCCGCGTCAGATTCTCATCCTCGGAGAAATCCCCAAGGGGCCGACGGGAAAGCTGCGTCGCATCGGACTCGCGCAGGCGCTCGGCCTCGCGCCCGCGGGCAGCGCTCCAGGCCCGGCGGATGAGCCGTCGCCGGAGAAGACGGTCTCGGTCGAGGAGTCGCTGGCTAAGATCTGGTGCGATCTTCTCAAAGTCGATCGCGCGGATCCGGATGGAAATTTTTTTCGCCTGGGCGGCGATTCGATCCGCGCCTCCCTCCTGGTCGCTCGAGTCCGGAAAGACCTCCGCGTGGAACTTCCGCTGCGCGCGCTCTTCGACACGCCGACGTTTGCCGAGGTCTGCGCGGCCGTGGAACGCGGCCGAGGGAAATCGCCGGTCCGCGCGCCGATCGCGCGCCGGTCTCAGCCGACTGCCTCGCCGGAAAATCCAGCTCCGCCTCCCCGCGTGGACCGCCCCGCAGCGCCGGCGGCTCCGCCGCGCGCGGCGGCATCGAAAACGTCCGCGGCACGGGGCTCCGATTCGCCGCTTCAGTTCAGCCTGTTCTTCTTTTCGGCCGACGGATCCGCGGACTCGCCGGACAAGTACCGGCTGGTGCTCGAGGCGTCTCGGTTCGCCGACCAGCATGGATACGCGGCAGTCTGGACGCCCGAGCGGCACTTCCACTCCTTCGGGGGCCTCTACCCGAACCCGGCCGTCGTCGGCGCGGCGATCGCCGCCGTCACGAGCCGGATCCAGATTCGCGCGGCGAGCGTGGTGTTGCCGCTCCAGGACCCGATTCGGGTGGCCGAGGAGTGGTCGGTCGTCGACAACCTCTCCGGCGGACGAGTCGGGGTCTCCTTCGCGTCAGGCTGGCACGTCAATGATTTCGCTCTGTCTCCCTCGACCTACGTGGATCGCCGGAACGTCATGTTCGAGCGCATCGGGATCGTCCGTGAGCTGTGGGCGGGCCGGCCCATGACGCTCCCGAACGGCGCAGGAAACCCGATCGAGGTGATGACCTACCCGCGGCCGGTCCAGCGGTCGCTTCCCATCTGGCTCTCGTGTCAATCCGACGCGACGTTCGAGAAGGCCGGCGAGATCGGCGCGAACGTCATCACGTCGATGTTCCTGATGTCGGTCGCGGAGCTGGCGCCGAAGATCGCCATCTACAGGAAGGCGAGGGCCAGGCAGGGACACGATCCCGCGACGGGGCAGGTCACCGTCAGTCTGCACACGTTTCTCGCGGAGCATATGGAAACGGTGCGGGAAAAAGTGGGAGGCGCGTACCTCGACTACCTTCTCGTCAACCTCGGTCTTCAGGCCGACCGGGTCCGCGGGTCGGGTGAGGATTTCGCGCCCACGGAAGAGGACCGGGACTTTCTGACCAAGCAGGCCACGGAGAGACTCTTCGACGAGCGGGGGCTGGTCGGGACCGTCGCCAGCTGTCGCGAGCGCGTCGCCGTCCTGAGCGCGATCGGCGTCGACGAGATCACCTGCCTCATCGATTTCGGTCTCGACTTCGAGTCGATCATGAGCAGCCTGTACCAGTTGAACAAGTTGAAAGACATCACGGCTCGCGAGGCAGCGCCGGGGCCGCTGGTCGCGAGATGAGTCCCTGCGTGCCGCGGTGACGAGCCGCCGCCGCGAGGGTCGGGACCTGACGCCCGTCGGCCGGTCCCGGCAAAGGAAGCCGGCGACCGCGTCGGAGGTAGGACTCACGGCGGGCGACTTCGGACCGCTTTCGGGGACGCTGGTCCTCGACGTCTCGCGGACGCTCGCGGGACCGTTCTGCACGATGCTGCTGGGGGACATGGGGGCGACCGTGGTCAAGATCGAGCAGCCCGGGAAGGGAGATCCCGCCCGCGGCTGGCCACCCTTCGTGGATGGGCACAGCACCTATTTTCTGAGCGTCAACCGGAACAAGCGCAGTGTGACGCTCGACATCCACCACCCCGACGGACAGCGGCTTTTGAAGCGCCTGGTGGCGCGCGCGGACGTCTTCGTTGAAAACTTCAAGGTAGGATCGCTCGCGCGTTCCGGGCTGGATTTCGCGGCGCTTCGGGAGGTGAATCGCCGCCTGATTTATTGCGCCATCTCCGGGTACGGGCAGACTGGCCCTCGAAAGGGCGAGGCGGGATTCGATCTCACGATCCAGGCGGAGAGCGGAATCATGAGCGTCACCGGCGATCCGGAAGGAGGTCCCACGAAAGCGGGAGTTCCCCTGGCGGACATGACCGCCGGCCTCTATGGGGCCTACGGGACCCTGGCGGCCCTGCGGGCGCGCGACCTGTCGGGTGAAGGGCAACTCGTGGACGTGGCTCTGCTCGACAGCGCGCTCTCGCTCATGGCGTTCCATGCTTCGAGCGTCCTCGCCGGGACCGGCAGCCCGAAGAGGCTCGGAAACATGCATCCGTCGCTGGCGCCTTACGAGGTCTTCGAGGCGTCGGCCTCGCGGTTTGCGCTGGGGGTCGGAACGGACGCGCTCTGGCGGCGGCTGTGCGACGCTCTGGCGCCCTCCGGATTCGAGCCGGACCCTTCCTTCGCGACGAACGCCGGCAGGGTATCGCAGCGGGAGCGGCTCCACGCGGCCCTCGAAGCCGTCTTTAATTCGAAGTCCGCGGAGCACTGGGTCTCCCTCCTGAAACGCGCGGGAATCCCGTGCAGCGGGATCAATTCCGTCGAGGACGCGATCCGGTCGGAGCAGGCGTCGGAACGCGGGATGGTCGTCGAGGCGCCGCATCCAACCCTCGGCGCCACGAGGCAGGTCGGTATCCCCGTGAAACTGTCGGAGACTCCCGGCAGCGTCCGGCGAGGCCCCCCCGAGCTCGGCGCCCATACGGACGAGGTGTATCGCGAATGGTTGGGCCTTTCCGCGGCGGAACTGAAGGACCTGCGACGGCGCGGGGTCATCTAGGCGCCTGCCTCGACTCATGAGCCCGACCGGAAAAGACGCCCCGACGCCCTCTGACGCCGGGGCGTCAGGCGGGGGACTGCCGAGCGCCGACAGCGCGTTCGACCCGGCAGGCCCCGCGGAATCGACGGTCAGCCTGCCGGCTTCGTTTGCGCAGCAACGACTCTGGGTCCTCGATCAGCTGGAACCGGGCAACCCGGCCTACAACGTCCAGGTCGCGCTGCGTCTGACCGGAGAACTGGACGTGCCGGCGTTGGAGGCGGCGCTGACGGAAATCGTCCGCCGCCACGAGATGCTGCGCACCTCCTTCCAGATGGAGGGGGGAGAAGCCCGTCAGAGGGTTCATCCGCCGCGATCGGTCCGGCTCGAAACGGTGTCGATGGAGGGGCTTTCCGAGGCGGAGCGGGAAGAGGTCTCGCGTTCACGGGCGACGGACGAAGAGGATCGTCCCTTCTTCCTGACGTCGGATCGCCTGTTTCGGGCGGTCCTGCTTCGGTGGAGCGCGACGCAACACGTCTTCATCCTCACCATGCATCACATCGTCACGGACGGCTGGTCGACGGGCGTGCTCTTCCAGGAGCTCGGGGCGCTCTACGCCTCCGCCGCCGCAGGTCGGCCTTCTTCGCTGCCCGAGTTGCCGGTCCAGTACGCCGATTTTGCGTCCTGGCAGAAGGAGTGGCTCCGCGGAGAAGCCCTCGCCGAGATGCTCTCCTACTGGAAGCGTCAGCTTGGAGGGCCACTCCCTGTCCTGAAGCTCCCGACGGATCGCGCGCGGCCGGCTGTCGCGGGATTTCGCGGGGCGCGGCGGACCTTCGTTTTTCCGCCGGAGATCGCGGAGGGTCTCCGGCAGTTGAGCCTTCGAGAGGACTCGACTCTCTACATGACTCTGCTCGCCGCCTTCTCCGTGCTGCTCTCTCGTCATTCCGGCCAGAAAGACATCGTGATTGGGACGCCGACGGCGGGTCGAAGCCAGCTCGAGACGGAAGTCCTCATCGGATTCTTCATCAACCCCCTCGTCCTCCGGCTGGACCTCTCGGGAGATCCGCCGTTTCGCGAGTTTCTTTCGCGTGTCCGTTGCGTCGCCCTGGACGCCTATGCGCACCAGGACCTGCCGTTCGAGAAGCTGGTCGAGGCTCTTCAGCCCGAGCGCCGCTTGAGCCACTCGCCCTTGTTTCAGGTCTGGTTCGTGCTTCAGAACGTTCCCAATCCCGACCTCGAGCTCCACGGCCTGACGGTTACGCCCCTCGTCGACGACGGAGGGCAGCTCGATCGAGGTCCGGCCGGGGCGACGCGGCACGACCTGAGGCTCGGTCTCCTCGTTTCGCCGCAAGGGTTGAGTGGAGCCTTCGAATTCAAAACGGAGCTCTTCGAAGACGCCACGATCGAGACGATGGTCCGGGACTACGAGGTCCTCCTCCGTTTGATCATCGAGCATCCCGACGCACGCTTGAGCTCGCTGATGCACCGACTGGCCGCGGCAGAGCAGGAGGAGCAGCAGCGGAAACGGGCGAGGGACCTGGAGACGGCTCTCGGAGCGTTGAGGCTTTCGCGCCGAAAGCCCGTCCAGACCCGGCCCACCGAATCGGGAGACTGACGTCGGGCGGGCCGCTTCGCATCCCGGATCAGAAAGAGCCGCCGCCGTGACCCCGGCCACGCACGCACGTCGCACCCAGCATCCGCTCTAGAGGCCGGGCGTTCTCGTCGGCGTGCGGGTCGCGGTCCTCGTCGGTGTGAACGGAAACAGAGACGTGGCCGTCGCCGTAGCCGTCGGGGTCGGGGTCGGCGGCAGCGGCGTGTTCGTCGCGGTGGGCGGCGCCGGCCGCGTCGGAGTCGCGGTTTCGGTCGGGGGAAGAGGCGTGTTCGTCGCGGTGGCCGTGGGCGTCCGGCTCGGAGTCGCGGTCGAGGTTGCCGTGCGTGTCGGGCTCGAGGTCGGCAGACGAGTCGCGGTCGCGCTCGGAACCGGAGTCGGAGAGACCCCGGGGTTCGGAGTGCTGGAAGAGGTCGAGGTCGGGGTCGGGGTCGGCGACGGAGTGGCCGTGCTGGTCGCACCCGCGGTTGGCGTGCCGGTCGGGGCGATCGCGGTCGCCGTCGGGGCCGGAGGCGTCGGGGAGGCCGACACGACGGGCGTCGCCGGAGGAACGGGCGTCGGCGTGGCGGACGCCTCGGGCGTGATCGACGCCGCGGGGCTCGGGATGCTGGCCGGCGCCGTCGGGGGATCTTTGAAGCAGCCGGTGCCCAGGAGCAGCGCGCCGAAGACCAGAACGACGAGCGGCCGCCCCGCGAGCGCCTCGACCCTCATGGTCCTGCCGGCGGTCCGACTACCCGTCCGTTCCACATTCCGTTCAGAAAACCAGGCCATTCAGACAATTAGGCGCCGGCCTCCTCGACTCGTTCGCAAAAAAATCACCCGGGTCGGCCGGGCCATCTCGCCGCTAGAACAACGGATCGGCAACGGGGACATAGCGAAACGAGAAAATGCAGGAGCCCGTCACCTGTGCCGTCTGGCATCGCAGGGTGTACTGCTGGGGCGCGCCGGTGTTGTTGAGCAGCCGCAGCGGGCCGCTTCCCTGGAACGCAGTCAGAGCCCGGATGCCGGAGGCGTCCGAGCTGATCGTCCACTGCGCGAGATAGAAGTCGCTCGCGCAACCGGGAAGGGAGACGCCGCAGAGGCTGAAGAGGCTCGCGGGGGAGACGCTGACCGACGCGGCCATCGACGAGACGGCTCCGGTGACGCTGTCCACGACAGGGACGACGGTCAGAAATTCCGCAATCGTATTGTCGAATAGATTCAAGGGGACCGCCGTCGCGGCTGGCGTCGGCGATCCGGTCACCGCGACTGAGGCGATCCGGCTGACGGCGCGCAACGAGCCGGGAAAAACCCCTCCGAGGAGGACGACCCCGAGAACGACGGTTCTCACCCGCATTCGGACCTCCACTTTCTCGACATCCGTCTGGCCGGGTCGGGAGGCGAGCAACCCCGGCAGTCTAGCATCGCCGTCGGGGCCGCCGGCGGCCCCGCAGCGGCGAGTCGATCGACGCGCCGCCGACTCTCAAAGTTTCATGCCCGTGTGTCCACCATGTGGCCCTTGGTCTCGAGCAGCAGAGCGTCCTTTTCGCCGCGGAGGGGAAACCCCCCGGAACCACGCGATGCCGGATTCGAGTGACTGGAAGAGTGCTCAGGATCCCACTCGGGAGGCTCCTGCAGGAGTCGAGGCGACGCACGGACGCCGTAGCCGCTTTTCGGAGCGGGCTCCCGGGAAAGGGTCAGAGTCCCGCGATATGCTCCGCGCGATGCGCTCCGCGGCGGTCGTTCTCCTTCTGCTCGTCTCGTGCGGACCGCTGGCGAATTGGGTCGAGTGCGTTCCCGATTGCTGCGCCGCGTCCGAAGACGGTTCGATGCCGTCCTGCGCGGCGGCGCAGAGCTCCTCCCCAGGAGAGTGCCAGTTGCGGGGATGCATGCCCGATTCGAAAGTCGTGACTCTCGGCGGAGCGCTTCCCGCGATTCTCGCTCCGGTCTCGCCGTTTCTGACCCTCGAGAGATCCGCGGAGATTTCATTCCCCGTCTCCGCCGCGCCGCGCTCGTTTAAGCTCGCTCCCGCCACCCCTCCTCCTCGAGCCTGATCCTCCTCGTCTGACTCCGGGCGGAGCGCGGCCGCACGCAGCGGCAGGCGTCGGCGGCCCGGAATCCATCGTTCCGGCCGCGAACCGGCCGGATGCGATCCGAGTGTGGAGAATCATGCAGCCCATTTTTAGACGAAGCCTTGCCATCGCTGCGGCGGCGATCGCGCTCTACGCCGTGTCGCCGTCGCTGCGGTCGATGGGAGCGGGGCAGCCGCCGGCCGCCGGCCGCGCGGTGCGCCAGGCGGGCCACGACCCCTCGGCGCGATGGAACGCGTCCGGCGACCTCTGCATGGTCTTCGTTCGGGAAGAGGCCGGGGGAGGCCGCCTCTGCTACGCCGATTCGGGCGGGCACCGGACGGCCGTCGCCGTGTCTCCGCCGGCGCCCGCCGTGATGGCGCATTCACAGACGGGACCCTCCCTCGAGATCCTTCCGGGCGGCGCTCTCGTGGCCGTGTATTCCGTGACGGCACCCGGCCGATGGAATACGGAGCTTCGCGCCCAGCGCTCCACCGACGGCGGTTCGACGTGGGGAGCGCCCGTCACCGTCAACGACGACAAGACCGCGGGGCCGCACGGCTGGGTTTCCACGGCGATCGACTCCGCCGGCCGGATGCGGCTGGCGTGGCTCGACAGCCGTGCGGGAGGGCAGGGCGTCGTCTCGGCCGTGAGCGGGGACGGGGCGCGGTTCGAGACGAATCGGGTCGTGGACCCCCGCGCGTGTCAGTGCTGCGCGACGAGCGTCGCCGCCGATTCGAAAAAGGGCGTCTGGATCGCCTACCGCGACCTCGAGGGCAAGGACCTGCGCAACATCGCGGTCGCCGCCGTGGGAGACGGAAACGGGAGCGCTCCCCCCTCCGTGGTGGTGTCGGACGATGGCTGGCGGATCGATGGATGTCCGGACTCCGGGCCGAGGCTGGCGCTCGAGCGGTCCGGGGCGCTCTGGGTCGCGTGGTACACGGGCGCCGTTCCCGGCGTCTTCGCGGCGTTCTCGTCCGACGGGGGGAAGAGCTTCTCACCGCGTGTCGAGCTCGCCGGGAAGGCGGAAGGCTCGGGCGTCCCGAATCATCCCGACATCGCCGTACTTCCGGAAGACCGCCTCGTCGCGCTCTACGTGTCGGGTTCGTCCGTCTTCGGGCGGGGTCTGGAGCCCGATCGAAAGAGCTGGAGCGCGGCCGTTCGCCTTCTGAAGGACGCCGCGGACCCGCGGATCACCGTCCGGGGATCGGCCAGCGCTATCTCCTACACGGCGCGAAACGGCAACGAGCTTCTCGCCGTGGCCGAAACCGGGCCCCTCGACGTTTTCAGGAAACGGGCGGCTCGATGAGCCGCTGCCTGCACGCGCTCCTCGCATTCTCCCTGCTGTTCCCGATCGCGGCGCTCTGCGGCGGGCAGCAGACGGTCGACACTGCGACCGTGAGAGGGCGCATCGAGGACCCCGCCGGCGCTCCCGTTCCGGCGGCGGGCGTCGTCCTCTTTCATCCGGGCACGAACCGGCGGGTGACGGCCGTTTCCGACGCGCGAGGCCGATTCCGTTTCTCGGCCGTCCCGGCCGGCGACTACGAGCTCTCGATCCGGAAGGAGGGGTTTCTCGACGTGCGGACGCCTTTTCGAGCCGCCGCCGGGCAGGCGCTCGAGATTCCGGTGAGGTTGAACCTGGCGAGCGCAACGGAGAGGGTGACGGTGACGGGCGCGCCCCTCGTCGAGACGGTGCGCACGCAGGTCGCGGAGTCCGTCACTCCCGAAGAGATCCGGAACCTGCCTCTGAACGGGCGCAACTATCTCGATCTCGCGTTGCTCGTCCCGGGAGTCTCCCGGACGAACACGGGGGCGAACCAGCGTTTCGCCGAGACGTCCGCGGTGCCCGGACCGGCATTTCCGTGTCGAGCCAGCGGAACCTGAACAACACCTTCGTCGTCGACGGGCTGTCCGCGAACGACGACGCGGCGGAGCTCGCGGGCACGTTCTACAGCCAGGACGTGATTCGCGAGTTCCAAGTGGTGCGGTCCGGCGGAATCGCGGAGTACGGCCGCGCGACCGCGGGGATCATCAGCGTCGTCACGCAATCCGGCACCAACACGTACGCCGGGGACGCGTACGGTTTTTTCCGGGATGACCGCCTGGATGCGAAAAACGCCCTCGCTTCGAAGGCGTTTCCCTTCTCGCGGCGGCAGTACGGTCTCTCGCTCGGAGGTCCGGCGGTCCGCGATCGGACGTTCTTCTTCGCGAACTTCGAGCAGCTCGCGGAGCAAAACGGGAGCGTCGTGACCATTTCCTCCGCCAGCGCGGCGGCTGTCAACGCGCGTCTGGACGCCGTGTCCTATCCCGGCGTCCGCATCGCCACGGGCAATCTGGCGACGACACTCGACACGACCAACTGGTTCGGACGCCTCGACCACGCGTTCTCCTCCGCCGATCAGCTCAATCTCCGGTACAGCCGGTACGCGGTCTCGAGCGCCAACGCGCGGACGGTCGGCGGCTTGAACGACGCGAGCCGGGCGACGGGGCTCGCCGACACGGACCAAACGTGGGCAGCCAGCAACGTGGCGACGATCTCCCCCTCCGTCTTCAACGAGACCCGGGGGCAGATGACGACGAGCGATCTGTCGGCGCCGCCGAACGACCTCGTCGGCCCGGCGGTGACCATTTCCGGGATCGCCAGCTTCGGGACGGCGACGAACTCGCCGACCGTCCGCAATACGAGCATGTGGGAGGCCGTCGACGCCGTGACGTCCGTGCTGGGATCCCACTCGATCAAGGGGGGCGTCGACACGCTGTTCAATCGAGTCCGAATCGATTTCCCGGGCGCGCTCCAGGGCGTCTACACCTTCCGGAATCTGGCGGACTTTCAGGCCGGCCGGTACACGACGTTCCAGCAGGCTTTCGGGATTCCCGGGACGCCGCAAGACAACTCGAACGTCGGGGCGTTTTTGCAGGACGAGTGGAGAGTCTCGCGGCGCGTGAACGTCAACGCCGGTCTTCGATACGACCTCCAGTTTCTTCCCTCTCTGGTGCAAACGGACCGCGACAACCTCTCCCCCCGCGTCGGCCTGGCGTGGGATCCGGCGGGCGACGGCCGCAGCGTCCTCCGGGCGACCGCCGGACTGTTCTACAACCCGGTTCCCCTGCGCGCCGTCGCCAACGCGCTTCAGAGAGACGGCGTTGCGTATCGAGTCGCTCAGGTGACTCCCGCCAGCCGGACCTCGCCGGCACCGCCCGTGTTCCCCGACGTCTACGCGTCGTTTCCTTCCGGGGTGCTGACGAACGTCACGACGATCGATCCCGACATCCAGAGTGGATCCTCTTTTCAGGCCGCGGCGCAGTACGAGCGACAGATCCTGCCCTCGGCGACCGCGTCGATCGGTTACGAGCACATCCGGGGGAGGCACATCATCATGTCGCGCAACGTCAACGTGCCGACCACGACGAATCCCTCCGTCTTCAACCTCGGAAGGCCAAACGCCGCGTACGCGAACAACTCGCAGTACCAGTCGATCGGGGACTCCTGGTACGACGGCGTGACGTTGAGCTACACGCAGCGGCCCGTTTCATGGGGCAGCCTCCGGGCGTCGTACACGTACTCGAAGAGCTTCGACACATCCGGCAACTTCTTCTTCAGCTCGCCGCAGGACAACCGCGACGTCGCCGCGGAGAGGGGCCGATCGGACAACGATCAGCGCCACCGGGTCACGCTGTCAGGGAGCGCGGTCTCGCCCGTTCGCGGAAAGGAAAGCCTGTGGGGCGCGCTCGCCGAAGGGTGGACGCTGACCGGCATCTTCACCTACGCCTCGGCTCTTCCGTTCAACGTGCTGCTCCCGTTCGACCGTAACGGCGACTCGACGCTGAACGACCGGCCAGCGGGAGTCGCGCGCAACTCTGGAGAGGGGTTCGGTTTCGAGTCCGTGGACCTGCGCCTGTCGCGAAGGTTCCCGTGACGAACAGTGTGGCCGTGGAGGCGATCCTCGTGGCCTTCAACCTTCTCACCGGAAGAACGACCAGGTTCCGAACAACTCCTTCGGCTCTCCCACCTTTCGGGCAGCCGACGGCGGTCAACGACCCGCGGCAGCTCCAGCTCGGCGTGAAGGTGAGCTTCTGAAGGAAGGGCGGGAACCAGAACGGCAATCGCCGCCGGACTCACGATGCCCCTTGACTTACGCCTCTTTTGCGCCCATGCTGTCCGAGGTGGGCCGATGGGCCGCTCCTCGATGGCCAGGGGCGCGGCCGCGGTGGTTCCCTCGGCTCTACTGATTCGTCGGGAACGGCCATCGGCCATGTTTCATAAGGCAAGCGAGTGAAATGAACCTCACAAAACGGCAAAAAGAGATCTTGGACTTCCTTCGGGCGTATCGAGACGAGAAAGGAATCTCTCCGACCCAGCGGGAGATCCGGGAGAAGTTTCACCTCTCGTCCTTCGGCACCGTCCAGAAACACTTGAAGCGCCTGGAGGAAAAAGGCGCCCTGTCCCGGCAGTGGAACCGGAGCCGCGGCATCTCCCCGGCGGCGGAAGAAGGGGGCGCGCGCGAGATCGCCCTTCTCGGAAGCGTGGCCGCCGGGCGGCCGATCGAGCCCTTTCCGAACGAGGAGACGATCGAAGTTCCCTCCTCCCTTCTGGGGAAGGGCGAGCACTTCGTCCTCCGGGTGCGCGGGGACTCGATGGTCGAGGATGGAATCCGCGATGGGGACTACGTCGTCGTCGCGCGGCGGGCGAGCGCGCAGAACGGCCAGACCGTCGTCGCGCTCGTGCGCGGCGAGGCCACTCTGAAACGGTATTACGCCGAGGGGGCCCGCGTGCGGCTCCAGCCGGCCAATGCCGCGATGAAGCCGATCATGGCCGACGCGCGCGACGTGACCGTGCAGGGCGTCGTGACGGGCCTGATTCGCGACTACGCGAGCGCGTAATGAAAGGCGGCAGCCCACATCCCCGCTCTGGAGTCCGATCCAACGCGTGGCGGGCCGTTTCCTTCGGGTAGAATCGGCGGCCCCGGGGCGACGTACCCAAGTGGTTAAGGGAGAGGTCTGCAAAACCTTTATTCGGCGGTTCGAATCCGCCCGTCGCCTCCACTGATCGCCCGGCCCCTGACGGACTCTGAGCGACTACTCTCAACTCTCAACTTCTAACGCTCAACGCTCAACCCGGCCCCCCGAGGCATAGTCCTTGCTATTTTCCTCGGCCGGTGGCCGCAACCAGGAGCGCGGCCGTGTGTCGGCACAGACGCGCGAAAGTGATGCGCGAGCGGCCGGCGGAGAGGTCGTCAGGTCATCACATGCTCGACAGTGGCGAGACCGTTTTCGCGTTCCGGTCTGAGGGCGTGATCAAGATCATCCGAAAGCTCGACGCCGCGACGCGCCTCGCAAAGGCCCTGGAGAAATGCCTTCCCGCGATCTCCCGGCTGGGAGACGAAGCCAGCGCGGAAGAAGAGGCCCTTCGCGCTCTCGCCTCCTGGGAAGACGCCTCGCGCTGATTTCCCATCTCACCGCCCGCGGATCCATTGCCTGTCCCGGAGCCTCGCGCGGTGCGCGATTTCGACTCCTCCAGCGCGCCGATGGCGTCTTCGGGTGGCCTGCGGCCCACCGGGCCGATGCAGTCGCTCTGCTACCATCATCGGTCATGCCGGAGTGGCGAAATGGGTAGACGCACGGGACTTAAAATCCCGAGGGCCGAAAGGCCCGTGCCGGTTCGACCCCGGCCTCCGGTACCAGGGCCGACGAGACCAGGGCCGACGAGACTGGCGTGAGCAAAGCCGTTGCGGAGGGCCTCCAGGAGCTCGAGGAGAGCCTGGGCTACACGTTTCGCGACCGCGAGCTGATCGTTCGCGCGGTGACCCATAAGTCGTACACCAACGAACGGCGGGATCTTCCGTCCCCGAACAACGAGCGCCTCGAGTTCCTGGGTGACACGGTCCTGGGGTTCGTCGTGGGGGATCTCATCTATCGCAACTTCCCGAACCTTCAGGAGGGCGCCCTCTCGAAGATCAAGGCGCACCTGGTGTCGGCGGCGACACTTTCGACGAAGTCCCGCGAGCTCAAGATCGGCCGGTTTCTCCGGATGGGGACGGGCGAAGCGCGGTCCGGCGGCGGTGAAAAGCTTTCCCTGCTGGCGGACGGGTTCGAGGCCCTCGTGGCCGCGATTTACCTGGACGGCGGGCTGCCGGCGGCGGGCCAGTTCATCCAGCGCGTCTTCGCGCCCGACATCGCCGGCATCGACCTCGCCGACCTCTCGTTCCACGACTACAAGACGGCGCTCCAGGAATCCGCGCAGGCGCTCGGTCTGCCTCTTCCCGACTACCGCATCGTCGACGAATACGGCCCGGACCACGAAAAGGTGTTCGTGGTCGAGGTGTTCTGGGACGGCGAGACGTTCGCTCTCGGCACGGGAAATTCAAAGCGGGAGGCCCAGCGAAAGGCGGCGAAGGAAGCACTCAAGAAACTGGGGCGGTTGCCCGCATGAAGCGATAACTCTCATGGCGCCTTCGCGAGGCGCGCGAGGAAGTCCTCGGGGCTCTCGAACCCGACGAGCCTCAGATCCCGCCGCTCCTGACCCGTGGCGTCTAAGAACACGAGAGTCGGAACGCCCAGGATCGCGTACTTGTCCGACAGCGCGGCCACCTCGGGAGAGCCGGATCGGGTGAGGTCCGCCTTGAACAGGCCGCGGCGCTCGAGCTCAGCCCGTACGCGCGGATCCGAGAACGTCTTTTCCTCGAGCTCGCGACACGGGAGGCACCAGTCCGCGGAAAAGTCGATAACGGCGGCTCGGCCGGCCGCGGCGATCGTCTGCGCGGCGTACGGACGCCACTCGAGCCCGCCGGCGTCCACGCGCCCCCGGGGGCGGAAGAAAAGGGCCGCGGCGACGAAGAGAAGGGCGGCGAACGCCCGCAGCGCGGGCTTCCACGCCGTGCCCCGCAAGGCGAGAAAGACCGCGGCGATCAGCAGAACCCCCGGAAGCAGCCAGTCGCCCAGCGGGCGGGGGAGGACGGGGCGCAGAAAGTACGCCGCCATCGCCAGGAGGACCCAGCCGAAGACTTTCTTGACGGACTCCATCCACATGCCGGCGCGGGGCAGGCGTGCCAGGCTTCCCGAGAATGCCCCCAGGAAGAGATACGGCAGTCCGAGGCCGAGCGAGAGAACGAAGAAGAGGAGAAATCCGAGGCCGGCCTGCTGGCGGGCCGCGACGAAGGCGAGCAGTCCGAGGACGAACGGGCCCACGCAGGGAGCCGCGACGACGCCGACGAGGAGGCCCATTCCGTAGGCGCCCGCTGCGCCGGACCGGGCGCCCGCCTTCTGCATGAGGGCGCTCGGCATGCGCAGGTCGTAGAGGCCGAACATCGAGAGCGCGAGCGCGACGAGGATGGCGGCGACACCGCCGAGGACCCAGGGAGACTGCAGGGCGGATCCGAAGAGGCGGCCCGATAGCGCGGCCGCGACGCCGAGCGCGGAGTACATCGTGCACATCCCGAGCACGTAGATGGCCGCCAGGCGGAACACGCGCCGGCCGTCGCCGGGCGCCTGGCCCGCGAAGAAGGAGAGAGTCAGCGGAATGACGGGATAGACGCACGGCGTCAAATTCAGCGCGAGGCCGCCGGCGAAGAGCAGGAGCAGGACGACGGGAAGCCCCCGGCGGTTCAACTGTTCCTCGAAGTCCGACGAGGCGCCCGCCGCCCGGGCGTCCCGGCTCCCGGCGGCGGGGGCGGAGGACAGGGGCACGGCACCCCCCGCCAGGGCCGCGAGCGGGGCGCCCGCGCCGCCCGCCTCCGCGCGAAACGGGAGGGAGGCCGGGGCGAAACACTGCGTGTCGTTGCACGCCTGGAAGTCGAGCTTTCCCGAGAACCCCGCGGGAGCGCCGCCGGTCCACGACACCGGAACCTCGACGGAGAACGCGCCCTCGTAGACGGAAAGCGGCTTTTCGGCGAATGAGAACTTCTTCATCAGCCCGGGCGGGTAAACGGCCGCTCCCGCCGACGACCCCGCCGGCGCATCGAGCACGACCGACGTGGGGATCAGGTAGTCCTCGGTGGGCGTGTGGCTGTTGACGTGGTACCCGGCGAGGATTTTCGCCGCGATCCGCACCGTTCCCGCGCTCTTCCCGTTCGCGTCGAACCGGGCGGTGAACGAGACGATCTCCGCCGGCTTCGGAACGGGAGCCGCCGCGACCGCGAGCGCCGCCGCGAAGAGAACGAGAGCCGCGAACACCCGTCTCGCCGTCATGGATTGGAAGGCGGGGCGGTCAGACGCGCGAGCATCGCGTTGACCTGCTCGATGTAGGGAGACTTCGGATGGTCTTTCTGGAACTTCTTGAAGAGAGCGAGCGCTTCGGCGGGCTTGTCCTCGGCCAGGGGCAGCTGCGCGCGGAAGAGCTCCGCGCGTTCCCGGCGGAGGGGATCGCGCGACGTCGCCAGAAGGCGGTCGATCGTCTTCCGGGAGCTCGCTACCTGGCCGAGGTCGAGCTCGACCGCCGCGAGGATCTCGCGCGCTTCGTCCCGGACGGCGGGCGGCGACTGCGGGGCCGACGCCGCCCGCCTGAGACGCGGAAGCGCGGCGGCCGAGTCGGACCGCTGGTAGAGCTCGCGACCCGTCTCGAACGCCTCCCGGGGCTTCAGCTTCGCGATGTCCTGCGAATCGACCCGCCGCTCAAACGCGCGATACGCCGAAGTGTCCCGGGTGATCCGCTGGTAGAACTCCTCCGCGTTCGCGAACCCCTGCATCTGGAACACGATGCGCCCCTCGGGCGTCGTCACGAGCACCGCGGGAGTCTCTCGAACCTCGTACCGCCTGGCCAGCTCGCGGCCCTCCGGCGACGCCAGTGAGATCTTCACGGGAACCATCGGCAGCAGGACGGCTTCGAACTGAAAGGCCGGGTAGAGGAGCGCGTCCATGCGCCGGCACTGACCACATTTCGGCGCGTCGAACTCGACGTACACGAATTTCCCTTCCGAGGCGGCGCGCGCCATGGCCTCGTCGGGAGTCGCCGCCCAGCGGGCGTTGCCCGGACTCGTCACGGCACTCCCGGCGGAAAGCGGTATGCCGCCCGGCGCGGGCGTCGGGGCGGGCTGCTGCGCCGCGGAAGTCATGGCGAGGCCCGAGAGGCAGAGCGCGACCAAGGTTCTCAACCGGACCTCCAGTCTTCGGCGGGACAACGAGATGCGCCGTTCGCGCATTCCCGGCGGTACGGGAGGAAGGGATCGGCAGGGCGCCTCGGTTTCATCGCGCCCATGATCCACCCGGACGTTCGCTCCGGGCAAGCGAGAGGCGCCGCTCGCGGGCGGAAGCGCCTGAAACGGCGCCCGAAAGGCGTTGTCAGTGTGCGGGAATCTCGCTACACTCGCGGCCCCGGAGAGAGCCCAGGTAGCTCAGTCGGTAGAGCAAGGGACTGAAAATCCCTGTGTCGGCGGTTCAATTCCGTCCCTGGGCACCAACGATAAAGCTGTCAGCTGTCAGCTCTCAGCGATCAGCCGTCGGTTGTTCCTGCTCGCGTTACTAGCGGTGGTCGTTTCCCGAAACCGGAGAGCGGAGAACTGAGAACTGAGAACTGAGAACCGAAAACTCTCTCCCATGATTCTCAAAGTCGCCAAGCTCGGAGTCAAGGTCCTCCGGGCTCGTTCGCAGGACGTCGATCCGAGGGCCCTTTCCCGCGGCGACTACGAGTCCTTCCTCGCCGACCTTGAGGACACCATGCGGGAGTACGAGGGCACGGGGATCGCCGCTCCTCAGGTGTTTACCCCGCTTCGGGCGTTCCTCTACGAGGTGCACCCGGAGAAGCGCAGGCGCAACGAGAAGGAGATTCCCTTGACCGCGCTCTTCAACGCGTCCTATGAAGGCGTCGGCGCCGCGATGGAAACCGACTCCGAGGGGTGCCTTTCCGTTCCGTTTCTGTGGGGAGGGGTAGTCCCCCGGTTCGAGACGATCCGGGTGCGGGCGCTCGACCGCTCCGGAAAAGCCGTCGACTTCGAGGCGTCCGGCTACCACGCGCGGGTCCTGCAGCATGAAATCGACCATCTCGACGGTCTGGTCTATCTCGACCGGATGCCGGACATGCGATCTCTGGCCTACACCGTGAATTTCGGGTGAGAGAGTTTTGAGTTTTAGGTTTTCAGTTCTCGTGATCGGTTCCGCTCCTTTCCACGGTCGTTCCGTCGATACCCGGTCTAGTTGACCGCGCGTACCGCGGCCGTCTCGCTCCCGTTGGTCGCTCGGCTCCCGTTTCCCCGCTATGCTCCGCCGGAATGCGTGTCCTCGTCGTCGGCGGGACGGGGTTCCTCGGGCCTCGGGTGGTGACGCGGCTGTCCAACCTCGGACATCACGTCACGGTGTATCACCGCGGCGAGCACGAGGCGTCCCTCCCGTTCGGCGTCCGGCACGTCCATGCCGCGGGCGCCGCGCCGCCGGTCGTCTCCTTTCCGGACGAGCTGACGGATCTCGCCTGGGACGTCGTGCTCGCGATGGCGCCCATCGGTGAGGCGGACTCCCGCGCGCTGATGAGCACTTTCCGCGGAATCGCGCGCCGCGTGGTGGCGCTCTCGAGCGGCGACGTGTACCGCGCGTGGGGCGTCTTCTCCGGAAGCGAAGGCGGAGCTCCGGATCCGCGGCCGCTGACCGAAGACTCGGCCATGCGGGAAAGTCTCTTCCCGTATCGAGGGATGCCAGGTCTCCCGGATCATCTCGCGGACTATGAAAAGCTCCTCGTCGAGCGGGTCGTTCAGTCCGACCCCGCGATGCCGGGGACCGTCCTTCGCCTTCCGGCGGTGTACGGTCCGGGCGATCGGCAGCACCGCTTCGGAGCGGCATGGCGCAGGATCGCGGATGGCCGCCCCGCGATTCTCTTCGGCAAGTCGCACGCCGCGTTTCGCTGGACGCACGGTTACGTGGACGACGTGGCCGAGGCCGTCGTGCTGGCGGTGACGGCGGAGAGGGCGCGCGGCCGCATCTACAACGTGGGAGAAGAGACGGCGCCGACGATGGCGGAACGGGCGCAGGCATTCGGCCGGGCGCTCGAATGGGAAGGGCAGGTCGTCGCGCTCGCCGAGGCGCGGCTGCCGCCCCATCTGGCGGCCGCGGGAAATTTCGCCCAGCCGATCTCTTACGACACATCCCGGATCCGGCGGGAACTCGACTGGCGCGAGATCACGGCTCCGGAGACCGCCTTCCGGAGGACTGCGGAGTGGGAGAAGGAGAGCGGCGCCGGCGCGCCGGCTCCCGACTATTCCCTCGAAGATGCCGCGCTGGCCGCGGCCGCGCCAACCGAGGGGCGACGCCCGTGACCGGAAACGAAGGACCCCCGGAACCTCCGGACCCCGAGGCGCTCCCTTTTCCCGACAGCCTCTGCCACACGTGCGCGGCGCCCCCGAAATACATCCGCACGCCCCGCTCGGTGTTCATCTTCTGCCCGATTTTCCGCCGATATCCCCCGCAGCCCGTGGTGGCCTGTGCGAGGTATCTGCCTAAAGAGAGTTGAGCGTCGAGCGTTCAGCGTCGAGCGTCGCTTGCGTTCGAGTGGCACTGCCTTTGCTCCCTCTTTCTCTGCGGTTGAGCCTCGTTCGTATCGATCGGGGCCCCGCGTCCATTCAATTTCAAGGGGGAACAAATGGCGAAGAAACTCTCACTTTTCATGGCCGCTGCGGCTGCGGGCGCTCTCGTTCTGGGATCGGCTCACGCGGCCGCTCAGACCCAGGGAACGACCGGAACGAGCGGAACGCCGGACACGGCCAAGAGCTCGAAGATGGGCTCGAGCGCGATGAGCGGCTCCACCGCCAAGAGCGCCGATTCGAAGTTCGTGATGGACGCCGCGAAGGGTGGAATGGCCGAGGTGGAGATGGGCAAGATGGCGGCCGACAAGGCGACAAACCCGGACGTCAAGCAGTTCGGCCAGAAGATGGTCGATGACCACTCGAAGGCGAACGACGAGCTGAAGCAGGTCGCGAGCGCGAAGGGGATCACGCTTCCGAGCGCGGTCGATCCGGCTCAGAAGGCGGCGATGGACAAGATGGCGAAGCTCTCGGGCGACGCGTTCGACAAGGCGTACGTCGCGGACATGGTCAAGGACCACAAGAAGGATGTCGCCGAGTTCCAGAAGGAAGCGAACGGCGGCAAAGACCCGGAGGTCAAGGCGTTCGCGAGTAAGACGCTCCCGACCCTCCAGGAGCACCTGAAGATGATCCAGGAGCTGAACGCGAAGGTCGCCGGCAAGACCGCGCGGTCGACGTCGGGCGGATCCAAGTAAGAAGAGTCAGACTCGACGCGGGGCGCGAGAGAGCGCTTTTCGCCTCAACCCCCGGAGCTGCAGACGAAACTTGCGCTCCGGGATTTTCTTTGCGTGGTTTCTTCCGGTTCGGGTCATCCGTCGATTCCCGAACTAGTTGACCGCGGAGTACCGCGGCCTCGCTCCCGTTGGTCGCTCGGCTCCTGATTCCCGATTCCTGGCCCTCGTCTCACCGCCCCGACACGAGGTCCGACGGCAACCTCGGTGACGACAGCAGCTTCGCGAAGGCCTTCCATCGTCGTTCCGGCTGATCCGCGGTTCCTCCCTGCGCCTCGATCCACTTCCGCACCAGGTCCTTCCCCAGGTTGTAGTTGATGACGTAGCTGCGGTACTGGTCGATGAACCGCACGCGCTGCTCCGCTCGGGGCCGCGTCATGAACCCGTACTCTTCCAGCCAGTCGGCCGCCTGCTTCGCGTCGATCTCGCCGTTCAAGTAGCGGAGCGCGGCCTCGTTCCCGGCGTAGCTCGATTTCTCCGCGAGCTTCTGCACCTCCGCGTATTTCGCGGCCCTGGAAGGGTCGAGGCCCGCGAGCGGGAATAGCACCTCCGTCTCGAATCGGGTCCGTTCCGGTCCGGGAAACGCGACCTCGATCCCGAAATTCGCGCTGCCCTCCGCGATGAGCGACTGCGGAGAAAAGAGCGGATACACGCTGAACTCGATCCATCCGCGGTCCCGCACGAGGTTCTTCTCGATCAGGACGTTGTAGACGTGGTGCCCGGGATATCCCTCGTGACAGGCGAGGTCGACCGCCCGGTCGATGTAGACGGGGAGGTCCGTGTTCACCTGGATCAGGCTGTGAAACTTCCCCTGGTACCAGTTGTAGCCGCTCCATGACTTCCCGGTGACCTGCTCCACGCGGAAGCGCTCCTCGGCGGGAAGCGAGATGTGGGCCTTCGTGCGAGCGCAGCCCGTTTCGATCGCCGCGGAGAAGACGGCGTCGAGCTTTGCCGGCGGAATCGTAAAATCCCGGCGGAAGGCCTCGTAGCGCTCTCCCATCGATCCGGTCCCGGGAAGCAGGCGGGCGAGCTCGTCGCGCATGGCCCGAAAGTGCTCCTCGGCCTGTGTCGGCGCCACGGCGTCGTACAGGGCCCGGGACTCCTCGTCGAAGGAAAACCTCCTGCCCGAGAGCATTTCCGAGCGGGCCCGGAGCGCGGAAAGCTGCCTGACGAGGTAGCGATGCCGCAGCCGCTCCATCTCCTCGCGGGGCTCGGGAATGAGAGCGAGTCGCGCGAGAAGCGCCTCAGCCTCCGCGTGGATCTCGGGAAGCGGCCGGCTCACTCGCCCGGCCTCCTCCTTCCAGGCGGGCGGCCCGTAGTACGAATCCACGTAATCGGCGTCGTGCCGTCCGAGCGCGAGAACGAGCTTGACGTAGGACTCGGCGACGGCGTTCATTCGCGCTTTTCCGCCGCCCGTACGGGCCGGATCGGATCGCGGCGGCGCGGCGATTGCGCCGCCGACCGTCGAGAGGGCCAGAAGAGCCGCGAGGAAAGCGGGTCGCCGCATGGGAGCTCCTCCACAGGCGGGCGATGATAGAACAGGCGGCGAAGAGATCCCGGCAACCGGAGGACCACACATGGCGAAACAATCGGTCGCGACGCATCACGATGCCCAGTTGATTTTGAACCTCTACGACCTGCGCCGCGAGCCGAGGATGCGCGAGGCGCGCGAGTGGTTCCTGCAGAAGTTCTCGCCGCGCTCCGTGGAAGACGTTCGTGGACTGGCGGCCGGGACCGCCGAAAACGCGTCCTACCGGATGGTCACGACGTACTGGGACATGGCCGCCTCGTTCATCGTCCACGGGATCCTCGACTCCGTTCTTTTCCTGGAGTCCGGCGGCGAGATGCTTGTCGTCTGGGCCAAGCTCGAGCACGTCGTCCCGGCGATCCGCAGCGAGACGAATCCCCGGCTTCTCGTCAACGTCGAAAAGGTCGCGGCGCTGCCGGCCGCGGAGGAGCGCATGAAGACCCTGCGCGCCCGCTTCGGCCCGAAGAAATAGAAACTGAGAACTGAAAACTGACGACTGAGAACTAAATAGTCGCCAGCCGCTCGATCAGATCGACCACGCGGTTCGAATACCCCCATTCGTTGTCGTACCACGCCACGGCCTTGACCCATCCATCTCCGGATGCGGCGGTCGAGAGCGCGTCGAAGACCGAGGAGTGGGGGTTTCCGATGATGTCGGAGGAGACGAGCGGCGCCTCGCTGTATTGAACGATGCGCTTCATCGGCCCGTCGGCCGCCTCGGCCACGGCCGCGTTGACGTCCCTGGCGGTCGGCGTCTTCGAGACGCGGCAGGTGAGGTCCACGATCGACCCGTCCGGCACCGGCACGCGCATGGCCATTCCGTCGAGCTTCCCTTTCAGCCGGGGGAGCACCTCCCCGACGGCCTTCGCGGCGCCCGTCGTGGTCGGGATGATGTTCTCTGCGGCGGCGCGGCTCCGGCGCAGGTCCTTGTGAGGCACGTCGGCGAGGCGCTGGTCGTTCGTATACGCGTGCACCGTCGTCATGAACGCCTCCTCGATCCCGAATCGGTCGTCCAGGATCTTCGCCAGCGGCGCGAGGCAATTCGTCGTACAGGAGGCGTTGGAGACGAGGCGGTGCTCAGGCTTCAAGGAATCGTCGTTGACGCCCATGACGATGGTCGCGTCGATCTGGTCTTTTGCCGGCACCGTCAGGATCACCTTGCGGGCGCCGCCGGTGAGATGCCCCTCCAGCTTCTCCCGGGTCAGGAGGACACCGGTCGACTCCACGACCACGTCGACTTTCATCTCGCCCCAGGGGAGCTTCGCCGGGTCCCGCTCCTCCGTCATCCGGACCCGCCGCCCGCCGACCGTGATCGAATCCTGGTCCGCTCGAACCTCCTTCTCGAACACGCGCATCACCGTGTCGTACTTCAAGAGATAGGCGAGCTGATCGTTGTCGTACAGGTCGTTGATGGCCGCGACCTCGACGTCGGACCGGTCCGAGAGGATCCGGAAGACGGACCGCCCGATCCTGCCGAAACCGTTGATGCCGACTCGGATCATGAGGATTTCTCGGCGCCGTCGAGCTCGGCAAACCGCCCCAGCAGGTCGATCGCGCGATACGCGTAACCGAACCCGGAGTCGAACCAGGAGACCGTCTTCGAGACGCGATCCCCCATCACCATCGTCGCGAGGGAGTCGTAGACGGAGGAATACGGGCTGTGCGCGACGTCGCTCGAGACGATCGGCTCGACCTCGTACTTGAGATACCGGTTCCAGCGGCGCGTCGCGGCCGCCGTCCGCACGACCTCGTTGATCGCGGTCCTCGAAATTTTCTTCTCGTGCCAGCACACCAGGTCGACGAGCGACCCGTTGCGGACGGGAACGCTCATTGCCGACCCGGTGATCCGCCCGCCGATCTCGGGAAGGAGAGCCGCGAGCATCGCCGGCGAGCGGGACGCCTGCGGGATGATGTTTTCGGCGGCCGCCCGGCCGCGGCGTTTGTCCTCTGCGGGCACGTCCGCCAGGCGGTGCTGGCTCGTGTAGGAGTGCACCGTCGTGAACATCGCGCGCTCGATTCCGAAGGCTTCCGCCAGGATCTTCGCGATCGGGGAGACGCAGTGCACGGTGGACGAGGCGTTCGAGACGATCCGATGCTCGCTCGAAAGCGCGTCGTCGTTCAGGCCCATCACGGCGACGGCGTCCGGCGGGTCGGCGGGGTCCGGCGGCGCCAGGGAGATGACCCGCTTCGCGCCGGCTTCCAGGTGCCGCGCGAGCTCCCGGCGGGGGCGGGGGCGCGACGTCGCTTCGAGGAGCGTGTGCGCGCCGAGCTCGCCCCACGGGGTCTGCCGGCCGTCCGACTCGGAGAGCAGCGGGATCTGGCGGCCGGCGACGTAGATGTTCCCCTCGCGGATCGAGATCTCGTCGGGGAAACGTCCGAGGGTCGTGTCGAACCGCAGGAGGTACTCGAGCCCCGCCGGGTCCGCGATCTCGCTCACGCCCGCGATTCGGACGTCCGGCCGCGCGTACAGGAGACGAAAGAGATTCCGGCCGATCCGGCCGAGCCCCCGGATGCCGACGGAGAGCGCCATGCCGGCTCCTAGTCCTTCTTGCAAATTTCGAGGGGAAGGCCGAGCTCGCGCCAGCGCCCGATTCCGCCCTTCATCGACGCGACCTGCGTGTAACCCATCCGGCGAAGAGTGTCGGCGGCGAGCGCCGAGCGGGACCCCGAGCCGCAGTACAGAACGACCGGCATGTCCGCGTCGGGGATCGTCTTACCGACCTCTCGCTCGAGAATCCCCCGGGAGAGGTGGAGAGCGCCCGCCGCGTGGTCCTTGCGGAATTCGTCGTCCTCCCGCACGTCCACCAGCACCGGGCTGTCACCCCGCGCGCGGCGCGCGAGCACCTCTTCCGGCGTGGTCTCCCGGATCTGCGCTTTCGCTTCGGAGACGAGACGGCTGTAGGGAGTCGGAGAGGTCATGGATTCGCCCGGGCGCGAGTATAGCGACTGGGCGGGAGGCGGGAGGCGGTGAAGACCGGGTCGGGAATCGGGAATCGGAAATCGAAATTCGAGACGGGAACGGAGACCGGAACGAACGCTCAACGCACGACGCTTAACGCTCAACCCTCCTCACGCCAACGCCACGATCCGCGCCAAGACTCCAACGACCGTCGCGAAGAGCTCGGCGGAATGCGTCAGGCTCTTGGCCGTTTTCAGGCTGTCGGTCATGTCGCGGATTCCGGAGGTGAGCTCGCTTCTGTGGGAGTCGAGCCGCTGCGAGAGGACCTTCAGGTTCGCGTGCTCCAGGTGCGTGATCAACTGGTCCAGGTCGGCGCGCGCCAGCTGAAACGCGGCGAGACCTTCGTTGTCGTCCACGAACGAATCGAGGATCTCGTCGGCATGGCGCTCGATCGGCGCCCGCACCCGGTTCCGCAGGAGATCGAGCAGTTTTTCCCGGGCGGCGTCCGCGGCGTCGTCGGAGGCGGTCACGAGCGCGCCTCCCGCACGGCGCGAACCCAGGATGCGAGCGCGTCGGCGTCGGCGAGCAGGGTGGACCATGCCGCCCCGTCGAGCCGCCCTTGCGCCAGCGCCGCCCACGCCGAACGCAGCCGGCTGGCCGTGTCGCTGGCGTCGGCGAGGATGTCGCCCACCGCGGGCGGAAGAGTGTAAAGGCGCCGCTGGGCGATCCACGCGGCGGGATCCTGCACGCGGTTCTCGAGGTAGGGCCTCGCGACGTCGCGCTGCCGCCCGAGCTCGCGCAGGGAGACCGTGTCTGCCCGGATCTCGCGCCGCAGGGCGTCGAGAAGCGTCTTCTGAACCGCCAGCTCGTGATCGATGGCGGAAGCGCGCGCCGCGACCTCGCGATCGAGAGCCCTCTCCCGCACGCCGCGGACGAGCAGTCCGGCTGTTTTCGACAGGAGGTCGCGCTCCGAAGCGCTCAGAAGCTTTGACCCGGAGAGCTCACGCCCGAGGTCGCCCGCCGATTCGGCCGCCTTCGCGGCGGCGTCGGAGGCGGCGCGATCGGCCGCGGGATCCGCGAGCTCTCTCAGTCCTTCGAAGTACCGGGTGAGGAGACGCGCGTGTCTCCGGAGGCGCTCCAGGTCCGAGATCAGGTCCTCGACGCCGGCATGCTTCTCGAGCACGGCGCGGCGCTCTTCCCGCGACAGTCCCTGCCCCTCCGAAAGCGCGCGGGATGAATCCGCGTCCACGGAGGTCTCCTCGGCGAGAAGCAGGAGCGAATCCATCGCGCGTCCCCACGCGGCGCCCGCGGTCCCGACCGCCGCTCCGTGCTCCATGCGGACGGACGCGCACCCGCAGGCGAGCAGGAGCCAGGCGGCGGCGATGGCGGCGCGGAACTTCATCGAACGTGGGGCGTCGTTACGGTCGAAGTCTACCCCGGCAAAGCCGCTCGAACGCTGCCCTATACTCTGCGGCTTCCACTCAAGGAGGACCCGTGCTTCACTCCCGCCGGGCGCTCGCCCTTGCCGGCCTCTTCGCCGCGGCTTTCCCGCTTTTCGCGGCCACCACCGCGCCAAAACCGGCGTCGGTTTCCACGAAGGCGGACGAGAAGCCGAAGACGTTCTCGGATCTCTTCGACGGCCTTCAGTTTCGCAACATCGGGCCTTTCCGGGGCGGCCGCGTCACCGCCGTGACGGGAGTCCGCCACGATCCTCTGACCTTTTATTTCGGGGCGACCGGAGGCGGGGTGTGGAAAACGTCCGACGGCGGCTCGAACTGGGAAGCGGTCTCGGACAAGGATTTCAAGACGGGGTCGGTGGGCGCGATCGCGGTCTCGGAGTCGGACCCGAATGTCGTCTACGTCGGGATGGGCGAGGCCCCGATCCGGGGCAACGTTTCGCACGGCGACGGGGTCTACAAATCGACCGACGCCGGGCTGACGTGGACGTCGATGGGACTGAAGGGTACGCGGCAGATCGCGCGCGTGCGCGTCCATCCGACGGATCCCGACCTCGTCTACGTGGCGGCGCAGGGGCACGTCTGGGGAAAGAACGCGGACCGCGGCATCTACCGGTCCCGGGATGGCGGCCGCACCTGGGCGAAGGTGCTCTACGTGAACGACGAGACCGGAGCCTCGGATCTCGCGATGGATCCATCGAACCCGCGCACTCTTTACGCGGCGTTCTGGCAGGTCGTCCGCCGCCCGTGGGAGCTCGTGGATGGCGGGCCCGCGAGCGCTCTCTATCGTTCGACGGACGGCGGGGACACGTGGAAGAAGATCGAGGCCGAGGGCCTGCCCTCCGGCCTGTGGGGAAAGGTGGGAGTCGCGGCGTCCGCGGCGCGGCCGGGACGCGTTTACGCCTTCATCGAGGCGAAAGACGGCGGAGGGCTCTTCGTCAGCGACGACCGCGGGGAAAAGTGGAAGCACGTCAACGACGAGCACAAGATCCGCCAGCGCGCCTGGTATTACGCGTGGGTCTACCCGGACCCGAAAAATGCCGACACCGTGTATCTCCCCAACGTCAACCTGCACCGCTCGACGGACGGCGGCAAGACCTTCTCGAATCTGTCGTCGCCCCACGGAGACCATCACGACCTCTGGATCGATCCCGACGACTCCAACCGAATGATCCTCGGCAACGACGGAGGAGCGACGATCAGCTTCAACGGCGGGCGCACGTGGTCCACTCAGAACAACCAGCCGACGGCACAGTTCTATCGGGTCACGACCGATGACCGGTTCCCCTACTGGGTGTACGGCTCTCAGCAGGACAACTCGAACGTCTGCATTCCGAGCGGCGTTACCGGCGCGGCGATCGACATGGCGGACTGGCACTCTGCGGGCGGGGGCGAGAGCGGCTGGATCGCGCCCGACCTGAAGAATCCGGACGTGGTGTACGCGGGGGAGTACGGCGGACAGATCACGCGGTACGACCACCGGACGAGGCAGGCGCGCGAGATCGGATCCTGGCCGCAGCTCGCCGACGGGCACGCGACGCGCGATTTGAAGTACCGGTTCCAGTGGAACGCGCCGATTCTGATCTCACGCCACGATCAGAAGACGCTGTACCACGCGTCGCAGATCCTCCTGCGCAGCCGGGACGAGGGGGAAACGTGGGAGGAGGCGAGCCCGGATCTGACGCGCAATGACGTGACGAAGCAGGGGGATTCGGGCGGCCCGATCGCGCGGGACATCACCGGCGTCGAGGTCTACGGCACGATCTTCGCGATCTCCGAATCGCCGGTCGAGCCGGGCATCCTGTGGGCCGGCTCCGACGACGGCCTCGTTCACGTCACGCGGGACGGCGCAAAGACCTGGCAGAACGTGACGCCGAAGGGAATGCCGGAGTGGATCCAGATCAACGCGATCGACGCCTCGCCGCACGAAAAGGGCGTCGCCTACGTCGCCGCCACGATGTACAAGTTCGACGACTTCGCTCCCTACCTCTACAGGACGAAGGACTACGGAAAGACCTGGACGAAGATCGTGACGGGAATCCCGGGGGACGCGTTCACGCGCGTCGTCCGGGAAGATCCCGCCCGCCGCGGACTCCTGTACGCCGGCACGGAAACGGGCCTCTACGTCTCGTTCGACGACGGCGCCGGCTGGCGCGCGTTCCAGCGCAATCTCCCGGCGACTCCGATCACGGACCTGACGGTCAAGAACGGAGATCTCGTCGTCGCCACGCAGGGCCGCGCCTTCTGGATCCTCGACGACCTGACCCCGGTGCGGCAATGGAACGAAAGTGTGCCGGCTTCCGGCCCGCGACTCTTCGCGCCGCGCAAGGCGGTGCGCATGCAGACCGAGCGCGTGGACGAGGAGGACGAGCCGCTGCGGGGAGTCGGGACGAACCTGCCCAACGGGGTGATCGTCAACTACTGGCTCTCGGAAAAGCCCGCGAAGGGGGAGAAGGTCGTCCTCGAGATCCTCGCCGAGGGAAAGGTCATCCGGTCCTTCTCGAACCAGAAGCCCGAGAAGGACGGGGACCTGAAGGAGCAGGCGGCGCGCGAAGAGGAGGAGAAGGACCGCGACAAGCCGCTCGAGCTGAAGGCCGGGCTGAATCGATTCGTCTGGGACATGAGGGTGTTCAAGCCGACCCTGGTCCCGAAGGCGGTTTTCAATGAGGGAACAAAGACGCCGCCGAAGGTGGGCCCCGGTTCCTACCAGGTGCGGCTGACCGCCCGAGGAAAGTCGTTCACGGAGACGGCGGTGGTCGAGCCTCACCCGGGAGGCTTCGCGTCGGCGGCGGACCTGAAGGCGCAGTACGACCTCCTGACCGCGATCCGGGACCGGCTCTCCGAGACGCACGCGACCGTTCTGAAGATCCGGGACGCGCGCCTCCAGGCGAAGGAGCTCGGCGATCGCGCGGCGCGGCTCGGAAAGGGGGACGCGCTGTCGAAGCGGGCGGCGGCGCTCGCGTCGAGGCTCACGGCGGTCGAGGAGAAACTGATCAATCCGAACATCAAGGCCAACGAAGACGACTTGAACTTCGAGCCGAAGCTGGACCACGACCTGACCAACCTCGCGGGGATCGTCGCGAGCGCGGACGCGAAGCCGCTCGCGTCTTCCGTCCGTTACTACGACCTGCTGAAGACGCGCCTCGTCGCGGTCGTGGGCGAGTTCGACCGCCTCATGGAAGGGGATGTCGCGGAGTTCAACCGCGCCGCCGACGCGCTCCAGATTCCGCGCGTCGTTCCCGCGCCCAAGGTCGAGACGGCCGCGCCCTGAAAACGAAATCGCCGGAGAATTGCCGGGAAGAAGGAGGAGTCATGCTGAACCGGACCTTCATCACGACGGCGGCGGAGCTGCCGGGATACCGGGTCGTCCGGAGTCTCGGCGTCGTCCGGGGCATTACGGTGCGCTCCCGGAGCGTGATCGGCACCATCGGGGCGGGGCTTCAGAGCCTGATCGGCGGCAACATCACCATCTGGACGCAGCTCTGCGAGCACACGCGGGAGGAGGCGTTCGAGCTCCTCGCCCAGCACGCCGAGCAGCTCGGCGCCAACGCCGTGATCGCGATGCTACGACGCCAACGAGATCGCGCAGGGAGTCGCGGAGGTTCTGGCGTACGGGACGGCGGTCGTGGTGGAAGCGGCGCGCTGACGGGAGGCGGCAGGCGGGAGGCGGGAGGCGGGAGCGGCGGGAGCAGGCGGCCAGGCCGACTCCGCCTCACTCCAACCCTCTCCCCGCGCCCCGGGGAAAGGGAGGAGGAACAGCCCTCGCCCTCGCGTCTTTCGAAGCTTTCGATTCCCGAGCGGAGTACCGCGGCCGTCTCGCTCCCGCTAGTCGCTCGGCTCCCGTTTCCCGTTTCCCGATCTCCCCCTACCGCCTCCCGCCTTCCGCCTCCCGTCCTTCGTACCAGCTCTTCGCCCCGAGCAGCTTCAACTTCGACGACGGGCCTTCGATCTCCAGGCCCACCGCGAGGACGCCGGTCTCGACGAGAAACGCCCCCGTCTTCGCCGGCTTCTTCACGCGGTAGTGCCCCCGGATGCGGAAGGATCCGCCCTTCGCGTCGAGCTTCTCGATCTCGAGGAGGGACTTGCCGGCGGCGAATCGGGCGGTCGCCTCGATCCCTTCGAGCTTCAGGATGCCGCGGGCCCATCCGGGCAGGTCCGTGTCGAAGAGCGTGAAGAGGGGCCGCGCGTCGCGGCAGTTCAGGGACACCCGCGTCTGAAAAACCGCCGCGCGGTGCGGCTGGATGTCCGCGGAAGGCAGATCGAACTTGCCCCACCAGCGGGAGTCAGGGCCGGTCCCGCCCTCGGCGGCATGGGTGAGCTCGATGTGCGAGCCGGAGAAGTCGATGCGGTCCTTCTCGAAGGTCCAGGGATCGATCCTGATCCGAAAGGCCGCATCGGACCGCAGTTCGGACTTCGCGTATCGGGCGTGGACGCCCTTGCTCGAGAGAGCGAGCGAGCCCTTTCCGATTCCCTTCTCGACCGCGAGCGCGAGGCGCACGGTCCCGGCGCCGCCGGAAAGCCGCGGCTCGCCGTCGATCAAGTAATTCAGGAACTCCAGACCCGCGAGGGGCCCGTCGAGCCGGATCCTCCCCGTGATGAACGGCCAGACGGCGTTGCCGCGGACGGAGCGAGGATCGAACTGAGCGATGACAGCGTTGACTTCGAAGTCCGCGTGGCGCGCGATCGTGTGCTTTCCGAGCGTGAGGTCGCCGGAGAGCGCGAGGCGCGCCGGGCCGACCTGCGCGTGGCGGCGCGGGAGGAGATCGAAGGATCCGTCGAGAGTCCCCGCCCCCCGGTACCGGTAGATGTCGATCCAGACCTGCCGGACTGCGTCGATGTGCAGGTCGTCGAACTTCAGCCGGAACGGGCGCGAGGAGCGGTCCTCTCGCGACTCGGAGGACGGCTCGGAGGCCGGCGCCGAGGCGGGCGTGGAGGGCGGAGCGACCGCCGGTGGAGCCGGTTTCTGCCCCCCCTCGGATTTTTGCGACGGCGTGTCCTCGTGCGCGACCAAGGGACGCTCCGGAAAGCCGGGGATCTGCGGCAGGGCCGCGAAGTGGTCTTCCGCCTTGAGGGTCGGATCGGGGCGGATTCGTAGCCGGTAATCGAGGCCCGAGCCCCGGACGCGAGTAAAGCGCAGCTCGTGGGACAGCAGGGCGAAGATGGAGAAAGAAACCCGTGCGTCGTCCAGGCGGAAGTAAAACTCGACGTTCGGGTCGCGATTGCGCAGCTCGAAGCCCGTCACGTGAATGTCCCAGGGAACCCACCCGGATGCCGACGCGTACTCGATCCGGAGCTTCTCGGGCTCCTTATTGGCCCACTGCCTGATCTTTCCGGTCGTCAGGATGCGGTGGAGCGCCACGGACGCTCCGCACGCCAGGAGGAGCACCAGGAGGAACACGCCCCCGACGATCCAGAGCCAGAGCGCGCGTCGCGGGAATCGCCCGCTACGCCCGGTCGCGGGCCTCTTTCTGGAAGTCTTCGCCATTCTGTCCGCAGGCGTCTCCGCAAGCCCCGGGCCAAGTGGCGCGGAGCCCGACCGGAACGCCCCCCCGGGAACTTTGAGGGTTTTTTTTCGTTATAGGGAGGCATGAGCGCTCTTCCCATCGAAGCGAGAGGCCTGCGCAAGGCCTATCGGTCGGGTCTGAAAGGGCGCACGGTGCTCGCTTTGGACGGGCTCGACCTCGACGTCCGCCCGGGCGAGATGTTCGGCCTTCTCGGCCCGAACGGCGCCGGCAAGACGACGACGGTCAAGATCCTGCTCGGATTGACGCGGGCGACGTCGGGCGAAGCCCGCCTTTTCGGGATCCCCGTCGGGAATCCGGAAAGCCGGCGCCGCGTCGGCTACCTGCCGGAGGGGCACCGCTTCCCGGGGTATCTGACGGCGCGGGAGACGCTCGCGATCTTCGGCCGCATGTCCGGAGTGGACGGGCCGGCGCTTCGGCGCCGCATCGAACCGCTCTTGGACCGCGTGGGGCTTGCGAGCTGGCGCGACGTTCGCGTGAAGAAGTTCTCCAAGGGAATGACGCAGCGCCTCGGACTCGCCGCGGCGCTTGTCCACGATCCACAGGTCCTTCTGCTCGACGAGCCGACGGACGGCGTCGATCCCGTTGGACGCCGGGAAATCCGCGATCTCCTCCGGGAAGAGGCCGACCGCGGCCGGGCCATTCTCGTCAACTCCCACCTGCTGTCGGAGATCGAACGGACCTGCGACCGCGTGGCGGTGCTGCGCGCCGGGCGGATCGCCGCGCAGGGGACGATCGCGGAGCTGACGGCGCAGACCGCCCGGTATCGGATGGCCGTCTCGCCGATCGATGACGCTCTCCTGGCCTCTTTGCGGGAGACCGGCTCCGAAGTGACGAGGGTGAACGGGCACCTCGAGCTGTCCACGCGCGACCTCGTCCAGCTGAATGCCGCGGTCGACCGAGTCAGGGCGCGGGGCGCCCTCCTCGAGGAGCTGTCGCCGCTGCGCGCGAGCCTGGAAGACGTGTTCGTCGACCTGATCGCCCCTCCCTCTCCCGATGCCGGGCCGAAGGAGCCTTCATGAGAGCGCTCGCCGCCAGCGTCGAGGAGGTCTTCCGGGAAGCTGCGGCGCGCTGGACGCTCGTGGCCTACTTCACCCTCTCGACCCTCTTCATCCTCCTTTTCGCGACCGCCGTGAACCTCGATATCGTCAACGGCGCTCTCGCGGGCGCCAAGCTCTTCGGGCAGTCGGTCGAGATCGGCCGGAGCTCGGTCGACATCGATCGCCTGGTGCTCGGTTTCGAATCGGGCTTCTCCGGCTTCCTGTATCTCGTGGGAACCTTTCTCGCGCTCTTCGCCACCGCGCACCTCGTTCCCCGATTGCAGGAGAAGGGCACCATCGATCTGTACCTCTCGCGGCCCGTCGGCCGGGTCCCGCTGTTGCTCTCGCGCTACACGGCGGGCCTGCTGCTGGCGGCGGCAAACCTTCTCTATCTGATCGGCTCGCTCTGGCTCATCATCGTGTGGAAGACGCACGTCGTTCACGGACGCTTTTTTCTCGCGGGCCTGTCGATTCTCTTCACCATCGCGACCCTGCTCGCCTTCGCGTTCCTGGTCGGGGTCGTGACGTCGTCCACCGGCGTCTCGCTGATGGCGACCTACGCCATATTCTTCTTCTCGGCGATCCTGTCCGCGCATTCCCGCATCTCGGCGGCGATGTCCAAGGACTGGGCCGCGAAGCTCGTCGAGGGGCTCTACTGGATCTTTCCGAAGACGGCGCAGCTCGGCCGCGCGACCGTCGCTCACGTCGCGGGAAACCAGGCGTTCCGGGGAATCGGGGACATGAACCTTCTGGCCGTCTACGGCTCGACCGCGCTCTTTGGAATTGCTACGCTCATGCTCGCCTGCTGGCTGTTTTCCAGAAAGGATTTCTGACATGAAGACGCACCGCGCTTTCGCGGTCCTCGCTTTTTTCCTCGCCGCGGCCGCCGCCGCTCCCGCCGCGACGCGATCCTCCGACGACGCGCTGTCTCTCGTTCCTTCCGACGCGGCGTCCGTCGCCGTCGTCCGGTTCAACGAGCTGCGCTCGACGCCGCTGGCGAGCAAGCTATTTTCAGACGCCGATCACATGAACGCCAACGGAGAAGCCGCGCGTTTCATGAACGAAGCGAACCTGAAGCCCCGCGAGGACGTCGACACGGTGGTGATCGTCGGTCTCTCGCCTCTGGGCGCCACGTCCACGAACGTCCTCGCGCTGTTCGAAGGCCGCTTCGATCCGGACCGCCTCGCCTCGGCCGCGCAGACCCGGGGAGCGAGCCGCGTGTCCGGATCGTCCGGCGACTACTGGCTCACTCCCGAGAACGCCTCCGCCTCCAGCCGGCACAACGGGCGAGGCGCGGTCGCGTTTGTTTCCCCGAGGCTCCTCGTCGCCGGAAGCGAGCCCGCCGTCCAGGCGGCGTTGGCGGCTCGCGCGGGCGGCGGCACGACCTTCTCCTCCGGCATCGGTCTCGGACGGCAGCTCTCCAGAATCGACCGGGGCTCGTCGATGTGGGCGCTCGTCGACGTGACGCGTTACCCGGCGATCCAGAAGGGTCTCGGGCGCTCGGGCGGGGGGAACGGCGGCAGCGAGGCGGCGACCGCGCTCATGGGAGCGATGAAATCCGTCACGCTCTTTTCGTTCCAGGCCGCCGTCCATGCCGATGACCTCTCCGTGACCGCGAGCGGAGTCTCCGCCGACGCGGAGACGAGGCAGCTGCTCGAAGATTCGCTGAGGGGCGTCGTCGCCATGTGGCGGCTGGCGGTCCAGGAGAAGTCTCCCGAGCTCGTCTCGGTTCTCCGCCGGTTCAAGATCGACAGCGACGGAGATGCCGTCACCGTGAGCGGAACTCTGCCGTCGAGCGTCCTGCGCTCGCTGGCCGAGAAACGCTCCGCAAGAAACTAGGTACCCCGCGAGCCTCTCCTCCCTCTCCCCGGGCGCGGGGAGAGGGTTGGGGTGAGGGGAATCTCTCGTCGCTTCCGCTCGCTGCGCTCGCTCACGCTCCCGCAGCATCCGCCACTGAGGTGGACGCGCGGCCTCTTCCCCTCTCTCCCCGGGCTCAGGAGAGGGTTGGGGTGGAGAGATTTCGTTCTCGGCTAAGATGAGCGTTCGTGCCGACATCCGACCCCAATCTCCCCGAGGACATCGCCAGCCTCATCGAACACAAGAAGTTTGCGGAGCTCGAGGACCGCTGGGTTCGTCTCATGGAGGTGGACTCGACCGACCTTCCGCTCTTCTTTTCCGTCGCTTCGGCCGTCAAGAAGAAGGGGAACGTCGCGGGCGCCGTCGGCTGGTTGCGGCTTCTCGCCGACGAGCTCGGGGGAAAAGGCGAGCGCGAGCGCAAGCTCAAGGTGTTGCTCGAGATCGCCCGGATCGCTCCGACGGACCCTGCCGTCCGCCCCGAGCTCGAGGCGGCGTTGAAGGAGCGCTTCCCCGGACACCCCTCGCTCACGGCTGTCCTCGCGAAGCATCCGGTCGTCCCTCCCGATCCGGCCGCGGCCGCGGGCAAGGTCGAGCGCTGGCTCCAGTTCGCGCCGGGGCAGATCCACTTCCTTCCGGGACGCGGGCCCGGCCGTATCGTCGAAATGAATCCGGGGCTCGACGTCCTGCGCCTCGAGATCGGGGGCACCCGCCTCCCACTGTCGCTCGTCTCCGCGGAGCGGACCCTGACGAGGCTGCCCGAGGGTCACTTTCTGCGCGACAAGCTCGAGCGTCCGGAAGAGATGCGCGCTCTGGCCGCCTCCGAACCGTCCGAGAGCGTCCGTCGCCTCCTCGCCAGCTTCGGGCGTGCCTTGACCGTCAGTGAAGTCAAGGAGCATTTGAGCGGTCTCGTGGACGAGGCGCGATGGACCTCGTTCTGGACCGCCGCCAGGAAGCACCCGCAGCTTCTGGTCGCCGGCGCGGCGCGGTCGGCGCGCGTCAGCTGGTCGGACAGCGCCGCCTCGGCCGACGACTCGATCCGCGCCGCCTTCCACGCCGCGGATCCCCGCCGGCAGATCGACCTCGCGCGCAAGAACGGGAAGAGGTCGAAGGCCCTGGCTCGAGAGTTCGCGGGAGTCCTCTCCGCGCGGGCGTCCGCCGCCGCGGAGGATGACCCGGCCCTCGCCTGGGAGCTCTCGCAGGCCGCGGTCCGCCTCGTGCCCGGCGAGGCCGAGGCCTTCAATGCAGAAGCGCTCGCCGCCGCCGGGGATCCGGGGCCTCTCCTTCTGAAGATTCACGACTCAGGAGCGCGCGAGCGCGCCCTCGAAGCTCTCCGCGGGCTCCCCCGGTGGGCGGAAATCTTCGCCGACCAGTTCCACCGCGAAGACGACTCCCGCGTTCTCACGTTTCTCTACCGCGAGCTCGCAGCGGCGCCCGAGAAGCGGGACGAGATCGTGCGGCGGATCCTGCGTTCCCCGCGGCTGGCGCCCCGCGCCTTCGTCTGGCTGTGCGACCGGATTCAGGACGAGGAGCTTCCCGCTCCGCCCGGGCTGTTCCTCGTCCTTGTGGACGCGCTGAGACAGGACGACTTTTCCGGCCTCCGCTCGCGGCTGAAGGAGTTCTTCGAGCCCGGGGGACTGGCGGTCCGTCTCGTCCGCGCCGCCGGCGAGACGGAGGCCCGGGACTTCCTCGCCGCGCTCACTCGCGCGAGCGGGCTCGAGGAGCATCGCCGGTCCGTCGTGCGTGACGCTCTCCTGATGGCGTATCCGGAGCTGCGCGCTCCGGCGGTGGACTACCTCTATGGAACCGCCCAGGCGATCGAAGGCCGCCGCAAAGAGCTCACGCACTTGAAGCAGGTCGAGCTTCCGGCCAACGCCGAGGCGATGCGGACCGCGAAGGAGCATGGGGACCTGCGGGAGAACTTCGAATACCAGTCGGCGCGCCAGAAACACGAATATCTGTCGGCGCGTATCGCTGCGCTCTCCGACGAGCTCTCACGCACGCGCGCGCTCGACCCGGCGCGCATCGACGTCTCGGAGGTGCGCGTCGGCACGCGCGTGCGCCTGCGGGAGCTCGAGGGAGGCGCGGAGCGCGTCGCGGTCATCCTCGGGCCGTGGGACTCCAAACCCGAAGACAACGTCTACTCGTACCAATCCGAGTTCGCTCAGGGACTCCTCGGCCGCCGCCCCGGAGAACGCGTCGGCCTCTCGGGCACTCCGGCGGAGATCGTCTCGATCGAGCCGTGGACGCGCTGAAGTGAGTTGTCAGTTTTCAGTTCTCAGTTTTCAGTTCTCAGAGCCTCCAGCGGACAACTGACAACTGACTACTGACTACTGACAACTGACTACTGACAACTGATCACTCCCTTTCCCCTTGACCCTGGAATCGATTCCGGGGTTTAGAGTCGTTCCATGGCAGAAAAAGGGATGCGCTCGGGCGAGCTGGCGCGGGCGGGAGGCGTCAGCACCGATACCCTGCGTTTCTACGAGCGGCGGGGGCTGCTTTCGCGTCCTGCACGGCTACGCAACGGCTACCGCGCGTATCCGTCCGAGGCCCGCGACCGCGTTCTCCTGATCCAGCGCGCGCTCTCCGTCGGATTCACCATCGAGGAGCTCGCGAGGTTTCTGAAGGCGCGGAGCCGGGGATCGCCGCCGTGCCGTGAAGTGCGCGCCCTCGCGGCGCGCAAGCTCGAAGAGATCGAGAGCCGCATCGAGGAGATGCGCGCGTTTCAGAAGACACTCGAAGCCACGGTGGCGGAGTTCGACGCGCGGCTCGCCGCCGCCGGTGAAGGAGAGCCCGCCCGCCTCCTGGAATCGCTCCGACCGACACGACACACGTCCGGGTCCGCGCTTTCCGCGCTGGCCTTCAATCGCCGCCGATCCAAGGAGACGTCATGACCGTCGCTCGTTTCTCCCGCGCCCTTCTCGCCGGTCTCTTTCTCGTCCCCGCGGCCCTCCTCGCCCAGACGAGCACCCCCGCGCCCCCCGCCGAGCACGACCACCACGCGATGGTCGACTCGCGGGGCGACCACGTGATGGGGTTCGACCACGAAAAGACGACCCACCATTTCCGGCTCTACAAGAACGGCGGCGCGATCGAGATCACCGCGAACCAGGCAGAGGACACGGCAAGCCGGGACGCGATTCGCGGACACCTCTCCCAGATCGCGAAGATGTTCGCGAAAGGGGACTTCCAGGCGCCGATGCTGGTCCACGATCAGGTTCCGCCCGGCGTCGAAGTGATGAAGAAGAGACCCTCCGCCGTAGCGTGGAAGTTCCGCGAGACCGACCGCGGGGCGACGCTCGAGGCGCGCGCGGCCGACCGGGAAGGTCTCGAGGCGTTGCATCGTTTTCTGCGGTTTCAGATCGAGGACCACCGGACGGGCGATCCGACGGCCGTGACGGACGAGAAACGCTAGCCGGCGGGCTTCCCGCATCGCCGCGCGGCGGCCGGGCTCTCTTGCGGGAAGTGACCCTCAAAGAGAGTCGGGCCCACCCCGGACTGCGGCCGCCTCCAAACGGCGGCGGTGCGATCCCGCCCAGAAGCCGAGGGCGGTCTGCACGGGCCCGTTGGCGAAATAGATCCACCCGTTCCAGCCGTTCGCGCGGGACCCGAGAACCAGGGTCAGGGCCATCGAGGCCACGCCCACCGCGCCCGTCGCGACCGCCGACACCAGGCCCACCCGCGTGTCGAACGTTTCGATCGCGTTCAATTGCAGCTCCCCGCGCTTGCGGTACGCGTGCAGGTAGGGCAGAGCGAAGACCAGGAACACGGCGACGTAGCCCGCGCCGAAGATGAGAAAGAGCGCGGGCCCGTCGGCGTTGCGGACCATTGGCTCGACGATTCCGCCCGGCCGATGCACGCCGGTCTCGTATCCCAGGAGAGAGCCCACGAACATCGTGAACACGAACTTCAGCGGGTAGACGTAGAAGAGGACGACGAACAGGAGAACGCCGTTCAAAGCGACGACCGTGGTGTCGTCCAGGCCGTATCGACGGGAGTAACCTAATGCTCGTACCAGATGAGATACAGCAACGCGAAGCAGATCGCGAAGGCGAAGAAGCCGCGCATCGCGATCAGGAGCTCGTTGAACGTGCGCGGCACCTCGAGAGAGACGATCAGGAGCGTCACCGCGAACGCGAAGACGGCGTCCGTGAACCCCTCGAGCCTCGAGACCTCGCCTCCGCGCCAGCGAAATCCGGCGCGCGCCCCGGCGGACCTCTCCGCGAGAGCCTTCCGCGGCGAGTGGGACATCTGGCCGTATTCTATCGGGCTGAAATGACTGCCCGCGCCTGCCACCTGTTCCTCGCCGCGACGGCGGCGCTCTCCTCGTGGATCGTCGCGGCGCCTCCGTCCTCCCGCGCGCTTCCCCTCGAGCGTCCCCCGATACAGGACAACAGCTTCCTGATCGAGGAGGCTTACAACCAGGAGAGAGGAGTCGTTCAACACATTCAGACGTTCGAGCGGGCGAGAGGCGGCGCCTGGACGTACGCCTTCACGCAGGAGTGGCCCGTTCCCGCCGAGACCCACCAGCTGAGCTTTACGGTTCCGGTTGCCCGCACGCGGGCGCAGTCCGGGTGGGCGACGGGGCTCGGCGACGTGGCGCTCAACTACCGCTACCAGCTCGCAGGAAACGGGGAGGCGAAGCTCGCCGCCGCCCCCCGGCTCACGGTGCTGCTCCCGACGGGGGACGCGCGCCGGGCCCTGGGCGCCGGTGGAACGGGCGTGCAGGTCTCGCTTCCGGTCAGCACCGTTCTTTTGCCCTGGCTGGTCGCGCACTGGAACGCCGACGTCACCTACGTTCGGTCTGCGCGCAACGAGTCCGGGGATCGCGCCCCGGAGAGGAGCTGGGGACTCGGCCAGAGCTTCGTATGGCTGGCGCGCCCGGACGTAAACGGCCTCGTCGAGACCGTGTGGTCGAGCGCCGAAGCGGTGTCCGCGCCCGGGCGCACGATCCGTTCTCGAACTTTTCTCGTGAGCCCCGGCATGCGATGGGCGTGGAACCGCCCCGGCGGGCTCCAGATCGTTCCCGGTATCGCCGTTCCCTTCGGCGTCGGTCCCAGCCGCGGCGAGCGCTCGATCCTTCTCTATCTCTCCTTCGAGCACCCTTTCCGGAAGACGCCACCGGTCTGATCTCCCCCCCCGGGCGCGACGGAAGGGTCAGACCATCGCTTCGTGCACGTAGCACCAGCGCCAGTCCTCGCCCGGCTCGAAGGACTGGACGATCGGATGCTTCGTTGAATAAAAGTGCTTCGTCGCGTGCCGGTTCGGCGACGAGTCGCAACAGCCGACGTGGCCGCAGGAGAGGCAGAGGCGCAGGTGCACGCATCGGGCCCCGATCTTCAGGCAGTCCTCGCAACCCTTCGCGCTCGGCGTGACTTTCCGAATTTCCTTCAGATGCTCGTCGGTCATGGCAGCTCTTCGGACTTGAACTGGGCGGCGAAATCGGTCGCGAATTCGTCGAACGTTCGGGGCGCCTTGCCCGTGACCTGCTCGACTTCGGCCGTCACGGCGGCGCCCTTTCCGGCGATGTAGTAGTGGAACAGGTCGATGTAGTCGTCGGCGTACGGCCCGGGGACTCCGGCGTCGACGAGGCTCTTCCGGAAGACGTCGTCCGGCACGCCGACGTACGCGACGGGCTTGCCCGTGGCGGCCGAGAGCTTTTGCGCGATCTCGCCGTTCGAAAGGCTCTCCGGTCCCGACAGCGCGTAGCCGCGGCCCTCATGGCCGCTTGCCGTCAGAATGCGCGCCGCGACGGCGCCGACGTCGCGCACGTCGATCAGGCTGTACCGGGAATCCCGCGAGGGAAGGTAAAAGGCGCCCCGGCCTTTGATCGTCTCCGCCTGAGTGAGGTAGTTCTGCATGAATCCGTTGGGCCGGAGAAACGTGTAGGGGACGCCGGAAGCCTCGATCCTCTTCTCGATGGCCCGGTGGTGGCGGCCGAACGCGAAATCCTCCCGCTCCGAGCCCCACACGGAAAGCTTAACGATGTGGCGGACGCCGGCAGCCTTCGCGGCGTCGACGGCCGGTCCCTCGCGCTCGGTCCCGCCGGAGGTCAGCAGAAAGAGCTTCTCGACTCCGGTCAGCGCCGGGCCGAAGGTCGCCGGGTCGTCGAAGTCGAACGCCACGGAATCGATGCCCATCGAGCCCGCGTGGCGCAGACCGGCGCGGTAGGGCGCTTTCAGCACGTCGAGCTCCTTGATCAGCGCCGACCCGACATTGCCGGTCGCGCCCGTCACGAGAATCATGGGGGACTCCTTTCAGCCTCGCGGAGAGAGGACAGTAACGCAGGCCGGGAACGTTCAGAGTTGAGAGTTCAGAGTTGAGAGTCCAGAGTTGATAGTGCCGAGTGAGGCCGGAGCTCGGCGCGCCCGTGGGAAACTCAGCTGGAGATGCCGCGTCCGGTTGCTGGCCTGGAACCCTTAACTGTTAACTCTTAACTCTCTACTCTCTACTCTCTACTCTCAACTCTCAACTCTCCACTTCCCATGAACTCCGTCCTCGCCTCCTACGACTCCCAGTTCACCGCGCTCCATGAGCGGATCGATCGGCTCGTCGCGAGACTCTCGCACGAAGACCTGCTCTGGCGCCCGGCGGAGGGGGAGTGGTCGATCGTCGAATGTCTCGAGCACTTGAATGCCGCCTGGAAGGTCCTTCCGAAGCTCGACGGGAAGATCGGAGAGGCGCGCGACAGAAATCTCGTCGGAACTGGGCCGTTTTCGGAGCCCTGGCTCGGGCGCCTCTACATCCGGCTGATCGAGCCGCCCGCTCGCATCAAGGTGAAGTCCCCGCGGCAGTACCGCCCCCGGCTCGATCCGCCGCCCGCCGAGGTCGTGCCGCGGGTCCTGCAGCTTCAGAAAGAGCTCGGCGCGCGGGTGCGGTCCGCCGACGGACTCGACGTCGGCGCGATCCGGATGAGCTCTCCCATCAGCCGGCGCTTCAAGATGACGCTCGGCCAGTGGTTCGCCTTCCTCGCCGCGCACGAAAGACGGCACCTGTGGCAGGCGGAGAGGGTGAAAGGGAAGTTGGGAGTTCAGAGTTGAGAGTCCAGAGGTTCCCGTGCCTGGCGTGTTTACTCTCAACTCTCAACTCTCAACTCTCAACTCTTAACTCTTAACTCTTAACTCTTGACTTCTTGAAATAGTCGCATCGACGCGCGACAGGGCATCGTTCGCACTGAGGTTGCGAACGACGGCAGAGCTCAACACCATGTCGCCTCAGGAGCTGGTGGGCGGCGATCAGGACGCGGCAGTCGGCCGGGAGCTCGGGGGCGGCGGCGGACTGGGCGGAGCGATACGACGCCGCATAACTCTTCTCCTCTCTTCCATACCCGAGTCGCAGCAGGACCCGGAGTCCGTTGGACTCGAGCGCCAGAACGGCGAGCCGCCCGGCGAACAGCAGAATCTTCTCGGCGCCGGGCTGCCCGATCGAGGGGAACCTCCGCAGGGCTCGCGCGGCGTCGGCGGACGGAAGCGCCACCACGGCTTCGAGATCGCCGCCGAACTCTTCGAGCGCCAGCGCGGCGATCTCTCTCAGCTTCTCGACGGCCTGCTCCGGAAGGATGCCGCGGCCCGCAATCGCGTGAAGCGCGGATCGCGGCACGGCGAGAAGCCGCCGCGGATCGAGACCCGTCGCGTCCCGGAGGATCCGGAAGGCCTCGGCCCGCCGGGCGTCGTCCGCCAGGTAGGCCACGTTCTCCCAGACGATGTTGACGAACGGGTCTGAGATGGGAGGGGGCGGAGCGCCGTAGAAATCTTCAAACTCGGCGACGACCGCCTCCAGTCGGGACGGCGTCTTTTTCCGCGGAGGTTTCGTTGCCACGTCGATCTCTACGAAAGTATGCGCCGTCGCGGCCGCCGGGTCGCGCGGTCCGGTCCGCCCGCTTCGGTATGCTCTGCCGATGAAAAGCCGGACCCCGCGCTTTCTTCTTATGCTCCTCCTGGCGGTCTCGCCCGCCTGCGCGCCGGCCGCCGCGCCGCGCGCCGCGTCTTCCCGACCGCCCGCCGAGAAGGGCTCTTTCCGAAAGCCGGATCTCGTCGAGCTCGTGCGGCTCGACCGGACGGTCCACCTCGACATCCGGTACGCGACACCGAACAATTTCGCCGGGCGCGCCGTCTACGGCGAAGCCCGCGCCTTTCTCCAGCGGCCCGCCGCGGGGGCGATGGTCCGCGCCCATCGCGCACTGGCGGCCCACGGGTACGGAATCGTCGTGTTCGACGGCTACCGCCCCTGGTCGGTCACGAAGCTCTTCTGGGAGATCGTGACGCCCCAGGACCGGGCCCGCGGCTTCGTCGCGAACCCCGCCAAGGGCTCGAAACACAATCGCGGATGCGCGGTGGACCTTTCGCTTTACGACCTCGCGACGGGCGCCGAGTCGGTCATGCCGAGCGCGTACGACGAATTCTCCGACCGCGCCTCGCCCGACTATCGTGGCGGCCCCAGGGAGCTGCTCGAACGGCGCGATCTCCTGCGGAAGACGATGGAAGCAGAGGGATTCGACGTCGACCCGGGTGAGTGGTGGCACTACAACTATCGGGCCTGGCGCGAATATCCAATCCTGGACGTCCCTTTCGAGAAGATCCCCGCCGCGGCGCCCCTCGCGGCGCGCCGGCGCTGAATGCGGCGCGGCGAGCGCGGATCCGGGCGGCAGGCGGACCGCCGGCGGCGGCCGGGTCGCGCGCGGACGTGACGGCTCCTCCCATTCTGGTACTCCCGGGCTTGTACGGCTCGGGACCCACGCACTGGCAGAGCCTGTGGGAACGCCGCCGCGGAAACCTCACGCGGGTGGCGCAGCGCGACTGGGCGCGTCCGGACAGGGACGAATGGGTGGCCGCGCTGGATCGCGCCGTCGCGGAGTGCGCGGAGCCGCCTCTCCTGGTCGCCCACTCTCTCGGATGCCTGACCGCCGTGCTGTGGGCGGCGTCCCCTGGGAACGGCGTGGTTCGCGGCGCCCTCCTCGTCGCTCCCAGCGATTCGGAGCGCGACGACGCGCCGCCGGAGCTCGCCGGCTTTCGGCCGATCCCGATGCAGCGGATGCCTTTCGCCAGCATCCTCGTGGCGTCCTCGGCGGATCCTTACCTGGCCGTCGAGCGCAGCTTCAGCTTCGCGCGCGCCTGGGGGAGCCGCCGGGTAGACATCGGGCCGGCCGGCCACATCAACGCCGCGTCGGGTTTCGGTCCTTGGCCGTCGGGCGAGGCTCTGCTCGATGAACTGGTGGAAACGACGGCAGGTTAGGCGGGGCGAACGGCGAAGGCGACAAGCGAAGGGCTCGGGACGCCGGGCCGCGGACCTCCGTTCTTCGATTCCCGATTCCCGCCCGATTCCCGGCTCCGGCTTTTCCCGTTTCCCGCCCTTAACGCCGGCCCGCGCCGGGCGCCGAAATTCTTCCCCGGCGTTTTTTTGACGCCGGTCTCGCGCGGAGCGGTCGGTCCCGGCGCTGCGGGGTCGCCGGGTGCGCCCTTTTCCCCCGGCTGGCGATCGGCTCGCTCCACTTCCTCCGGCGTCGAAGCGCCGGGAGCGCCGCCCGGTTTCTGTTTCTCCATGGCCGCGGCGATCGCAAGGTCTGGGCGAGGAACCCCGGTTGACGCTAATATGTCCGGTTCCATGAGCACGCGCGCGCCGGATGCCTCGACGATGCAGGGTCGGACGGAGAACCTCCAGGAGGCGCTCTCCCAGCGGATTCTCGTGCTCGACGGCGCGACGGGCACCTGGATTCAGTCGCAGGACCTGACCGCCACGGACTTCGGCGGAGACGAGCTCGAGGGATGCAACGAGAACCTCGTGCTCACGCGCCCCGACGTGATTCGCGCTATGCACGCGGCGTATTTCGAGGCGGGAGCGGACATCGTCGAGACGGACACGTTCGGCGCCACGCCGCTCGTGCTCGCCGAATACGGCCTCGAGAAGAAGGCGTTCGAGATCAACCGCCGCGCCGCGGAGCTCGCGCGCGAGGTCGCCGCCCGTTTTTCGACTCCGGACCGGACTCGCTTCGTTGCCGGATCGATGGGCCCGACGACCCGCTCCGTCACCGTCACCGGGGGCGTCACTTTCGAGGAGCTGATCGGGCACTACCGCATCCAGGCGGCGGGCCTTCTCGCCGGAGGCGCGGACGTCCTGCTCCTCGAGACGACGCAGGACACGCGCAACATGAAGGCGGGCCTGATCGGCATCCAGGAGGCCTTCTCGGAGACCGGCTGGAGCGTTCCGATCATGGGCTCCGTGACGATCGAGCCGATGGGCACCATGCTCGCCGGACAGTCGATCGATGCGCTGTACGCGTCGCTGATGAACGCACCGCTCCTCTCGATCGGATTGAACTGCGCGACCGGGCCCGAGTTCATGACCGACCATCTCCGGACGCTTTCCGGGATCGCGAAGACCTATGTCTCGTGTTACCCCAACGCGGGGCTTCCGGACGTCGACGGGAACTACTCGGAGTCTCCGCAGCTCCTCGCGGAGCGTCTCAAGCGGTTCATCGACGAAGGATGGGTCAACGTGATCGGTGGATGCTGCGGGACGACCCCCGAGCACATCCGCCTGCTGGTGGATGCGGCGCGAGGGAAGCGGCCGCGGCGGATCCCCCACGTCTCGAAGACGCTCGTTTCCGGGATCGAGGCGCTCGAGATCGATGTGGACAACCGGCCCGTCTTGGTCGGCGAGCGGACGAACGTTCTCGGCAGCCGGAAGTTCAAGCGGCTGATCGCGGAAGGCAAGTTCGAGGCGGCCGCGGAGATCGCGCGCGCCCAGGTCAAGAACGGCGCCCAGGTCATCGACGTCTGTCTCCAGGATCCGGACCGGGACGAGGCCGCGGATGTGAACGCCTTCCTGGAGCGCGTCACGAAGATGGTGAAGGTTCCCCTGATGATCGACTCGACGGACGCGAAGGTCCTCGAGCTCGGGCTGAAGTGGAGCCAGGGCAAGTCGATCCTGAACTCGATCAACCTCGAGGATGGCGAGGAGCGATTCCGGTCCGTCGTGCCGATGGCGCAGAAGTACGGCGCCGCGTTCGTCGTCGGGACGATCGACGAGGACCCCGAGCACGGAATGGGAGTGACGCGCGAGCGGAAGCTCGAGATCGCCCGCCGGAGCTTCACGCTCCTGACGGAAAAGTACGGCATCGCGGCGACAGACATCTTCTTCGACCCTCTCGTCTTTCCCTGCGGAACCGGGGACGAGAAGTACGTCGGCAGCGCCGTCGAGACAATCGAGGGGATCCGCCTCATCAAGGCGGAGCTCCCGGAGACCAAGACGATCCTCGGGATCTCCAACGTGAGCTTCGGCCTCCCCGAGGGCGGGCGGGAGGTCTTGAACTCCGTGTTCCTGTATCACTGCGTGAAGGCGGGGCTCGATCTCGCGATCGTGAACAGCGAGCGGATCATGCGGTATCCGTCGATCCCCGACGAGGAGAAGCGGCTCGCCGAGGACCTTCTCTTCTCCCGCGGGGAAGATCCGGTGGCCGCGTTCGCCGCCCATTTCAAGGCGAAGGGGTCGACGCCCCGGACGGCGGCCCGCGCCGGGACGCCGCTCGAAAGGCTGCCGCGGTACATCCTCGAAGGCTCGAAGGAGGGTCTCGTCGAGGACCTGGAGGCCGTCCGCTCGGGAGGCATGTCGCCGCTCGACATCATCAACGGCCCCCTGATGGACGGGATGCGCGAGGTCGGACGGCTCTTCAACGCGAACGAGCTGATCGTCGCGGAGGTCCTGCAGTCCGCGGAGTCCATGAAGGCGTCCGTCAACCATCTCGAGCAGTTCATGGAGAAGGCCACGGATTCCCGCAAGGGGAAGATCCTTCTCGCGACCGTCAAGGGCGACGTGCACGACATCGGGAAGAACCTCGTCGAGATCATCCTGTCGAACAACGGCTACGAAGTCGTGAACCTCGGGATCAAGGTGCCGCCCGAGCGCCTCGTCGCGGCCTACGAGGAGCACCATCCCGACCTGATCGGCCTGTCGGGTCTGCTCGTCAAGAGCGCGCAGCAGATGGTGACCACCGCTCAGGACCTGACGGCGCGCGGAGTCAAGGTCCCGATGCTGGTGGGCGGCGCCGCGCTGTCGCAGAAGTTCACGGACCAGCGGATCGCGCCGGCGTACGCCGGGCTCGCGGTCTACGCCGTGGACGCGATGCGCGGGCTGGCGCTCGCCGACCGCATCCTCTCCGGCGAGTCCGAGAGGCAGGCTCTCGCGAACGAGTCGTCGTTGCGCATCGCGGCGGGTGCGGCGGCGGCGGACGCCCCGGCGGAGAGTCCGCTCACGGCGCCCGCCGTGAGGAGTCCGGACGTCGAGATCGTCGCCGCGCGTCCCGCGCCCGATCACGAGCTGCACGTCCTTCCCGAGATCGATCCCGAGACAGTCGGCGCCTACGTCAACCCGCACATGCTCTACGCGAAACACCTCGGGTTACGCGGCAGCTATCGCAAGCTGAAGGAGGCCGCCGACCCGCGCCTGGCGGATCTCGAGGAGGTCATCGCGAAGGTGCGCCGGGCCGGCTGGATCCACGCGAAGGCGATGTACCGGTTCTACGAGGCCGAGTCGGACGGCAACGCGGTCCGGCTCTCGATCGGCGGGCGCGAGGAGGCGGTGCTCCACTTTCCGCGTCAGGTGGCGGGGGAGAGGCTCTCGCTCGCGGACTTCATCCGTCCGTCTTCCGCCGGAGGCGAGCCGCCCGACAGCGTGGCGCTCCTCATCACGACCGCGGGGGAGGGAATCCGCGCTCGCGCGGAAGACCTGAAGGTCCGCGGCGAGTACCTTCTCTGCCACTCGCTCCAGGCGCTCGCCGTCGAGACGGCGGAGGCCGCCGCGGAGTGGGTGCACGGAGAGATCCGGTCGCGCTGGGGATTTCCCGATGGCCCTGCGATGACGATGACGGACCGCTTCCAGGCTCATTACCAGGGCAAGCGGTACAGCCCCGGCTACCCGGCCTGGCCGGAGCTCGGCGACCAGACGACGGTGTTCCGGCTTCTGCCCGGCGAGAAAATCGGCGTCGAGCTGACGGACGGCTCGATGATGGACCCGGAGGCATCCGTCTCAGCGCTGGTGCTGCACCATCCGCAGGCGCGCTACTTCGCCGTTTGAGGCGGGGGGCGAGGCTTCGGGCGCGCGACAGGCGCCGCGACACCATCCTCGCGTGAGCGTGCCGTCCGTGCCGAAGTCCCGCGCGGCGCGCGCGATCCTGCCGGCGGCGATCTTTGTCGTTCCGTTTCTTCTCTTCCTGGCTGGACCGCACTCCGGAAGCGGCGACACCGAGCCGGCCGAGCTTCTTCCGATCTCGATTCTTCTGGACCATAAGCTCGACTTCGACCGGTTCTACGGCGGCCGGCAGGATCTGCCGTACCCGTACCGGCGCGTGCGCGGCCGCGTGGTCTCGGCCTACCCGATCGTCGCGGGACTCGCGAACGTTCCCGTGTATGCGGCGGCGCGGATCCTCCGGACCGACCTGTACGCCGCGCGCTCCCGCCTGTCGCACACGACCGCGGCTCTCCTGGCGGCGGCCTCCGTCCTCTTTCTGTACGGGGCGCTTCGCCGCGTCTCCCGGTCTCGCCGGGAGGCTCTGCTTTTCGCCGGCGTCTACGCTTTCGGCACCGAGGTCCTGGCGGTCGCCAGCCGCGGCGCGTGGCAGCACGCGCCCTCGCTCTTCTTCCTCTCCGCATCCGTGTGGCTCCTGTGGCCGCGCAGGGACGGGGATCCTCCAGGGCCCGAATCCGACGGCTTCGATCCGGGCTGGCGGGTCCCGCTGTCGGGGCTGACGCTCGCGCTCGCCGTCCTCAGCCGCCCGACCAACGTTCTCCTCGCGGGAGCCGCCGCTGCCTTCGTTCTGGCGCGCCGCCGGAGGGCGTTCCCTCTCTTTCTGCTCTCCGCGGCCATCCCCGCCGCCGCGGTGGCGTTCTACTCGGCGCTCTGGCTCGCCAATCCGCTGGCGATGGGCCAGCTCTACCGGCCCTTCGGATTCGGGGGGGATCCGGTGCGCGGGGTCGCCGGGCTTCTCGCGAGCCCTTCGCGCGGCCTCTTCGTCTTCAGCCCCGTCCTTCTCGCAAGCCTTCCCGGGGCGTGGATCGCGTGGCGCTCCCGGGAGCGCCGCCATGAGCCTCTGCCGTGGCTCGCCGCGGGAACCGCCGCGACGCTTCTTCTTTTTTCTTTCTGGGGCATGTGGTGGGGCGGCTCGTCGTTCGGATACCGCCTCGTCGTCGACGTCGTCCCGGTGCTCACGATCCTCTCCGCCGTCGGCTGGGGCCTGTGGGATCGCCGGCGCAGCGGACGCTCCCACGGCCGGATCTTTCTTTTCGCGGCTCTCCTCGCGATTTCTGTCTACGTCGAGATGCTGGGCGTCTTCGCCTATCCCACTCGATTCGGGGAGGGTCTCGATCTCGAGCCCGAACGCCTCTGGAACGTGCGCGAGTCCGAGCTCGTCCTGGCCTCGCGCCAGCTCTTCCACCGCGAGGCCGCTCCGCGCAGGCGGGACGTGGCGGCGGTCTGGTGGGCGCCGGAGAAAAACGACGACACCATTCCCGGCTGGATCGACGCATCGCCGGGGAGCCGCACCATCCGCGGGACGCTGTCCGTCAGCGGGTGGGCGAAGTCCGCCGCCGGCGAGGTCGAGGTGGCCATCGCGTTTGACGGGGGACCTGTCGTGTCACCGCAACGGTATCCGCGCCCCGACGTCGCTCTGGTCCTCCCCGAGCTCGGCGAAACCGCGACGACGGGATTCCGCGCGGACGTCCCCGCGGCGCCCGGCCCGGTCCGCGAGCGCGCGATGACCGTCGAGCTGAAGGAACCCGGCGGACGCGTTCGCCGGCTCGGCCCTATCCGGTTCCGCTGGGGAGCCGGGCCCTGACGGCGTCTTGACGATCCGACTCAGATATGGTCTGATTGACGAATGATCGACTCCATAGACGCTGAAATACTGTCGATCCTTCAGGAAAACTGCAGAACGTCCAATGCGGAGATCGCCCGGCAGGTGGGCCTCGCGCCCTCGGCCGTCTTCGAGCGGATCCGCAAGCTCGAAGAGAAGGAGATCATCCGCGGCTACCGTGCGGAGATCGATCCGGCCGCCCTCGACCTGGGCCAGCTCGCCTTCATCTTCATCCGGTCCAACGACCGTCCCGGGGGAGACCAGACGGCGCAGAAGCTCGCCGGAATTCCGGAGATCCTGGAGCTTCACCACGTCGCGGGCGAGGACTGTTTTCTCGCCAAGGTCCGCGTCCGCGACGCCGAGGCGCTCGGACGGCTGCTGCGCGAGCGGCTGGGGCGGATTTCGACGCTCGCGTCGACCCGCACCACGATGGTCCTCGAGGTCGTCAAGGAAACCGCGGCTCTTCCCCTGAAGTCGGAGCAGGAACGCGCGGGAGCGGCGGCGCGTGGCTGAGCCCGCCCGCGGCACGCGCACCCCGTCCGGGGTCCTGATGGCGCCCGCGCCCCCGCGCTCCCACCTCGTCGCGGGGTTCGCCGCCGTGTACATTCTCTGGGGGTCGACGTATCTCGCGATCCGATTCGCTGTCGAGTCCTTTCCGCCGTTCGTCATGGCGGGAACGCGCCACCTGACCGCCGGCCTCCTCCTCTTCGCTTTTCTGCGGGCGCGCGGAGTGGCGCTTCCGGAAAAGCGCCACTGGAAGTCCGCGGCGATCATCGGCGGGCTTCTTCTTCTGGGCGGGAACGGGTTCGTCTCCTGGGCCGAGCAGCGCGTCCCCTCCGGGCTCGCCGCCCTGATCGTGGCCTCCGTGCCCATCTGGATGGCCGTCGTGCAGGGAATCCTGCGCCGCCGCCGTCCGCCGGCGGCCGTTCTCGCCGGCCTGCTGATCGGCCTCGGCGGCCTCGTGCTGCTGGTGCTGCCGGGACGCTTCGGAGGAGGGGAGCACGTCGATCCCCTCGGCGCCGCGGCGCTGATGTTCGCCGCCCTGTCCTGGGTGATCGGGTCGCTCTATTCGCGGCGCGCCGCTCTCCCGAGCTCGACCCTTCTCGCGATCTCGATCGAGATGATCGCGGGCGGCGTTCTCCTCTGGATCGCGGGTCTCACCTTCGGGGAGGGCGCCCGTCTCCTCGCCTCGTCCGTATCGCTTCGCTCGGTGCTCTCGCTCGGGTATCTCATCGTCTTCGGCTCGCTGATCGGGTTCTCCGCCTACATCTGGCTCCTCAAGGTGACGACGCCGGCGCGGGTGACGACGTATGCGTACGTGAACCCCGTGGTGGCCGTGCTGCTCGGGTGGGCCTTCGCCGGGGAGGCGTTGACGCTCAGGATCGGCCTCGCCGCGGCGGCGATCGTCGGCGCCGTCGCGCTGATCATCCGGTACGGAGGGGACGCGGAGCAGAAGCCGGGGGCCGCCCGCCCGCGGATCGAGGAGAGCCCGCTCGCCCGGGAAAACGCGTCGTGACGGCCGCGCGCCGCGCGGTCGCTGCCTCAGTCGCGCGCCGCCCGGTCGCTCCCTCCGTGGCGGCGCTCCTTCCGTTGATCGACGAAGCCTACGACCGCAGTGCGTGGCATGGCCCCAACCTCCGCGGCTCCCTGCGGGGGCTCTCGGCGGCGGACGCCGCATGGCGGCCGCGACCCGGACGGCACAACATCCGGGAGCTCGTCGCGCACGCGGCCTACTGGAAATACGTCGTCCGCCGCCGGCTCACCGGAGGAAAGCGCGGATCGTTCCGTCTCGACGGCAGCAACTGGATCGAGCGGCCGGAAACGGAGACGTCGTGGAGAGAGGACCTCGCTCTGCTCGGCGACGAGCACCGCCTCCTTCGCGAGGTCATCGCGGGTCTCCCCGAGTCCCGTTTTTCGCCGAGCCCGTCGGCGCAACGGCAATCCGCTGCGCGGCTCATCCGGGGTATCGCGGCGCACGACCTCTACCACGCCGGCCAGATTCGCCTGGTGCGGGCGCTCGCGAAGCCTCGGCGGGGCGCCGAGGGAGACGCCTGAGCCCGCCCTCGGCCGGTCCGCTCGACCTCTCCCATCCGATTGAGTCGGGGATGACGACCTATCCCGGCCTGCCCGCGCCGCTCGTCGCGGAGCACCTGACCCGCGAGGCCTCCCGGGAACGCTATGCCGCGGGGACGACATTCTCGATCGGTCGGATCGAGATGGTCGCCAATACGGGCACGTACATCGACGCGCCGTTCCACCGTTTCGCGGGCGGAGTCGACATCGCCGGTCTGTCTCTCGACCGTGTCGCCGGGTTGACCGGCGTCCTCGTGGATGCGCGCGAAAGGGGGCGATCTCTCGGCCCGGAAATGTTCGACAAAATGGAGCTGGAGAACCGGGCCGTGCTGATATGGACGGGATGGGACGTCCACTGGCGCACGCCCGAGTACGGATCGGGAAATCATCCATTCGTGACGCGCGACGCCGCCGCGCATCTGGCGGCGTCTCGCGCGCGTCTCGTCGGCATCGATTCACTGAACATCGACGACACCGCCGATGTGACCCGGCCGGCGCACACGCTGCTTCTCGACGCCGGTATTCCGATCGTCGAGCACCTGACGAACCTCGCGAGCCTCGGATCGTCGCTGTTCCGGTTCTTCGCGGTTCCGGCTCCCGTCCGCGCGATCGGCAGTTTCCCGGTCCGCGCCTTCGCTCTGCCAGGTTAAAGGTTTCTTCAGCCAGGAATTTCCCGCGGCGGCATCCTCTTTGCGATGGAAGGTACCCATGACATCTCTCCTCCCGGCCTCGCCGTCCCGACGTAAGTCCGTGCGTACGCTTGCTTTAGCCTGCGGCACTTTCTCGATTCTCGCCGCGGGCGGGTCCCCGTCTGGCGCTCAACGCTCGACGCTCGACGCTCAACCTGCCGTGGCGAGCGACATCGTGCTGCAGCCGTTGGCGAGCGGATTGCCGGCGTTGACGGCGATCGTTTCGGCTGGGGATGGGCGGTTGTTTTTAGTGGAGCAGGCGGGCCGGGTGGTGATCTGGAACGGGGCGTCGGTGCAGGGGGGGAGTTTTTTAGACGTGAGCGGCCTGGTGTCGTGCTGCGGGGAGCGGGGGTTGCTGTCGATTGCGTTTCATCCGCAGTACGCGAGCAACGGGTTGTTTTTCGTGAATTACACGAACACGGCGGGCAACACGGTGATCGCGCGGTACCAGGTATCGAGCAACCCGGACGTGGCGGATGGGACGAGCGGAGTGGTGCTGTTGACGATTGCGCAGCCGTTTGCCAATCACAACGGAGGGCAGCTGCAGTTTGGGCCCGACGGGTATCTGTACATCGGGATGGGGGACGGGGGATCGGCCAACGATCCGATGTGCAACGCGCAGAGAGACGACGTGCTGCTGGGCAAGCTGTTGAGGATCGACGTGAACGTGAGCGCGGCGCCGTATTACACGGTGCCGGCGGACAATCCGTTTCGGCCGGGCGGTGTGCCAAATGAGGTGTGGTCGAAGGGACTGCGCAATCCGTGGCGGTTTACGTTTGACCGCGTGACGGGGGATCTGTGGATCGGGGACGTGGGACAGGGAGCGCGGGAAGAGGTGGACTTTGCGGCGCGCGCGTCTGGGGGCGGGTCGGGACAGAACTACGGTTGGAAGGTGATGGAGGGGACGATCTGCGGAGGCGGAGGGCTGAGCGGATGTCCGACGTCGCCGGCGCCGCCGGCGTGCGGGTCGGCGGCATACAC
>JBBRDK010000004.1:0-74114 GCA_038203955.1 Thermoanaerobaculia bacterium | reverse complement strand
AGTCTTGCGACCTGATGAATCCCTTGGATGCGTCGCTGCTCCATCATCGCGGCACCGCCTTCGGTCCGGACTCTCTACGGGCGCCCAGACGGAACAGCTCCTCCGAGCAAATCGCCAGCGCCGGCGGGAGATCGCTGTCCAGGCGTTCGGCCTCGTAGAAGATCGCGTGCGCCAAGCCCTCTATGACGACAAAAACGTTGATCCCGTCGCGCACGCCGGGATCAGGGTCCTCGTCCGCCGCTCTAATCTCGGGCGGAGGGCTCAAGTCGATCATCGCGGCGCTCCACCGTCCGATCTTAGCCACCGCCTCTTTGGTTTCCTGGCCGGCCTCCCTGCAAGCTTTGCAGGTTAAGAAGTCGTGCGGCGTCGGAGTTCCGGATCCGTGTTTCCTGTCGTCCACTTCGTCCTCCTGTTTTTCTGCCGCCGCCCTCGACGGCGGTGTTAATATATGAAATATTACACCTAATTATGGAGGCCGCGCAAAATGCTGCATAACGTGAGAACGAACATCGATATCGAGAACTGGTTATGGGAGAAGGCCCGCAAGGTTGCGGTGAGGCGGCGGGTGTCGCTCGCCTACCTCGTCAACGTCGCGATCCGCGACTATCTCGGGTTGAAGCAGCCGCTCGAGCCCAAGCGGCCGGGGCGCCCGCGGATCGCGAAGAAGGAGGCGAAGCCATGAAGGGCGAAGGGCGGGTCTACCAGCGCCAGGGGCGCCCGGTGTGGATGCTCGACTACTACGGCGAGGTCAACGGGAAGCGCGTCCGGCTGCGCGAGTCGTCGGGTACGACCGATGAGGCCGCCGCGCGGCGGAAGTTGCGCGATCGCGTCTCGAGCTCTTACGTCGCGGAGAAAACCGGGGGCGACGTCGAGACCTCCGCTCATCGCCGGTACACCGTGGGCGAGGCGCTCGCGGATTACGTGCGAGATCTCCAAATGCGGGAGAAGAAGGGCTGGAAGAACGAGTGGTATCGGCTCCGGCCGGAGTCGCCGCTGTGCTCCGCGCTCGGGCACGTCCCGGTCCGCCAGCTTTCGCGCGCGCGGCTCGTCGGCTACGTGGAAGCGCGGAGGAAGGAGAACTGCGCGAACAAGACGATCAACAACGATCTCCAGGGACTCCGGTCGGCGCTGCGCCTGGCGGTGAAGGCGGGGCGGGTGCTCCGGCTGCCGGCCTTCCCCGACAAGCTCGGGGAGCGGGTCCGGGAGGGGTTCCCCGAAGCGTGGGAGCCGGAGGCGCTGGCCGCCGCGGCGCTGGAGAAGGCGCCATGGCTGGCCGAGATGGTGCGGTTCGCCTACGTGACCGGGTGGCGCCGCGGGGAGCTGCTCGCGCTTCGCTGGGAGTGGATCGACTGGGAAGAAAGGCAGGTGCGGCTGCCGGGCGTCAGCACGAAGAACGGCCGGGGCCGCGTCGTTCCGATCGCGGGCGAGCTCGTCGCGATCATGGAACGCCTACGGGAAGCGCGGAGCGTGGTGCACGAGAGCGGCTCGGTCGCTCTGGCGGAGACGGTCTTTCACGACGCCGGGCAGCCAATCACCCGAAAACGGTTCGTTCTCGCCTGGAGCGCGGCGCGCAAGGCCGCGAAGCTCCCCCACCGTCTCTTTCACGACTTCCGGCGGGCAGCGGCGCGACGGATGACCAACGCCGGCGTTCCGCAAGTTGTCGCGATGAAGATCACCGGGCACGAGACGGATTCGATGTTCCGGCGCTACGCAATCGTCGAGACCAGCGACATGGCGAGCGCGTTTCAGAGGGTCGCGGCGCCGGCGGGCCGGGGTGCCTCTTCGCCCGTGGTGCCGATGCGGAGGAAACGGTGATGGGCACCCCAACGGGCACCCCACGTCGTTTTTGCTCAGTGATTTTGGTCGGGACGCCGGGATTCGAACCCGGGACCCCCTGAACCCCATTCAGGTACGCTACCAGACTGCGCCACGTCCCGACCGGAAGGGGGCATTTGAGCAGGGTTGCTCCCGCGAGTCAAACGCGGTCAGGCGGCGCGAGTCCGTCAGTGCGCGCGGCGCGGCTTGTCGAGGAGTCTGGCGATCTCCTTGAGCTCTCTCAGGACGCGCTTGCGGTCGGGGAACTCGGGCGCCGGCGCCGCCTTGCGGGCGGACGGCGCCGCGTTCCTCCCTCCGCGCGTCGAGCCCTCCGAGAGAAACGCCGTCTCCGGCGACTCGATGACGGGAGGCGCGGGCGGGTTCGCCGACTTCTTCTGCTCCGACCGGGGCGGCGCCGGCTGCAGGCCGTCGTCGAAGCGCCCTTCGGAGATCTCCGCCTCCAAACGCTTCTTCGCGCCGGCGACGGTGAACCCCTCGTCGTACAGGAGCTCGCGGATGCGGCTGATGATGCGGACGTCGCGTCCGGTGTAGAGCCGCGCGGCGCCCTTTTCCTTGCCCTCGGAGAGAGAGGGGAACTCCGTCTCCCAGTACCGCAGGACGTACGGCGCGACTTCGGCCATCCGGCAGGCCTCGGCCGGCTTGTAGAACTCCGGCTCGCTCTTCATTCCCGACATATTAACGAGTTCTCGGGTGCCGGTTGTCAGATATCGGCGTGCGCCAGTTCACAGGAGACGCTGAGCGTTTCCGATGCCCCTCACCCCGGCCCTCTCCCCGCGCCCGGGGCGAAGGGGGAGAGGTTCAGAGGGAAAGCCGAGCAAACGATCTCGAGAGCTGACAGCTGAGAGCTGACAGCTATTTCTCCTCCCTCGATCGGCCGCGCACGGAGATCCGGATCGGCGAGCCGGTGAAGTCCGCCATTTCGCGTACAAGGTTCTCGACGCGGCGCGACTCGGAGAAGTGCAGGGCCTCGGCGCGGCTGGCCACGAGGGTGAAGGTCGGAGGGGCGACGCCGGTCTGCGCCACGTAGTAGATCTTGATGCGCTTTCCGGACGCCGTCCGCGGGGCCTTGTCGCGCAAGGCGCGCCCGAGAACGCGATTCAGCTCCCCCGTGGAGATCCGGCGGTAGCGGTTCTCGGCGACTTTCGCGGCGGTGTCCAGGATCTTGGCGATCCCGCGCCCGGTCTTCGCGGAGGTCAGGACCAGCGGCGCCCACCGCACGAACGGGATCTCGTCTTCGAGCGCGGCGGCGAACTTCTTCGCTTCTCCGGTGTCTCCCCCGGCGATATCCCACTTGTTTCCGACGAGGACGAGTCCCTTGCCGGCGTCGTTGACGTAGGAAGCGACCTTGGCGTCCTGCGAGGCGGCGCCGCTGGCGGCGTCGACAATCAGCGCGGCGACGTCGCACTCCTCGATCCGCTTGCGGGCCTGCACCACGGAGAGGACTTCCGGGCCGCGCTCGGTCTTTCCCTTGCGGCGGATCCCCGCGGTGTCCACCAGCCGGAACCGCGCCTCGCCCCACACGAGCCGCGCGTCCACGGAGTCGCGCGTGGTGCCGGCGACTTCCGAGACGATGAGCCGCTCCTCCCCGAGGAGGGCGTTCACGAGCGAGGACTTGCCGACGTTCGGGCGCCCGATCATCGCGAGCGCGATCTCGCGCGGTTTCGCTTCATCGGGCAGCTGCTCCCCTTCCGGACGCGGAGGCAGACGCGCCGCGATCGCGTCCAGGATCTCCTCGACGCCGATCCCATGCTCCGCCGAGACGCCGAACACCTCGTTGAAGCCGAGCTCCCAGGCCTCGACCTCGCCCTCGCTCCCCTCGCGCCGGTCGATCTTGTTCGCGGCAACGAGGGTCTCGACGCCGGCCTGCCGCGCGATGCGGGCGGCCGCGCGGTCGCCCGGCAGGATTCCGGCCGAAGCGTCGATGGTCAGGAGCACGAGATCGGCGTTGCGGATCGCCGCCGCGGCGCGGTCGCGCACTTCCCTCGGGATGTGATCCTTGCCCTCGGGGTCATAGCCTCCGGTGTCGACGAGCCGGAACCTGCGCCCGTCCGGAAGCTCCGCCTCTTCCTCGAGCACGTCGCGCGTCATCCCGGGCAGGTCGTGCACGATCGACCGGCGCCGCCGGATGAGGCGGTTGAAGAGCGCGGACTTTCCGACGTTCGGCCGGCCCGCGACGACGACCGTGAACGCCTTGTCCTTGCTTACGCTCACGAGGCGCGCCGAACCCCTCCCTCGAGACGCAGCGAAAAACGGGGGTGCTCGAACGGGTGTACGTCGGGAAAGCGCGTGAAGATCCAGCCCGCGAAGACTTCCTTCCCGCCGTCGCCCACGGTGATCCGCGCGGCCGGGTTTTCGGGCTCGATCCCCGTCGAGGTGATTGCGTCGCTGGTCATCGTGAAGGCCGGGAGAAAAACGTCGGCGCGAACTTCCAGCGTCGATCCCGGAACGGGAGAAGCGGCGCCGAGCGGAACGTCGAGCGTGCCTTCCTTGCCGCTGCCCGCATCCTTCCAGCGGAGGCGGATGCCCGAGTACGCCTTCGTGACGGACTCGGGAACGAGCAGCCTCGTCGGCACCCGCGGGGTCCCCGAACCGTCCGCTCCCGCCGGCGCGCCGCCGGAAGGAGCCTCCGCGCGCTCGTGTGAGACCGCCATCCGGATCGCAGGGTCGGGCCGACCGCGTTCGCGGCATGCCGGCGCGAGCGCGAGGAGGACAAGGAGACCGGATGCGGCGCGGCTCATCGGGAGCTCTTCCGGGGCTTGCGGCCGTAGGTCCGTCGGGGTTTTTGCGCAGGCGCCGACGCGGGGGCGGCAAGAGGTCTGACCCTCCGTGCGGGCGCCGGCGCGGCCTTGCGTTCCGCGAGCCGGAAGTTCAGCCGCCGGCGCACCTCGTCGATCTCCTTCAGGTGAACGGTCAGCGAGTCCCCCAGGCGATAGGTCACGTCGGTCGAGCGTCCCCGCAGGCGGTGCTGCTTTTCCTCGTACACGAAGAAGTCCTCCCCGAGCGCCGAAACCGGCAGGAGGCCCTCGACGAAGAAGTCCTTCAGCATCACGAAGAGGCCGAACGAGGCCACACCCGTGACGACGGCGTCAAAATCGCGGCCGACCTTGTCTTTCATGAAGACGATCTTCTTCCACAGCAGGCTCTCGCGCTCCGCCTGCTCCGCCCGCCGCTCGCGTTCGGAGGAAAGTCTCGCCACGCCGGCGAGGCCCTGGTTCATCGCCTCGAAGTCCCCGGCGGAAACCGCCCGTCCGAAAGACAGAAGACGCGAAAGCTGCCGGTGGACGATCAGGTCCGGATAGCGGCGGATGGGCGAGGTGAAGTGGCAGTAGTAGGGCGCGGCGAGCGCGTAGTGGCCCCGGCACTCTTCGCTGTAGATGGCCTTGCGCTGCGCGCGCAGGAGAAGGTCGGTCAGGAGCCGCTCCTCCGGCTTCCCCTGCACTTCCTTCAGGAGCTTCTGGAACGCGGCCGGGGGAAGCTCCGCAAGGTTGCCCTTGAGCTCGTACCCGAAGCCCTCGAGGACGTCGCGGAGGTCCGTCAGCTTGTCGGGGTCGGGCCTGTCGTGCACGCGGTAGATTGCGGGCTGCTTGTCGAACAAGAGCTTCTTCGCGACCGCTTCATTGGCCGCGAGCATGAACTCCTCGATCAGGCGGTGAGCCACGTTGCGCGATTCGGGGACGATGCCGACCACGAGCCCCGCGTCGTCGAGCACGATGTCGGCGTCCGGAAGGTCGAAGTCGATGGCGCCTCTCCCCTCCCGGCGGGCCCGCAGCGCCGCGGCGAGCTCGGCCATCGTGCGGAAGTCGTCGAGAAACGGCCCGTACCGCCGCTCGTCCTCCGAGGACGGGCGTGTCTCCAGGAGCCGCGCGACCTCCGTGTACGTCATGCGGTGCGCGCTGCGGATCACGCCCTTGCAGAATTGCCCGGCCTGCACGCGGCCCCTCTTGTCGAAATCGAGAATCGCCGAGAGCACGAGCCGGTCCACGCGCGGGTTCAAGGAGCAGAGCCCGTTCGAGAGCCGCTCGGGGAGCATCGGGAGAACGCGCCCGGGGAAATACACACTCGTGCCGCGCGACGCCGCTTCGATGTCGAGAAGGCTTCCGTCGGTCACGTAGTTGGAGACGTCCGCGATGTGCACGCCCAGCCGGAAACCGTTCTCCGTGCGCTCGATCTCGACCGCGTCGTCGAAGTCCTTGGCCGTCTCGCCATCGATCGTGACGATGCGCCGGTCGCGGAAATCCCGGCGGCCCAGAAGGTCTTCGGTCGCGACTTCTTCTGGAAACTTCTCCGAGGCCTCGACGACCGGCTGCGGGAACCGCGGCGGCAGGCCGTACGACCGGAGAACGATCTCGATGTCGACGCCCGGCTCCCCCAGGAAACCGAGGCGCTCTTCGACGACGCCGTGCGCGACTCGCCGCGCGTCGGGGAAAGCGGTGAGGCGCGCTTCCACGATCTCTCCCTCCCGGGCGCCGTGGGTCTTCCCCTCCGCGATCCGGACGATCGCGTCGACCTTCGGATCGTACGGAAGGACGACCTTGCGTCCCTCCTGGGTCTCGAATCGGCCGACCACACGCTCGCGGGCCCGATCCAGGACCTTGACGACCGATCCGGAGATGCGCTCCGGGTCCCGGCCGCGCGCGTGGCTTCGGGTGCTCTCTTCGCGCGCCAGGACTGTGTCGCCGTCCATCGCTCCGTGCATGCCCGCGCGCGGAACGTAGAGGTCCGGCCCACCCTGGACGAGCACGAAACCGAAGCCCTCGGGCCGCACGGTCAGCCGCCCCGCCGTCAGGTTCGAGAACTCGATGGCCGAATACTTCTCTCCCCGGACGCGGACGAGCTCTCCCCGACGCTCGAGCGCATCGAGTCGTTCACGGAAGTCGTCCTCCTCTTCCTCGGGGACGCGGAGGCTGCGGACGAGCTCCTGGAAGGAGAGCGTCCTCGAGCCTTTTTCACGGAGGCGCCCGAGGACGTCCGAATCGCGAGGCAGCACGCGGCGAGTCTATCCCGGTGGATCGGGACAGCGCTCCGGCGCGACGAAAACTGAATCGCCAGCCGCGACGTCGGGCATGACGAAGAAGCAGCGGGCTTCCGACGAGGCGAGTGTTTCCGGGCGGTAGTGCGCGCGCAACACATCCGGCCACACAAGAAGATCAGGATTCGCCGCGGCGAACTCCTCCCAAGTCGCCGTTTCGGGCCCGCGACGTCGTCTCTCGTGGATCAGGAGGATGAGCGCCCACGTGATCGTCTCGTGGTAGAGGCCCGGGTTGCCGTGGGTAGCCGCGAAGCGGCGCAGCGCGGCGGGAAATCGATCGAGCGTCGTCAGGAGCGAGCCCCCGGACAGGTAGAGCCAGACGACCTGGACGTGATCGCGGTGGCGGAATTGCGAGGGCGGAAGCGTCGCTGACTCGAAGGCCTCCAGGAGTGGTGGTACTACGGTACAAAGATACTATGTGACAAACGTGCGTGCGTGGTCCGTGACTAGGGATTGCCGATTACCGTCGAATTTCCTCCGTGCCGCCTCCCGCCTTCCGCCTCCCGTCCTCATCACCGCCGTGGTCGAGAGGGATCTCAGAACGCGGCGGTGTCGGAGAAGCTCTGGAGCGTGCCGCCCATGTGCACGTAGGTGTTCACGTGGTCCGTCTGGAGGTCCCGGATCGTGACCCGGTAGTCGACGTCGGTCAGCGATCCAATGAAGACCCAGAACTTCCCGTTGAACGTCCTTCCGTCGACGACTTTGACGACGATCTCGATGTTGTTCGCGGAAAAGAACCAGAACGCTCCGGAGTCGCCGGTCAGGGGGATCGCCCTGCCCTCCCCCGCCATCCCCTGCGGAGAGACGTCCCAGACGACCTGAACCTGGAAGCGGGCCCTGTTCAGGCAGAGGGTCGACGAGTTGGGCACGCAGAAGCCCTCCAGGGCCACGCGCCCGATTTTGTCCCCGGCGAATTCCGTGAACCACAAGTTTCCGTCCGCGCCCGAGGTGATCTCTAACGGGAAACCGCCTGCCGTGGGGATCGGAAATTCCGAGAGGACCCCCGCCGGCGTAATGCGTCCCACGCTGTCGATTCCCGACTCGGTAAACCAGATGTTTCCGTCGGAGGCCGAGGTGATCCCGTACGGGGCGGCTCCCGCAGAGAGGGGGAACTCCGTCACAACGCCGGCGGGGCTCATCCGGCCGATGCGGGAATTTCCGACCTGGGTAAACCACAGATTTCCATCACGCCCGACCGTGATCCCGAACGGGTTGCCGCTCGGATCCGGAAGCGAGAAGTGAGAAAGCGCGCCTCCGGTGGTGATTCGGCCGATCCGCCCGGCGTTGGTCTCCGCAAACCAGAGCGCGCCGTCGGGACCGGCGGTGATCCCTCGCGGACCCGTAGCGGGCGGCAGGACGAAGAAGGTCAAAACGCCGGCAGGCGTGAGGCGGCCGATTCGTTCGTAGAAGTCTGTGAACCACAGGTTTCCGTCCGATCCCGTCGCGATCTCCACCGGCTCGGACGGTCGGACGGGAATCGTGAGCTCTGTTACGGCCCCGGAAGGCGTCACCCGGCCGATTCGACCCGGCAGCTCGGTAAACCAGAGCGCGCCGTCAGGCCCCGCCGTGATTCCCCTGGCGAAGCTCCTCGGATTCCCGAGCGAAAACTCCGCTATCGCGCCCGATGTCGCGATTCTCCCCACCCGGTCGCCGTGCTCCTCGACAAACCACACGTTCCCATCGGGACCCGCCGTGATTCCCGCGGGAGAGCTGCCGGCGGGCAGAGGAAATTCGATGATCGCCTGGGCGGCGGCTGAGGGGGCGGCGGCTATTCCGAACAGAAGCACGAGCGCGAGCGCGACGGGCCGGGAGAGCCCCGGAACCGCCTTCGCGTCTCCGGTCCCGCACGAGAGGCCCGGGGCGCGCGCCTGACGCTCCCCTTCGAGCGGCCTGGTCATGAACTTCGATCCTCCCCGATTGCACTCAGTTGCAAGACGTCTGCCCGCCATGCTCCGCGCTCGCGCGGCTTCCGATTCCGATACGCTGGGGCATGAACGAGACCGTCCCGGCGGCGCAGGAGGCGTGGTGTCGACTCGTTACCGCCGGCACCCGGGTGCTGCGCGTTCAAATCATGCGCCCCGACGGCCAGGTGATCGCGGCGTACCCTCCGGATCGCTTCAACCCCGCGACGCTCCGCCAGATGCTCGCGGGCCAGGTCCGGGCCGTCGTGTCTGTGTCGGGCGGAGAGGATGCTCTGCTCCGCCTGACAGACGTCAAGGGCTCCCTTCTCTTCGAGGAACGGCTTGCGCCCGAGACGCGGCAGTGATCGCGGTTCTGTCTGAGGAAGAGTGCTGGAACCCGCGCCGGAAGGGCGGCGGCCGGAGCGCCCGTTCCGACTCCGCCGCCTCGGATCGGGAGTAGACTCCGTTCAGTCAACGCGTTGGAACTCGGTGTTCTGGAAGGACGCAGCAACATGGTCAAGGCGGGTGCGGATGCTCCCCCTTCGGCGCCGGTGAAGCCGAACCGCCCGCACCGCGAAGTCGTGACCAGTGACGACGAGAACGAATGGCGCCGGGCGGCGGAGCTCGCACTCTCCGTTCTCGCGCGCCGCGGTCAGCCGTTCACCTCGCTGGATCTCGTCAAGCTCGTGGGGCCGCCGCCGACGGCGAGCCTTCTGCCGTCGCTCATTCGGGCCGCGCATCTGAGCGACCTGATCCGCAAGAGCGACAGCGCCCCCGTGGGCACCGTCTGGGTCGGAGCGAACCCCGAGAAAGCCGCGAGGCGCGGAGCGGGACGGCGGAGGACCGACGAGGCGAGGGTCTCCCTGGAGCTCTGGGAGAAGGCCCGCGACCGTGCCGCGAAGGAGAAGGTCCCGACGGGCGAGGTGCTCATCCGGGCGCTGCGCGCCTACCTCAAGGATTCGTAGTCCGAGCCGGTTCCGACCCGGGCAACGGCGCCTCGCCAGCCTTTCCCTTTATTATCTGTCCGAGCCTTGATGGAACCGCTGCGGGAACTCTCGCGCCCGGCGTGGCTGAGATACGGGGTCGCCGTCGCGGCCTCCGTGGCGGCGCTCGTCGCGACGAACGCGTTCTGGTCCGTCTTTCACGCCGTTCCGTTCATGCTCGGTTTCGTCGCCGTCTTCGCGACGGCGTGGTTCGGCGGCGGCGGGCCCGGTTTTCTGACGACGGTCCTGGTCGCGGCGGGAATTCTCTTCGTGCTCCCGGTGACGCGGACGGCCTGGCCGCCCGGCGCGGATGACGTCCTTCGGCTGCTTCTGTTCGTCGGCGCCGGCGCTTTCGCCAGCGCTCTGCAAAGGCAGCTCGGGGCCAGCCGCCGGACTCTCGTCGGCCTTCTGGCGGAGTCTCGCCAGTCCCGCCGACAGGCCGAAAGCGCGATGATCGACCTCGCGCGGTTCGCGGCCCTCGTCGAGTCCTCGGATGACGCGATCATCGGCAAGTCCCTGGACGGGACGGTCACGGCGTGGAATGCGGCCGCCGAGAGGCTCCTCGGCTACAAGGCCGAGGAGATGATCGGCAAGCCCATATCGACCATCATGGGAGCCGAGCAGAAGAAGGACATGGTCGAGATTCTCCGACGCATCGGACGTGGCGAGCGGGTCGAACATTTCGAGACGGTCCGGATCCGAAAAGACGGACAGCCGGTGTACGTCTCCCTTTCCGTGTCGCCGGTCAAGGATCCCTCCGGACGCGTCGTCGGCGCGGCAAAAATAGCCCGCGACATCTCCGAACGCCGACATCTCGAGGCCGAGCGCGAAAGGCTGCTGGCCGAAACGCGGAAGGCGGTCGAGATCCGGGATGCCTTCCTGTCTGTGGCGGGTCACGAGTTCCGCACCCCGCTCGCGGCGCTCAGCCTGACCTTTCATAACTGGAGCGTTCGCGCCCGGGCGGAAAAGGACGAGAGGACGCTCGAACGGATGGGGAAGGCGCAGCAGCAGGTCATCCGCCTGACGAGGCTGACCGAGGATCTCCTGGACATCGGCCGCATCAGCGCGGGAGAGCTCGCGCTCCAAAAGACAGCGACGGACCTCGCCGCAGTGGTGCGCGAGGTCGCGGGACGGCTGGATGAATCCGCGGCGCGCACGGGAGCCCGCCTCGAGATCGAGTCTTCGGGACCGGTCGTGGGCGACTGGGACCGCTCGCGTCTCGATCAGGTCGTGACCAATCTCCTGACCAACGCCGTCAAATTCGGGGCGGGCCATCCCATTCTGATTCGCATCCATCGCGACAACGGAGCGGCGGAGCTGACCGTGTCCGACCGCGGCATCGGAATTCGACCCGAGGACCGGGACAGGATCTTCGAGCGGTTCGAGCGCGCAGTCTCCTCTCGATCCTATTCGGGCATCGGGCTCGGGCTCTGGATCGCCCGGCAGCTGGTCACGGCGCACGGCGGTACGATCGAAGTCGAAAGTGAACCGGGTCAGGGCGCGACTTTCCGCGTCCGGCTTCCCGCGGAGGCAGGCTGATGCAGGTTCTGATCGTGGACGATGACGCCGCCATGCGGGAGGCGCTCTGCGACACGCTGGAGCTCCAGGGACATCAGACGGCCATGGTCGCCAACGGAAGAGAGGCGCTCGAGCACCTCGGGCGGTTCGCTCCGCCGTGCCTCATTCTTCTGGATCTGATGATGCCTCTCATGAACGGATGGGAGTTCCGCGAGGCGCAGCTGAAAGACCCGCAGATCTCCGGGATTCCGGTGGTCGTGATCTCCGCGCACGCCATCTCCTGAAAAACGCGGAGACGCTCGCGGCGGCGGGTTACCTCACCAAGCCCCTCGATCCCGAGCGGCTTCTCGAGGCGGTCGCCGAATGGTGCCCGCCCGGCGCCTAGGGACAGGCCGGCAAGACCCGCGGCTAGTGCTCGATCCCTCCCACGCTCCCTCGAGCGCACGAAAGCGCTCGAACATCGTGCGGGCCGGCAGGACGGGTTCTGCGGCGCGTGCCGGCTCCGACACCACCGTCACGAGAGGGAGCGCGAGAAGAACGAGGAGAGCCGAGGGCGAAAGAGGCAAGGGCATTGTCAACCTCCTGCCCCTCTGTGGCCGACGCAGCCGAAAGGGTTGCACCGTTCCGCTCCGGTCGCTCCGGTCACGCGACGCGCGTGGCTGTTACGCTTTCCGCAAAGCGAGAATCAAAGGAAGTTGCGCGTCCAACGAATGCCGAGGAAGAGGCGATGAGGATTGGTGCGAAAGGGGGGACTCGAACCCCCACGGATTGCTCCACAGGTTCCTGAAACCTGCGCGTCTACCAGTTCCGCCACTTTCGCGGGAGGGCAGATCCTAGTCGCAAGTCCTTGAGGAATCAATGGGCCAGCGTGAGAGTTCTCTCATCTCGCGGTGGCCGTCCCGCTCAACGGGGTCTGTGACGGTCGCGCTCGACGACGTGGCGGACGGCGATCGGTCTCGTCCTCGCCGTCATCGGGAGCGCCTCGGCCGGGGCCCAGTTTCGACGCGGATCAGGCGAAGATCGCCGCCTGCCCGGTCACTGCCGAGAGCGTGAGCTCACGGGCAGCGACTGAAGGCCGCAGTGTCCTGAATCGGCGCGAAGGCGGTTCCGGCGGGATTGACGTAGGTCCTGGTCGAGCCGTTCTGCGTGTCGATGACCGTGAGCGTCACTGCGACGTTGGTGAGACCGCCGGCGAACGTCCAGTAGCGAGAATTGAAGGAACAGCCGTTGACCACCTTCACGACCATCTCGACGTTAGTCCCGGTGAAAAACCAGAAATAGCCGGTATCGCCCGTCAGCGGAACCGCCTGACCCGCTCCGGATCCGTCCGAGGACTGGAAGCTCGCGGTCACGCGGAAGCGCCCGTTGTTCAAGCACAGCGCGTTTGCGCCCGGCACGCAGCCCGCGCTCAAGCCGCAGTTGACTGCAAGGGAATAGGGCCCCGTGGCCTGGGCCTGCGAGCTCGTGACCCCGACGAGGTGCCGGCCCGTGTAGGCGGGTGTGTAGGAGAGGGAGATGCTCCCCGTACCGCCTTTGGATGCGAGGACCGACCCGCTCGAGGGATCCTGGATCGTCAGGAGAAGAGGGATGAGGGGCGCGGAGTATGTGACGACGATCGGAACGCCCGCTGTGGCGTCGAAGTCGTACAAATCCACGAACGCGTTCACGGTGCCGCCCGCCGCGCAGTCCGTCGCCGTGAGGGAGCCTGTGACCGGGACCCCGCAGATCAGCGTGCCGACAGAGTTGCAGCTCGAGGAGGACGTGCACGCCAAAGACAAGTTGTAGTTGCCGACCGTCCCTGTTGCCAGACTGTTCGCCTGGATCGACCAGGCGCCGGTCGTCGGGAGTGTGAAAACGATGCGCGCGTTCGTGCTCCCGCCGAAGTCGTCATTCGAAGCCACACGGCTGCCGAAGGGATCGTTCAGAAACAGGAAGGTATCGAAGGTCGGCGATGTCATGCTGATCGTCACCGTCTGACCAGCGAGCCCGTTGAAGTAGTAGGTGTCGACGAAGCTTCCGTCCTTGAGCGCGCAGCTGGAGGTCGAGAGTTGCCCGGAGACCGAATCGCCGCAGGCGATACGCAGAGAGGGGCAGGCCGCCAGCACGCTGCGGCCCGAGAGCGCGGTCTTGGCACGCGCAAGCTCGGACTTGCCCGCACCCCGGGGCGCCCCGGCCGGATCCGCGATTCGATCGATCGAAGCCGCCAAGGCGCGCAAAGTCGCGTCGTCGGCCTGCCCGAGAGCGTTCTCCGCAGACGGCCACGAAGCGGCGACGAGAAATCCGGCCAACAGCAGCGTGCGTCGAAACATCGCTTGCCTCCCTCTGGTCCCGGCCCACGGAATCGCCGACCTTACAAGAGCGTTCTCTGTCTCATGGGCAACACCGCGAGCATCGGTATCCTACCGCCGCCGAGCGAACGGGTCGGTCGGATTTATCTCTAGCTATCGGGCGCGGCGGTCCGCCAGCGGGTGCAGCTCGGGCAGCGACCGAAGGGGCAAATCGATCGTGAAGACACATCCGGTCTCGGGGATGTTTCGGACGGTGAGAGCTCCGCCGCTCGCCCCGACACCTTCGCGGGCGATGCATAGTCCAAGGCCCAGTCCGGTCTTGTCGGAAGCGTCCTGGGCGAACGGGAGAAACAAATTCTCCGTATCGCCAGGCGGCAGACCGCCGCAATGGTCCGCGACCTCGATCCGGATGCGTTCCCCGGCGGCATGAGCCGTCAGGGTTACTTCTGTCCCAGGCCGGGTGAACTTGAATGCGTTCTGGAGCAGATTTCCGACCGCAGAAAAAAGGATGTCCCGATCTGCATCGATCGCGAGTCGCGAATCGACGCTGGATACGGAAAACAGGCATTCCTTAACCTGCGCCTGAAGAGAGGCGGAGAGCTTCACTTCCACGATGAAATCTGAGAGCGAAAACAGCTCACGGCTGGATGGGAGTCCGGCGGTTAATCGAACCTCCGCCAGGGACCGATCGATGAGAGTTCCGATCCCCGCCAGGCTCCGGTCCAACACGGCACCCGTCGCGCCGCCGAGTCCTACTTTGCCCGCCTTCATCGCCGCGACCGCGAGCGTGGCCGAATTCAGGAGATTGCGCAGCTCGTGCGCGAAAAAGCCCAGCCGCTCGTTCAGCGCGTCGGCCTGCTTGCTCTGAGAACCCAGGTCGCCCTGAAAGTTGAACTCTGAGACGGCGGCGGCGATGGCGTTGTCCAGGCAACGGTTGAGGGTTCGAAATTCGTCTATCTCGATTGGCGCATTGACCTCGAACGCGAGGTCGGTGATGGCCTGGCAGAGATCTCCATAATCGTGAACGACCTGGTCTATCGTGAACCCATCCTGTAGCAACTCGCGCCCATGCCTGGCGGCGCCTTCCCCGATCTCCGAGAGATGCGCATCCGAACCTTCGCCGCCCGCGGGACCGGACACCGCGCGGCTCCGCATCGGCTGCAGCGCCTGTTCCAGCTTGAGCGTCTTGACCAGCTGATCCAGGAAGAGAGGAATTCCGTGCTCGAGCTCCGCTTCCGTGGGGGCGGGTGAGAGCCTTTGCGCGACTTTCAGTCGGCACCGATCGATCAGCTCGGCGCGATGTACGGATAAAAATTCGTGCATCATGGGAACACGCGGAGGAGTAGGACCAGCCTTCTGCGGGTGTCAGGCCCCTTCGGGGCACCCGGAAGACTTTTCCTGCTCCGGTCTCTGATCGCCTGTGGAAGCGATTGAAGGTTCAATGCCGGTCTCCAGGAGGCGGGCAACCATAGGTCCGCGGGTCGAAAGACGTCTCAAGCATACCACGACTTGTCGGCTATCGTACATCCGGGGACGGGCTCGTCGTCCTCTCTCTGCCGTTGGGATCGGGAACGGCAGCCTGACCCCTCGCCCATGGGCGCGCCTCCGCTGCGTCGACGGCAAGGCGGCGCCTGGCCTCGGCGCGAGGCCTCCGTCAGCGCCTGGCGCGGGCGACCAGGTCGATCTCGAGCATGGCGCCGCCCGGCAGACCGGCCACGACGACCGTCGACCGTGCCGGTTTCGCCTCGCCCATACGCTTGCCGTAAACGCCGTTCAGCGGTGCGAAATCGTCCGCCTTCGTCAGGTACACCGTGGTCTTGACGACGTCCGCCCAGGTGAGTCCATCCGCCTTGAGGACCGCCTCCAGGTTGTCGAGGACCCTTTCCGCCGCGGCTTCGATCGACCCGGCGACGAGCTGGCCCGTCTTCGGATCGCGGTTGACCTGGCCGGCGGCGAAGAGGAAACCGCCGGCGACGACGGCCTGCGAATAGGGCCCCGCCGCTTTCGGAGCGTCCTCCGAAGCCACGACGCGCATCGGAGAATCCTTTCCGTACGAAGGCATCGCCGTTTTCTCCACCGCGGTCTTCGCGGGCTCGGCGGTCGGGACCGGCCGGGCTGATTTCGAGGCGTCTGTCTGGCCCGGACAAAGCGCGACTCCCATGAGCGTTCCGAGGATGGCGCCGGCGGGGACCCTGATCGTCATGATTCCTCCTTCGCGGCGGTACGCCGCTCCCGGGGGGACCGGGATTGCCCGAATCTTAGTCTCCGTGATCCTCGGCGCGATCCGGAGGGGGCCGCCACCGATTCGGAACCCTCCCGGCTCAACCCTCCGTCGTTTGCCGGGGAAGAAGAGCCTTCAGGAGCGGCGGTGCGAGAAACGTCGTGGCGAAGACGGCGAGCACCACGGAAACGAAGATCTGCGGCGGAAGAACGCCCGATTCGCGACCCGCCGCCGCGAAGATGAGGCCCACCTCGCCGCGCGGAACCATTCCCGCTCCGACGAAGACGCGGCGTGTGCCTCGTCCGGCGAAAAACCCCGACAGAAATTTCCCGGCAAACCCGACCGCGGTGAGGCCGAGCGCCAGCAGGAGCGCGCTCCGGCTTCCGGCCGCTCGAGGATCGAGATACGCGACGTCGACCTGGGCCCCCACCGCCACGAAGAAGAGCGGAGCGAACACGTCCACCACGGGCCTGACGGCGCGGTCGATGTCGTGGCGGCGGTTGGTCCGCGCGAGAACGAGCCCCGTCGCAAAGGCGCCGACGATCTCCGCGGATCCCGCTCTCTTCGCCGCGACGGACATGAGCAGCGCGAGCCCGACGGCTGCGCACAGAAGGACGCCGCGGACGTTGGCCCGTCCGACGATTCGAATCAGGCGGCGTCCGATCGGTATCCCGGCGGCGACGGCCAGCAACAGAAATCCGATGGCCAGACCTGCGGCGCGCACGACCGTACCCGCCGCGCCGCCGGCGCCTCTCCCCATCTGGGTCACGACCGCGAGGACGACCAGCCCCAGAACGTCGTCGACGACCGCCGCGCCGAGGATGATGCGCCCCTCCCGCGTGTCGAGCATGCCGAGCTCCGACAGAACCCGGGCGGTAATGCCGATCGACGTCGCGGTCAGCGCCGCGCCCACGAAGACCGACGTCACCACCGGATGCCCGAGGGCCCGTGTCAGGAAGAATCCTCCGGCGAATGGCATGACCATGCCGGCGAGCGCGACGTTCAACGCAGGAATCCCGACCCGGACGAGCTCCTGGAGGTCGGTTTCGAGGCCGACTTCGAAGAGCAGCAGAATCACTCCGATCTGGGCGAGAAGCAGCAGCGCGTCCGAGACGGGAACCCATCCCAGCAGCGAGGGACCCAGGATGACGCCCGCGAGCAGCTCCCCCAGCACGGACGGTTGCCCAATCCGCTCCGCGAGCTCGCCGAGAACCTTTGCGCCGAGCAACGCGGCCGCAAAAGCGAGGAGGATATCGGGTCCCGAATGAGGTCCCATCAGCAAACGCCCCTGGTTCTCTATTTCCCGAACCGGACCGGCAGGGATTCCAGTCCGCGAAGAACGAGCCCCCGCCGCCACCGGAGAGCCGTATCGGGCACCGCGAGGCTGAGGCCCGGCGCCCGCCGAAGGAGAGTCATCATGGCGATTCGTCCCTCGAGCCGCGCGAGCGGTGCTCCGAGACAGAAGTGGACTCCGAGGCCGAAGGCGAGGTGGCGGTTCGGGTCCCTCGACAGGTCCAGGACGTCCGGATCGGGGAACTGCCGCTCGTCCCGGTTCGCGGACGCCAGCACGGCGTAGACGAGGCTTCCCCGCGGGATCGCAGCGCCGCGGATCTCGACGTCCTCGCGCGCGTATCGCTCCGTCGCGAATTCCAGAGGTCCGTCGAATCGCAGCAGCTCCTCGGTCGCCTTCTGTCCGAGTTCCGGGTGCGCTCGGAGGATTTCCAGCTGACCGTGATTCGCGAGGAGCGCCCTGGTTCCATTCCCGATCAGGTTAACCGTCGTCTCGTGGCCGGCGACGAGAAGGAGAAAGATCATCGCCACGAGCTCGTCTGCATTCAGCCGCTGGCCTTCTTCCTCGGCCAGAACGAGAGCGCTGATCAGATCGTCTCGAGGGCCGGATCTCCGCCGTTCTATCAATCTTCGGATATAGCGGAGGAACTTCAGGACGCTCGGAATCGCCCGGATCATTCCCGGCCCGGAAGGATCGGCGGCCACGATGACCCGGGACCAACGGTGAAAGCGATGTCGATCTTCCGCCGGCACGCCGAGCATCTCCGCGATGATGGTGGTCGGTATCGGGAGCGCGTAATCGCGGATCAGGTCCATCCGGCCGGCCGCTTGGACTCCATCGAGCAACTCATCGGCGACCGCCTGAATTCGCTCCGCCATCCGCTCGACCAACCTGGGCGTGAAACCCTTCTGAACGATGCCGCGCAGGCGACCGTGGTCCGGCGCGTCGACGTCGAGCATGTTGCGGGTCAGCGGACGGAAGATCCCGGGCATCCACGGTTCCCGTCCGAACTCCGCGGCCGTCAACGCATTCTTCCTGTCCTTCACGAACCGAGGATCCCGAAGGACGGACGCGATGTCGTCGTACCGGGTCACGAGCCAGGCGATCCGCCGGTCCGGGAGGGCCACGCGCAGAACAGGCGCTTCGTTGCGGAGGAGCGCGTAGGCCGGATAGGGGTTCGCCTTGAAGGCGCGGGTGCCGAGCCTCAGCTCTTCCCGACTCGGTGCTCTGGACATGAACCCGCGCATCGTCCCATGAAGCGCGCGGGCCATTCCACGAGAGCGCTTTCGCTCTTCTCAGGGAAATCCGGCGCGCCTCCCCTTGCGCACCGGCTTCCGTCTCGAGCTCCTTCGCGTGGAGCGGGCTCGGGCCCGCGGTTCGACATGCACGTCGAGGGAGCCGGCAATAAGCGCGACCGCGGCGATCGCCGCCGCGCCGGCCGCGATGAAAAAGAAGGGCCGCGAACTCCCCGCCCGGAGACTCTCCCCGAGCGCGATTGAGACCGGCGCGGCGATGAGACCCAGGATCGCCGCGGCGACCCGGGCCCAGGAACGGAAGTCGCTCGGAAGCCGCATGATCAGGCGGCGCTTCCCACCGGTCGCCGGACCCGGACGGGCAGGACGACCGTCTCGATGCCCGCAAATTGCAGCCGCCGCTGGATCGCGAGGGCCGTCTCGTTGTGGAGGATCCGGTGGGCGATGTTGTCCTTCTCGAACACGAGGGCCCCCAGGAAGAACACGCAGCGGGGATAGTCGGCGCGGGTCGCCTGTGCGAGATCCGCGAGCGTCTCGACGACCTCCGTCGCGATCGCCTCCCGCGCCTCCGCGCGAAATCCAAATCGCCGCGCAAACTGGACGTATTTCGCGAGGCTCTCTCGCGTCGACTGCCGGAGAGCCTCGACCTCGTCCGCGCCCTTGAAGCTGGCGGAGTCGATGACGCCGACGGACACGAAGAGGTAGTCCTTGAATTGCCCCGGAAAAAGCTGCTGGATCGTCAGGAACGTGTGGATTCCGACGCCGCTGAACCCGTTGACGAGAAGGGCGGCGACGGGCTGCGCGGGGTCCACGGGACCCTCGGGGGCCTCGTGCGGGCGGACGGGAATGTGGAGCAGGACGTCGTCCAGCCGGCGAAGCTGCTCGCGGACTCTGTCGTAGTGCCGCCGGATCGCGAACGCGAGGAGGATGAACGCGGACGTCACGACGACCGTCAGCCATCCGCCTTCCGTGAACTTCTCGACGATGCTCACGATCAGGATGGAAAGGCACATCGTCAGCCCGGTGCCGTGTATCGCGAGGTTGCGCCGCCAGTTCCGGTGCTCCGGGTTCTTCCGCGTCGTGATCCAGAAGCGCGACATCCCGAGCTCGGTCAGCGTGAAGGTCAGAAAGACGTTGATCGAGTACATCAGGATCAAGAGATCGCTCTTCCCTTTCGAGTAGAGAAGGACCGCGACCGCGCCGGCCCCCATGAGGAAGACGCCGTTCTTCGTCACCAGCCGGTCCGAGAGCTGCGCGAATCGGCGCGGGACCCAGGAATCGACGGCCATGTTCGCGAGGATCCGGGGCCCGTCGATGAATCCGGTCTGGGCGGCGACGAAGAGCAGCGCCCCTTCCGAGACCAGGGTCACGATGACCAGCGTGCCGCCGATGTCGAACCCGCCGAGCTTCCACGGCCCGAAGAGCCGCTCGGCCAGAACGGCGTTCAGCGTCTTGCCCGGCGCCGAGTGGGCGTGGATCAGCAGGTAGCAGAAAAGGATTCCGCCCGCGGTGAACGCGAGCGACAGCGCCATGTACAGCATCGTTCGCTTCGCGTTCCGGACCCGGGGCTCCCGAAGGATCTGCACGCCGTTCGAGACGGCTTCGATGCCCGTGTACGTCCCTCCTCCGAGCGAGTAGGCGCGCAAAAGGATGAACAGCGTCGGAAAGAGGCCGATCGCCGAGGAAGTGGTGCGCGCTTCCGTGACCGCTCCCTTGAGGACAGATGGAAGCGCCGAGAAGTGATCGATGAGGCCATAAGAGATGAGCACCACGTGGGTGGCGACGAAGACGAGGAAGATGGGCAGCAGGAACTTCACCGACTCCTCGACGCCTCGCAGGTTCAGGACGACGAGGAGGCAGAGCACGAGGACCTCGGTCATGAGTTTGTGGCTGACCCATGCCCGAGGCAGAAAGCTGAAGACGGCGTCGCAGCCGGTGGCTACCGAGACCGTGATTGTGAGGACGTAGTCGACGATGAGCGCGCAGCCGGAGACGACGCCGAACCGGGGACCGAGCAGCTTCGTGGCGACGAGATATCCTCCGCCGCCGCCCGGGAAATGCTCGATGAGGAGGCTGTAGGCGAAGGAGATGACGAAGACGGTGCCGGTCATCATCACGCAGAGGAAGACGGCGAGATACATGTGCTGCCCGAGCGCCTTGAACGCTTCCTCGGGGCCGTAGGCGGAGGAGGAGAGCCCGTCCGCGCCGAGCCCCACCCAGGCGAGAAACGCCACCAGCGAGACGTGGTGGAACACCTGAGGGTCCATAGGATCGCGCGGCTTGCCGACGATCAGGTTTCGCAGTTTTCGCGTTGCGGACTCCGGCTCCTTCCCCGCCACAGGCGCCGGGGGATGCCCGTTCGGACGCGAGGGAGGCCGGTCCGGGGCCGAGGACTGCCGCGCGGCGGACTTTCTCTCTGTCACGCTTCGGAGTGTCACAAGACGGGACGAAAGAAGTCCGAAAGAAACCCGAAAGGTTTGCGGTCAAAACGAGCGCCCGGGCCGCGACGGCCGGCGACAGCCAGTTAGAATTCCGGCGTGCCCGCGCCCCGTCCGAATCTCCGGGCCGGTTATCCGGGCGCGGCTCTCCTCGTCGCGCTCACCGTCGGCGGGTTGAAGCTGTTTCCCCGCCTCACGGACTCGACGGCCGCGCTGCTTCTCCTCCTCTCCGTCTTCCTCTCGGCATGGGCCTGGGAGAGCGGCCCCGGCGTTCTCGCCGCCATCCTCGGCACCCTCGCGCTCAACTTCTTCTTTATCCCTCCCCTCTACACCCTGCACGTCGAGGAGCCGCGCAACGTCGCGGCGCTCGTCGTGTTCCTGGCGAGCGGCCTCCTGATCGGCCGGCTGTCGGCCACCGGGCGCGAAAGGCTTCGCCAGGTCGAGACCGAACGCGCGGACCTCGCGAATCTCACGCGTCTTTCGCAGGCGTTTCTCTCGGACACGACGCGGGAGTCTCTTCTCGGAGTCGCGGCGGATCGACTCGCGACGGCTCTGCAGGCGAAACACGTCTCCGTCCTCATGGGCGACCTCCAGGGCGGGCTCCAGCCGGGGGCGGCGACTTCGACGCTCGACATCCGCCACGACCTGGCGGAGATCGCCTATCGGCAGGGCCGCTCAACGGAATTTCCATCGGACCTCGGCGGGACGGACATCTACCTGCCGATTCCGATCGGAGTGCAGCGTGCGGGAGCCCTCGTCGCGAGGGGCATGGGCTCGAGCGATCGGATGGCGGAAGGCTGCGCCGTCCTGCTCGGCCTCGCCGTCGAGCGCGAACGCTTCGTCCGCCTGGAACGGGAGGCCGAGGAGACGAGGACGAGCGATCAGATGAAATCGACGCTGCTCGCCGCGCTCGCGCACGACCTGAAGACGCCGGTGGCGGCCGCCCGCGCCGCGATCGAGAACTGGGCCTCGGAGAGCGGGAGTTCACCCACCTCGCGGCTGGCGGTGGAACAGATCCAGGCGCTCACGCGCCGCATCGGAGAATTGATGGACGTCGTGCGTCTCGACTCCGGGGTCGCGCGGCCGCGCAAGGAGATCGTGACCGCGGCCGAGGTCGTCGAGGCGGCGCTGGCGCGATTCGGGGATTCCCTGGCGCGGCACGCGCTCTCGCTCGACGTCCCCCGCGAGGAGATCCGGCTCGACGTCGATCCAAGCCAGTTGACCGAGGCTCTGGGTCATGGGCTCGAGAATGCCGCCCGATACTCTCCGGTCGATTCGGAGATCCGCGTTTCCGCCGGCCGGCGCGACGCTCTCGTCTATCTGAGGGTCGCCGACCGCGGCGAGGGCATCCCGGCGGCGGACCGGGAGCGGGTCCTCGGACGCTTCGTGCGGCTGCCCGCGACACAGACGACCCCGGGTACCGGCCTCGGCCTCGCCATCGCCCGGAGCCTCGTCGAGTTGAACGGGGGCACGCTCCGCATCGGGGAAGCGCCCGGGGGCGGCACGCTGTTCGAGATCGAGCTGCCGAGGTCGGCCGCTTGACGCGGATTCTCGTCGCCGACGACGAGGCCGCCATCCGGAAGGTGGTCCGGGACGCGCTCGAAAAGGCGGGCTACGAGGTCGAGACGGCGATCGACGGAGTGGAGGCCGGCGACCTGCTCGACGCGGATCATTTCGACCTCCTCGTCACGGACCTCAACATGCCCAGGGTCAACGGTCTCGAGCTCGTCCGGAAGGTGCGGCAGGCATCCGCGATGCCGATTCTCATTCTGACGGTCCGGCAGGAGGAGCGCGAGAAAGTCCGGCTGCTCGACGCGGGCGCCGACGACTACGTTACCAAGCCGTTCGGCGTCCCGGAGCTCGTCGCGAGGGCGCGCGCCCTCCTGCGGCGCGGATCGGCGGAGTCCGTTCCTCTCGCGAGGTTCGGGGAGATCGAGGTCGACCGGGAAACGCGTGCGGTCTCGCGGTCGGGAAGGCCGATCCATCTGACGCCGACCGAGTTCTCCCTCCTGCTGGCTCTGCTCTCCAAGCCGGGAGCGGTCTGGACCCACCGGCAGCTTCTCGCGACGGTCTGGGGTTCGACGGCCGGCGTGTCCAACGACACGCTTCGCGTCCACATGGGCACTCTTCGCCGCAAGCTCGAGCCCGACCCGGACCGCCCCCGGTACATCCGCACGGAGCCCTGGGTCGGGTACCGGTTCTCTCCGGAGGGCTGAGGGAGTCGCGGTGGGCGCCGCCGCCATCGCCCGAGATTCTCGCGCCCGAGGCGAATCGTCTTCCGAAATTCTTTAGGGCTTCTTCCGTACTTCGTCCGGTCGTCCGATCCACGCTTCGACCATGGAAATCGACACTCATTCCATCCTGCGGCGTCTGATCGGCTATGCCACGGTGGCTCTCATCGCGACCGCGGGTTTCGCTGCCGTGTGGGTGGCGAGCGGCGTGTCCCGCGCGTTCCAGGGCGCCGTCACGATAGCGGCAGCGGTGCTCTTCGTCGTCGCCCTTCACGAGGTGGCCTGCTGCCGGGGGCTGCTGCGCGAAATGCGGAGAGAGTCCGGACATGATGCCTGAGAGCGGCGGCGCCCTACCGGCTCGTCTTCCGGTTGAAAGCGCGTACCGAGTGTCGACTCCGGCGCCGTCACCGAATGGGCGGGCGATCCTTCTCCTGTCGCTGGCCGTCCTGGCGCTCTCCGGGTTCGGAAGCATCGCCGCCTTGCCGGCGGTCGGCGCAGGTGCCCGGGTTGTCCTGGCGAGCCTCGGTTACTTCTCTTTTCGTCGGAATCGCCGCGGCCGCCTTGCGCCGCTGGAAAGCGGACCGGGACGCCCTCACGCGATCCGCCTCGACGTCATCCCGCTAGAACTCGATGTGGAACCGGCCGCCAAAGACGTGGACCGGCCCGCGGTCCCGGTTGTAGGCGGGATGCGCGATGAACTGGTAGTTGACGGCCAACCACACGTGCTTCTGGAGGGCCGCCTGGTAGTAACACTCTGCGATCGTCTCGAGGCCGTAGAAGAGCCGGCCGTCCCCGATCATAAAGCCGTACCCTCCGGCCTCGAGATATTCGCGATGATCGCGGGAGATCCCGTTCAGGATCAGCGCGATTCCCGCCTCGTCGTCCGGGCGAAGTCTCAGCGGCGCCTTGCGGACGGCGCCGGCGGTCACGGAACGGTCGATCTCGGCATACGCCCACGATTCGTTGTGGCCGTCGTTCCAACTCCCACGAAGGAAAAGCCCGCTCCGGGGACTCAAGGCCTGCTCGACGTTTACGACGAATCCCCATTTGCTTCGGCCTGTTCGACGCGTGGCCGTGACGTCCGGGGCCTGATCGCCCGATGAGTCGATCGCTTCGCGGTAGCTTCCCATGTGCGCGCGGTTGTAGAAAAGAACGAGCCGCGCGGTCCCCTTCTCTTCCCCGATCTCATAGCGCCGCTCGAGCTCTCCGCTCAGCGCGTAGGCGTGCAGCGGGCGTTTGTCGAATTCGAGCCCGTTGGCGATTTTCGGCTGCGCCGTGGCGCCCGCGCGGACGGCCCACCGTGCTTCGTTATACTCGACGACGAACCCCCAGGTGTATCCACGCGTGTCGGCGGAATAGTCCCAGGCGCCCGCGGTCCAATCGGCCCAGTTCATGAACTGCGTGCGCGGATCGTGCGAATAGGTGTTGTCGTCGAAGAAGTCGCCGATCCCGAACTTGCCGACCGTGAAGGTCCAGCGCCGGACCGGCCTCTGACCTCCGAGCTGATTCGCCTCCTCCGGCACGTCTTCGGTCTCCGTCCCCGCGGCGATGGTCTGGCGGACCATCGCGCGGGCTAGATAGACCCGGGGCTGCGAATCGCCGACCCGGAAGGACTCCCCGTTGGGAAATCCGGCGACTCCGAGCGCACGGCTCAAGCCGCTTCCTCCCGACAGCTCCGGATCGACGTAGACCTCCGCCCCGGCCCAGAGACGCGCTCCCAGGGAGAGCGTGGACGTGATCGTGGTCTCGTGCTCCGAGTCGGTGCTCAGGCTGTTCTTTCCGGAGTACCGGGCGCCGAAGGCCGGATGCGACTGGGTCACGGCCGTGAATTGAAAGTGAAGGCCCGTCCTCGCCTCCGCCGGAGAGTCCGCCGGCGCACACGTCGAACCGGAAGAAGGCTCCTGGGCGCGAAGGGCCCCGCCGATCAGAAACGCGCCGACGACAGGGAGGAGTCGAGCGCGCGGCGACGTCACGGCGCGGGATTATCGACGAGCCTCGGAGTGAACGAAAGGTATCTCTTTCGACCTTCTTTCGGGTGTCCTTCGACCTTCTTCCGCCCGGGCCGTCTAGCGTCGCCCCGTGCACAGGGTTCTTGCAATCACGCTGACGGCGCTCCTTCTGCTTCGGGCCGCCGCGAGAGGGGACCACGTCGCCGTTTTGGGGACGCCGCTTCCCTGCGGCCCGTCCAACGGTGATTCTCCGGACGCGGCGCAACGGGAGTGGGCGCTCCTCGAACGGATCGAAAGACTCGAACGGCGCCTGGCCGCCGTCGAGTCCGGCCGGACTGCGGAAACTTCCGACCCGCCCGCACTCGCCGTCCTCCCCGGTCCGGAGTCGTCCGGGAACCCGACACGGGGCGCAGCGATCTCCCCGGGCGCGGAGACGCCGGGCGGGACACCGAAGCCCGCGGAGCCGTTTGCCTTCGCGGATTTCACGTGGTTGACCGGCAATAGCCGTCAGAAGGATTCCCCGCTCGAGTCGAGCGCCTTCACGGGCGAGTTCCGGCTCGACACCAGCTACACCTACAGTCTGAGCCACCCTGCCGACGACGCGATCGGAGGATCGAGCGAGATCTTCCGTTCCGGAGAATTGCAGCTCACGCAGCTGGGAGTCGGCGGCGACTTTCACTGGAAGAACGTGCGCGGGCGGCTCCTGACGCAGTTCGGGATGTATTCGCAGACGACGCCGCGTAACGACGCGAGCACGGGCCGCGGGCAGTGGAACCTGGACAACGCCTACCGATACGTCTCCGAGGCGTACGGCGGATACCACATCGACAAATGGAACGGCATCAACGTCGACGCAGGGATCTTCATGTCCTACGTCGGGCTCTTCAGCTACTACCAGTACGACAACTGGTCGTATCAGCCCTCGTACGTCTCGTCGAACACGCCGTGGTTCTTCAACGGCGTCCGAATCCAGGCGTTCCCGAGCGAACGGTTCAAGGCCGAGCTCTGGATCGTCAACGGGTGGCAGTCGTACGGAAAGTTCAACCACGCGCCCGGCCTCGGCTTTCAGCTCCTGTGGCGGCCGACGGGCTCTCTCTCGATTCTGAGCAACAACTATGTCGGAACCGATACCGCCGGACTCGCGGGGCGCAAGCGCATTCACACGGACGACAGCATTCAGTACAAATACCTCGATAGTCCCGGCCGCTTTCTCGACAAAGCGGCGATGACACTGACGCTCGACGCCGGATGCGAGTACGGCGACGGCGTGAGCTGCGCCGCGGACGGAGCATCCGGACCGGCTCAGTATTTCCTCGGGTTTATGGCGTACGCGCGCTTCTGGTTCTCAGGCGACCGCTACGCGCTGACTCTCGGCGGTGGATCCATCGACAACCCGGGCCGCTATCTCGTCCTGATTCCGCCCGTCAACGGCGCGACGGCGCTTTCCGGGACGTCGTATTTCACGGTGAGCCCCGGCGACCCGTACCGGGCCTGGGACGCGTCCGCGACGCTCGACTACATGCCTTCCCAGTTCGTCACGTTCCGCCTGGAGTTCAACCGCCGCGCGGCGAACGTTCCCTATTTCAGCGGGCCCGGCGGCATCACCCCTCCCGGCGGCAACGCCGGACCGCCCGGCTCGGCGGTTCCAGGTTTCTCGCCCGATCTTCGCAAGACGGAGAGCCGTTTCACGGGAGCCCTGCTCGTCAAGCTCTGACCGTCCGCGAGACGGAATTCCGAATCGATCGCATCGAGGTCCTCGCGCCTGCATCGTTGTGTCTCCGCAGCCGCCGGCACGAGAAGGATTCTGTGCGCGGCTGGCACAGATCCGCGTCCAAGAGAACGTGTCCGGCGGACGTGCGTACGTGAAGACGAGATGGTGCGTGCGGTATCGGCGGCGGGGAGATGAGCCGGAAGAAGAGAGCGGCGATTCCGCCTCCCCGGCCGGCGCCCGCCGCCCCGGAACCGGTGGCGCCGCGCCCGCTCCTCCGGGGGGCGATCCTCGTTCCCCTTCCGCTCGCTCTCGTGTTCGCGGCCGCATTCCTGGTGCGGCTCGGAATCTCCTCCGACCTCGGAAGCACTCCCCTCTTTCGGACGCCGCAGCTCGACTCGCGGGAATACTTCACATGGGCCGAGCGGATCGCCGCCGGCAACTTCGCCTGGCCGGTGCCTCCGGCGCATGGCCCGGGCTACTCCTTTTTTCTCGCGGCGCTGCTGGCGATCTTCGATGGATCCCTCGCCGCGGTCCGGCTGGTCCAGACGGCCCTGGGAGCGGTCACGTGCGTTCTGGCGGCGCGTCTCTCGGGACGCTTCTTCGGCCGCACCGCGGAGCTCGTGACCGGGTTCGCGCTCGCCCTCTATGGACCTCTCGCCCTCGCCGACGTGTCGATCCTGTCGGAGGGTCTTCTCCTCTTTCTCCTCTGCGGCGCCTTTGTCGTCCTCTCGGGTTCGGCGGAATCCCGCGCGCGCCTCGCCGCGGGAGGTTTCCTCTTCGGCCTCGCCGCGATCGTTCGTCCGACGTCTCTTCTGTTCCTTCCCCCGGTTCTCGTCTGGATCGCCTGGCGGGGAGGCTGGCGTCCGCGGGCGCTCGCTGGCGCGGCGGTCCTCGCGGCGGCCTGCGCGGTTCCGATCCTTCCGGTCGCCGTCGCGAACGTCCGATCGACGCCGAGGCCGGTGCTGATCCAGGGTCATGGAGGGTTGAACTTCTACATCGGCAACTCTCCCTCGCTGGGCGGCGTGCCCAGCGTGCGGCCCGGCGAGGCCTGGGACCGGCTCGAAGCGGAACCGACCCGTCACGGAGTCTCGCTGCCGGGCGATAAAGACCGGTATTACTACGCAAGAGCGTTCCGGGAAATCCGGCAGGCGCCGCTCGCCTGGGCCAGGCTTCTCGGGGCGAAGGCGATCTGGTCCGTCCAGGCGGACGAGATCCGCGACACGTTCAGCTACGGGTTTTTCCGCGACGAATCGCCGATCCTGCGCCTGCTGCCCGGGTTCGGCCTGCTCTTCCCCCTGGGCGCCGCCGGAATCGCGGTCACGGCGCGGTCGCGTCCTCGTCCCGTGCTCGTCTGGATCTGGCTCGCCACGGCGTTCGCGACCTGCATCCTGCTGGTGGTCGGGTCGCGGTACCGGCTTCCGGCGGTCCCGGCCCTCGGGATTCTCGCCGGCGCCGGCATCGCGGGTGTGATCGGGCGCCGCGGGAGCCATCCCTGGAGGCTGCGGGCGCCCGCCCTCGCGGCGCTCTGCGCCGGCGCCGTGTTCTGCCATCTTCGCGTCCACGCGCCGAGCCATCAGTTCAGCGAGGAGTGGAGCGCCTCGGGGACGGCGCTGAACCACGAGAAGGATCTCGCGGCGGCGATCCGCGATTTCGACCGCGCGCTCGCGCTGAACGAACGGTACGCGCCGGCGCGCGTGGGCCGCGGGGTCGTGCTCCTGAATTTCGGCCGCATGGAGGAGGCGGAGCGGGAGTTGCGCCGGGCCGTGGAGATCGAGCCGCACAGCCTGGTCGCGCTCACGGAGCTCGGCATCGCGCTCGACCGGTTGAACCGCCCGGGGGAGGCAGAGGCTCAGTATCGCGCGGCGCTCGCACTCGATCCGGAGGATGGGGCGACCCGCAAGACACTCGGCGAGAACCTGCTCCGGCAGGGACGGGCGGGCGAGGCGGAGACGATCCTCCGGGACGTCGTCCGCCGGGCGCCCTCCGACGCCGGCCCGCGGCTCGCCCTCGCGCGCGCGCTCGGCGCACAGCGCAAGACCCCCGAAGCGCTCGTCGAGGTCCGCGAAGCGACGCGGCTCGACCCGGCGCGAAGCGACGCTTGGCTCACCATGGCCATGCTGGCGATCGAAAGCGGGCAACTTTCGGAGGCGGGGACGGCGCTGGCCCACGCGGAGCGTACCGGCGCCCCGGGCCGGGACACGTCCATGGGGCGGGCGCTGCTCTACCGGGCCGAGCGCCTGCCCGAGCGGGTCGACCGCGAGCTTCGCCCTCTCGTGCGCTCCGACCCGGGATTCCGGCCGGCGGTCGAGCTCTTTCTTCTGAATGCGCGGGAACGCGGCGTCGAACGCGAGGCGCTCGACTTCCTCCGGGAGAGCTCCCACCGGCACTCCTGAGAGCGGGTACGACAGCGTACCGACCGCGCGTTTCGACGGCGTTAGCGTGCCGTCATCTCTCGTGCGAATCGGCGCCCGTCTCCGGCGTTTGTCGCGGGGTCCTTTTCTGGCGGCCGGACCCGCGCCTTTCCCGCGCGCACTTCTCTCACGCCGGTCCCGCCCACTCGAACCCCGGAGCAGCCGATGAACGTGCCGGAAGAAGCGCGCACGCCGCGGCGATCCGGGCGGGACGCTCAGACCGAAGGCGAATCAGAGCGCGCGCCGCAGCGTCCTCTCGCTTCCGTGAACGACCCGCTTCCCGAGACGTCGATCGCACGCAAACATCCCCGCGCTCCGGAGCGCCGCTCGAACGGGCGCCGCCGCTCCGACTCGGACCTCCCGTTCTCGATCGAGATCCTGGACAGGATGCCCGACGCGGTGATCCTGACCGACCTCGAGGGACGGATCGTCCGCTGGCTGGGCCGGGCGGGCGAAATGTTCGGATACAGCGCCCACGAGGCGTCGTGGCGGGAGGTCGGTTTCCTCCAACGTCCGGATTCCGCGCTCGCCACGGCGGAGCTGGTCGCCCGGACGCTCGAATCGGGGCACTCCTCCGCGGAGGTTCTCTGCGTCCGCAAGGACGGCTCGGAGGTGCCGGTCGAAATGACGACCAGCACGATTCACGACGAACACGGAGAGCCGCTGTTCCTGATCGTCGTCTCCCGCGACGTGACCAAGCGCCGTCGCGTGGCGGCGGACCTTCAGGCCAAGACCGATCGCCTCCTCGAGTCTGAAGCGACGCTCCGAGAGGAGCGAAGCGTCCTCTCTTCCATTCTCGACAACATGGCCGAAGGCGTCGTCGTCATCGACCGTCATCGGAATTTTCTGTTCTTCAATGCCGCCGCCACTCGCATCCTGGGGCCGCCGCCAGCGAGCACGGATTCGAACCGCTTCGGCCTCCAGCGGTCGGATGGCAGCCTGTTCTCCTTCGAAGAGAGCGCTCTCGCCCGCGCCCTCCAGGGTGAGGACGTGGACGACGACGAAGTCGTTCTCCACCGAGAGGGCTGGCCGGAGCCCCGGACGCTCTGCGTCAACGCACGACCCCTGCGGGATCCGGGCGGCGGGATCCAGGGGGCGGTCTGCGTCTTCCACGACGTCACGACGCAGAAAAGCGCGGACGACGCGCTGCGGAGAGAGCACGCCCTGACGGACGGCCTGATCCGAAGCAGCGCGGACGCCATCCTCGCCTTCGACCTCGATCTGCGGTACACGCTCTGGAACCCCGCGATGGAAAGGGCGAGCGGGCGGCCCGCGTCGGAGGTCCTCGGCCGCCGGGCGATGGAGATCTTCCCGTCTCTCGACTCCTCGGAGGAGCTACGGCTCTTCCTCGCGACGCTTCAGGGAGAGAGCTGTTCCGCCGCCGACCGGACCTTCGACGCGCTCGGGCTCCGCGGATCCTTCGACGCGCAGTACGCGCCCCTCCGAAACGAAGAAGGCGAGATCGTCGGCGGACTGGCCGTCCTTCGAGAGATCAGCCACCGCAAGCGGCTGGAGGAACAGCTGCGCGAGTCGCAGAAGCAGGAATCGCTCGGCACGCTGACGGGAGGAGTCGCCCACGATTTCAACAACATCCTGAACATCGTCGGCGCCTACGCCTCGCTGATCCGGAAAGAGGCGCGCGCCCTGCCGGCGGTCGCCGCGCACGTCGAGACGATTCAAAAGACAGTCGAACGGGGCGCCGGCGTCGTTCGGCAGCTCCTGACCGTCGCGCGGCGGGGCGACCTGCCGTCGGCACGCGTTCAGCTGAACGAGATCGTGGAAGAGGTGACGGATCTCGTCCGGGAGACTTTCCCGAAGGCGATCGAGGTCGACGTGGAGCTCGGGGCGGATCTGCCGCCCCTGGAGGGAAACGCCAACCAGATCCTCCAGGCCCTGCTGAATCTCTGCCTGAACGCCCGGGATTCCATGCCGGACGGGGGGCGGCTCTCGATCCGAACGGAGCGCGCCGCCGGCGCGGTCATTCGAAAACGCTCCCCTTCGGCGGAGCACGACTGGTATTCCTGCGTGGGTGTCGCGGACACGGGGACAGGAATGGACGAGCCCACCCGGCGGCGCGTCTTCGAGCCTTTCTTCACCACCAAGGGCGAGGGAGCGGGCACCGGTCTCGGCCTCGCGATGGTGTACGGGATCGTGGAAAGCCACGGCGGCCTGATCGACCTCTCGAGCCAGGTGGGCCGCGGCACCTGCTTCCGCCTCGCGTTTCCGGCGATGGCCGTCGAGCCGGACGGGGCGCCCCGGAAGAGGGAACCCGAACGGACTGTCGCCGACGCCCGCGGGCGGACCGTGCTCTTCGTCGAGGACGAGCCTCTGCTGCTCCAGTCGGTCCGTCAGCTTCTCGAGGAAGAGGGCTACCGCGTTCTGACGGCGGGAGACGGCCTCGCTGCCGTCGAGACGTTCGAGGCGCGACACGGCGAGATCGACGTGGTCGTCACCGACATCGGCCTTCCACGGCTCGGAGGCTGGGAGGCTTTTCTCCGCATGAAGGAGATCGATCCGGACGTTTCCGCGATCCTCGTCAGCGGGATCCTCGGCGCGGAGCTGCGCGCCAGCTACGTCGAGGCCGGCGTCCGCATGACCATGCGCAAGCCCTACTCGGCGGAGGAGCTGATCCGTTGCGTGGGAGAGGCGCTCGATACGGCGGAACGCGGTTCGCGCTGATCGCGCCGGCACCGCTAGGGGCGGGAGGCGATGAGCTTCAGGGCGGCCCGGCAGATCGCGAGCGGGCGTGTCGGCGCCGACGCCGAGATCAACCGGACGTACCGGGTCGCGGTCGTGTCGAGATCCGGAGAATCGGACGGCTGACGCCAGGAGAACGTCCATGTGTTCTCCTCCCGGATCGCCATCCATCGCAGAGGCGGCCGATTCAGCTGCGCGATGACTCTTTCCGCCGCCGCGTCGTCCGTCGAGTACCCGGGCGGATCGGTGACGGGCTTCCGGCCGAACACCTTGAGCTCGATCAACCGGTCGAGGTAGGGGCCGGAATCGAGATCGGCCGGCGGAGGAGTGGCCATCAGACGGTTACCTGCGCCCGGGGCCGCAACCACCGTGCCGCCCGATTCCGCGCGGCGATCACAGGGGAGGGAGGCCGGCTTCGATTTCAGACTTGGGGATCGCCACCGCCTTCTCCTTCTGGCCGCGGTCCACGCAGACGAAACACGCTTTGACGACGTCGTCGTAGCCCATTTTCATCTCGCGATTGGTGACGAAGATCTCGCGCGGCGGATACGGAATGTCGAGCCTCTGGAGGGTGATCAGAATCCCGTTCGCGTTGCGCGTGCGGCCGGTCAGGACGAACCGGTGTGGAGGGACGTTCGTGCACTGGAACGCCGCGGCGGTCTCGTCGGCGGAGGGCACTAGCAGGCTCCTGAAAAAGGGATGCGGACGTCGTGTCCGGCCTTTTGCACTTGATTGCCTCGAAGTCTGTCGCGGCGGAAGAGGGGGTCCGGTGTTTCTAAGTAGCTGGAGCAAAAGGCCGTCCACCGGAAGGTTGCGGCGGCGCGGGGCCGTCTGCGGCCGGCTAGCCGCTCGGCCACCCTGAACGCGCCTCGGAGGCGCGGGATGCTCGGGCATCGCCTGCGTCGCGTCGCCTGGCAGCCGGCGCCGCGGCGCTCGCCACTCGCCCCCCGAGCCGCCCACGAAGGCAGTCCCCCGGCGTCAGGCAACGCGGGCGCGGCGCCCGCGTTCACGCAGGCCCCCGGCGCTAGAGAACGCCGGCGCAAGCCGGCGGTTACCCGCCTCACACCCTTTTTCAGCACCCTGCTAGTCGCCCTTGCGCACGAGGATGGAACCCCGCGCGAGCGTTTCCTCTCCGGACTTCACGTGCCCCTCGAACTTCGCCATCGCTCCGAAACGACCCGCCAGGCGGACCTCGACCGAGAGCGTCTCTCCGGCGCGCGGCCTCCGCAGAAGCTCGAGGGAGTCGAGCCCGGCGAGAAATCCCTTCGTTCCGAGCTCCGCGTCCCCGCCCTCGAGCAGCAGGGCGGATTGGGCGATCGCCTCGGCCAGCAGGAGAGTCGAGCCCCAGCACTCCCCCATCGCCGCCCGCCCGTTGGCGGAGACGCGGAGCGAGACTGTTCCTTCCGAAAAGTCGGCGTTGCGATCCCGGACGATCGCGTCGACGAAACGGAAGGGATACCCGTGCGGGAGGGTCGGGGCGTTCAAGCCTGCTTTTTCTTTTCGATGAAGTCGCAGAGGGCGTCCACGGAGGCGAACGCCTTCACGCCGACCTCCTCGTCCTCGACCTTGATCCCGAACTCCTGCTCGAGGCCGAGCACGAGCTCTAAGGCGTCGATCGAATCGAGCCCCAGTCCTTCGCCGAACAGGGGGGCTTCGTTTTCGATCGTCTGAGGGTCGATTTCGAGCTTCAGGCGCCGCACGATCAGGTCCTTGACGCGCGGCCTGAGGTCTTCCTTGGTCATTCAGGCTCCTTGCTTCGGATTATAGGGTGATCTCACGCCATTCCCCCGTCCACCCGCCAGACCTGCGCCGTGATGTAGCCGGCGCGTTCGGAGACGAGGAACGAAACGAGGGCGGCGATGTCTTCCGCAGCGCCGAAGCGGCCCATCGGAATGCGCCGAACGAACTCCTGCCGCGCCTCCGGCTTCAGATGGGCGATGATCTCGGTGTCGATCAGGCCCGGCGCGACGGCGTTGACGGTGATCCCGTGGGTCGCCATTTCGAGCGCGAGGGCCTTGGTAAACGCGATCAGGCCCCCCTTGGCGGCGGAGTAGTTCGTCTGCCCGACGTGGCCGGAGATCCCGCTCACGGACACGATGTTGACGACGCGCCCCCACTTCTTGTGGAGCATGCCCCGCACCACGGCCTTGGTCATCCGGAACGCGCCCTTCAGGTCGATGTCGATGACCGCGTCCCAGTCCTCCTCGCGCAGAAACGGAAAGAGCGCGTCCTTGATGATTCCGGCGTTGTTCACGAGAATGTCCGCGCCGCCGAAGTCGCGCGCCACGCGCTCGCCGAGCGCTTTCACCTGTTCCGCGCTGCGGACGTCCGCGCAGACCGCCACGGCCTCTCCTCCCGAGCTCCGGATGGCGCCCGCGGCCTCTTCCGCGCGGTCCATGTCCGCTCGGCACGTGACCACGACGCGATGTCCCGCCGCAGCGAGGTCCATCGCAATCGCGCGGCCGATGCCCCGCGAGCCTCCCGTCACGATCGCCGTCCGCCGTTCTGTCACGCGTTCTCCCCGGTTCTGTCCGGCCGCAATATACCGGCGGCCCGGTCGATGGCGTCGCGGGTTCCCGCCGGCAGGCAGGTGACGCTCCGGTCGATCCACCGGCTCATCCGCGAGAGCATCTCGCCCGGTCCGACCTCCACGAACGTCCGGAACCCGGCGGCGACCATGGCCTCGAAGGTCGCGTTCCAGAGGGTCGGGTAGATGAACTCCGTCCCGAGAAGCTTGCGGACCTCCTCGGCGGCCGAGAGCGCTCGCCCGTCCGGCCCGTAAAACGGGACGACAGGATCGCGGATGGACCGGCATCCCGCGACCACGGGAGCGACCGCCTCGGCGACCGGCCGCATGAGCTCGCTGTGAATCGGCCAGCTCATCGAAAGCGGGAGGACCGAAAGAGAACGCGGCGCGAGAGCGTCGAGGGCGGCCTGGACGGACTCGGATCTTCCCGTGAGGACGAACTGGGTCGCGGCGTTCACGTTTCCGATCCAGACGTGATGTCCGGTGTTTCGAAGCTCCTCGCAGACCCCTTCCGCCGCTTCTCGGCGGCAGCCGATCACGGCGGCCATGGATCCCCGGATGCCGAGGCGCTCCGTTTCGCGCCAGACGGCGACGAGCACGGCGAGCCCGTCCTCGTAGGAGATCGCGCCGGCGGCCACGAGCGCGGCGTAGTTCCCCAGGCTGTATCCCGCGGTGGCCGGGGCGTCGATTCCCTCCCGGGCGAGGGCGCGCGACGCGAGCGTCGAGACGAGGTACACGGACGCCTGCGCGGCGAGATTCTCACGCAGATCCTCCAGCGGACCCGCGAGGATCAGCTGTTCGAGGTCCCGGCCGCACCGGTCCGAGGTCCAGGCGAGCAGGCGGCGCCCTTCGGGGTCCGACTCGAAGAAGTCGCGGCCCATGCCGACCGCCTCGGAGAGCTGGCCGGGAAAGAGAAACCCGGGTCGCGGGGTCACGCGGCCAGCCGGGGGATCACGTCCTCGAGGGCGACGCAGCGGTCGCCCGCGAGCCAGCGCTCGAAACGCTCGAGCGTCGAGCCGAGGTTGAAGAAATGAACGAGCTTGAGAAGTGGAGGGAGACCCTCCATCGGCGGGTGGTCGGAATCGAACTCCCAGGGGTGGAACGTGAACACCGCCGGCCAGCCCGCCGAGCGGAAACTTTCCTCGGCCCTCGAGATCCGGGCGGCGGAAAACATCCGGAAGGGCCAGCCTCCGCCCATCGGAAGAGTGCGGCCGAATCCGCGTCCGGTGAGTGGCGGCACCTCCACGATCGCGCCGCCCGGGGTCGCGATCCTCTGCGGGCCCGGATGGTTGTCGGAGCGGCCGAGGGGAGGGACGGAAGTCATCGACGCGTCGCAGGCGATCGCCAGACGCACGAGGACGGCGAACGCCGGATCGCTCGGCGCGCGGATGGACCACTCGGCGGCGCGATGGGCGGCGGGGACCCGCCCACCCGCCCGCGCCACGGCCTCGAGGGCGCGCGCGAGGTCGTCGGCGAAGTCCGCGGGGGACCCGTCGTCGGACCGCCGGTGCAGGTGCCCGTGGACGCCGATCTCGTGCCCCCGCCGGACCGCTTCGGCGACGAGGTCCGGGTAGCGGGCCGCGATCCACCCGAGGAAGAAAAACGTGCCCCTGTGGCCTCCGGCCTCCAGAAGATCGAAGATCTTCCGGAGCGTCGTCTCGATCCGGGACGGAAACCCTGTCCAGCGGCGCGGATCCGAGAAGTACTCCTCTCCGCACACGTGGAACCAGTCCTCGACGTCGACGGTCAGGACGCGCGGGGCGCGGCCGGGAATGCGAAGAGGGGTGACGGGGGCGGGCATGACCGGGGAATTGTAGAGGTTCCGCGGGGAACCGGGGGGGCCGGGAAACGGGAAACGGGAATCGAAAATGCGGATCGTCAGAACGACGCGGCGAACCGAGGACTAATCCGCCTCGAACACTTTGTAGTAAACCGCCCCCCACGAAATGATCCACGTGTCGCGGAACCAGCGGTAGTGCGAGGGGCTGCCGTAGATCGCGCGCACCGGGACCTGTCGCAGCCGCTCCAGGCGGGGCGCGGCCTTCAGGAGGATCTCGGTCTCGATGATGTAGCGCCGCGCCGAGAGCCGCATCGGCCGCAGGACGTCCGCCGAGATCACGCGAAATCCGGACTGGCCGTCTTCCACCTCGAAGCCGGTCATGCGGGAGAGGATCCGGCTTCCGATCTCATTGGTGCGATAGCGGACCGCCGGAATCGCGCCGGGATCGCCCATCCGGGAGCCGATCACGAAATCGTCTCCCTCGCGGGCCGCCGCAAGCAGCGCGGGAAGGTCCGCGGGGTCATGCTGCCCGTCGGCGTCGACGAACGCGACGTGCGTCGCATCGGAGACGAGGATGTCGGCGAGGCCGGCGCGGATCGCGCTCCCCTTGCCCGCGTTCGTTTCGAGGCGAAGCACTCGCGCGCCGGCGCGCGCCGCCTCGGCGGACGTCCGGTCCGCGGACCCGTCGTCCACCACGAGAACCGCGGGAACGTGAGCGAGGAGCCCGGACACGACCGCCGCGACCGTCTCCTCCGCCTGGAAAGCTGGCACGAGGGCGACGGGACGAAAGAGTTTCGACGGCACGGCGGGCGATCTTAGTCCGCAGATAGGCATCAGGCGATGGGCTCCGGCCGGGAGGCGCCATCGATTCCCGATTCCCGATTCCCGGCCCCTCGGTCTTTGAATTGACTCACTCCCGCGCTTGTGAAAAAGTTCACGAGCTTCAGAAGGGAGAGCGGGGCGCGCATGGCACGGGACTACGTCCCCATTCTGTTACTGATGGCGACGGCGGTCGGCATCGCCGCGGTGATCCTTCTCTTATCCGCCTGGCTCGGACCGAGGTTACGCACCCGTTCGAAGCTTTCCACGTACGAGAGCGGCGTTCCCCTGCTGGACGCCTCGCACAAGCGGATCTCGATCAAGTTCTTCGTCATCGCGATGATCTTCATCCTCTTCGACGTCGAAATCGCCTTTCTCTACCCCTGGGCGCTGGTGTTTCGGACCGGGGGCCCCGGCCTCTTCGCCGAGATGCTCGTTTTCATGCTCATCCTCGCGGTCGGCTACGCCTACATCTGGAAGAAGGGGGCGTTCGACCTGTGAGCCACCGCCGTTATTCGGTCGAGGAGTCCGGGCGACCCGCGGTGTTCCCGCCGGAAGCGCTCCAGCGGATCGACGCGATCCTCGCGCGCTACCCCACGAAGCAGGCCGCCCTGCTGCCGGTGCTGTGGGTCGCGCAGGAGACGTGGGGGTGGATCTCGAAGGAGGCGGCGGAAGAAGTCGCCAGGATCCTGGACCTCCCGCCGGCGCACGTCGACGGAGTCCTGACGTTTTACACGATGTACAACCTGAAGCCCGTCGGCCGCCACCTCCTCCAGGTCTGCACCTCCATCTCGTGCCATCTGGCGGGGGCGGAGCGGCTCCTGGAGCACTGCCAGAAGAAGCTCGGCATAGGGCTCGAAGAGACGACGCCGGACGGCGAGTTCTCGCTCGTCGAGGTCGAATGCATCGCCGGGTGCGACAAGGCTCCGTCCATCATGGTCAACGACACCTACTTCGAGCCCGTCGACGAGAAGAGGCTGGACGAGATCCTCCAGAGCCTCCCGGCGGGGGCGGCGAAGTAGCCATGGCGGAAGAGAAAGTCCTCCTCGCGCGCGTCGGAAAGAAAGACTCCCGGGGGATCCGGGGGTACATGGACGACGGCGGCTACAAGGCCTTGAAGACGGTCCTCACCGGCGGCTGGACGCCCGAGAAATTGACCGACGAGGTGAAACGGTCCGGTCTGCGCGGGCGCGGCGGAGCGGGCTTCCCGACCGGGATGAAGTGGGGCTTCGTCCCGAAAGACACGAAGGGAAAGCCCGTCTATCTCCTCTGCAACGCGGACGAGTCGGAGCCCGGGACCTTCAAGGACCGTCTGATGATGGAGGAGGACCCGCACCAGGTGATCGAGGGCATCATCCTCTCCGCCTACGCTCTGAGGTGCCGCACCGCTTACATCTACATCCGCGGCGAGTTCTACCTGGGAGCGCGCGTGCTCGACGACGCGCTCGCGGAGGCGCGACGGGAAGGGTTCCTCGGAGAGAACATCCTCGGGTCCGGATATTCCCTGGACCTCTGGGTCCACCGCGGGGCCGGCGCGTACATCTGTGGCGAGGAGACCGGCCTGATCGAGAGCCTGGAAGGCAAGCGGGGCCAGCCCCGGATCAAGCCGCCCTTCCCCGCCGTGTCCGGCGTCTTCGCGGCGCCCACCATCGTCAACAACGTCGAGACCCTCGCGTGCGTCGTGCACATCGTGAATCGCGGCGCGGAGTGGTTCGCGAAGATCGGCCGCAACGAGAAGAACACGGGACCGAAGCTCTACTGCCTCTCGGGTCCGGTGAACCGGCCCGGCGTCTACGAGGCGCCCATGGGTCTCCAGATGAAGGAGCTGATCTTCGGAGACGCGTACGGGCAGGGCATGAAGAACGGACGCAAGGTCAAGGTCGTGATCCCCGGCGGCGCCTCCGCGGCAATGCTGACGCCGGACGAGATCGAAGACTGCCCGCTCGACTTCGATGGGCTGGCCGCGAAGAAGTCGATGCTCGGCTCGGCCGCGATCATCGTGATGAACGAGGACACGTGCATCGTCAACGCCGCGCAGAACCTCTCCAAGTTCTTCGCGCACGAATCCTGCGGCCAGTGCACGCCGTGCCGCGAAGGAACGCCCTGGCTTCACACGGTCCTGACCCGCATCGAGGCGGGAGAGGGGCGGCTCGAGGACATCGATCTCCTCGAACGCATCTCCAATCAGATGGGCAACGGCATGACGATCTGTGTCTTCTCCGACGCGGCCATCGCGCCCGTCCTCTCCTCGATCGCCAAGTTCCGGGAGGAATACCGGCACCACGTCACCGAGAAACGCTGCCTCGTCGGCCCCGGCGCGGCGGCGCTGGTGACCGCGTGAGCTCCGCTCCCAAGCCGGGAGGCGACCCGAAGCCCGGAGTGCCGTCGACGGGAGACGCAGGAAAGCCGTCCGGAGCCCCTCCCGGCACCCCTCCCTCCGCCCCGCCTCCCGACAAGAAGACGTTCACCGTGACCTTCGACGGGAAGCCGATCGAGGTCCCGAAGGACGTCAACCTGATCGAGGCCGCGAAGCTGGCCGGAATCGAGATCCCTCATTTCTGCTTCCATCCCCGCCTCTCGGTCGTCGGCCAGTGCCGCATGTGCCTGGTCGAAGTGGAGGGAATCCCGAAGATCCAGGCGGCCTGCACGACCCCCCTGAAGGACGGCCTCTCGATCAAGACGAAGACGGAGAAGGTCGTCCAGTCGCGTGCGGCCAACATGGAGTTTCTCCTCATCAACCATCCGCTCGACTGCCCGATCTGCGACCAGGCGGGCGAGTGCAAGCTCCAGGACAACTCGTTCGGATACGGCGACCAGAAGTCCGACTACGACGAGCGGAAGCGCCAGTATCCGGGCTTCGACCGGACGCTGATCGGGCCCCATGTGATCGCGGACATGACGCGCTGCATCCAGTGCACCCGGTGCATCCGCTTCTGCCAGGAGATCGCGGGGACGGGCGAGCTGACGTTTCTCGACCGCGGCGGACGCACGCTCGTCTGGACGCACGACGGAAAGCCGCTCGCCAACGACTGGTCGGCGTGCGCAGCGGACGTCTGCCCGGTCGGCGCGCTGACCGCCCGCGAGTTCCGCTTCCGCAGCCGGGTCTGGTACCTCCAGAAGACGGCGTCCGTGTGCCCCGGCTGCAACATCGGCTGCAACATCTCCGTCGAGACGCAGAATTCGGTCGTCTACCGCTTCCTGCCCCGTTTGAACCCCGAGGTCAACGACTACTGGCTCTGCGACTACGGCCGGTTCTCCTCCGAGAAACTGAACCAGCGCGACATCGAGAAGGCGACCGTTCGGGAGAACGGCGAGCCGAAGGACGCGATCGTGCCGGTGGCCGTGCAGCGGATCGCCCGCGAGATCCGTCAGACCATCGAGGGCCCCGGCCCCGGCGGCCTGTTCTTCCTCGGCTCCGCTCACCTCTCCAACGAGGAGAACTTCCTGCTGCGGAAGCTCGCGGATCACCTGGCGTGCGGCAACCGCGACGCCACGGTGGACCGGTCGCGCGTGCGGCGGATGAAGTCGAAGACGGAATGGATCGAGGGAGACCACTTCGGGGCGAACTTCGCGGGCGCGAAGGATATGGGGATGTCCCCGGCGGACGGCGGGTACGGCCTCGAGGACGTGCTCTCCGGGAAGGCCTCCCCGGAGGTCGTCTTCATCGCCGACGCCGCGTTCGGTGAGGCGGTCAATAACCCGGACAAAGTGGCGGCTCTTCGCCGCGCCCGGTTCCTCGCCGTCGCGGGCCGCACAGCGAATGCTCTGACGCGCGCCGCCGACGTCGTTCTGCCCACGGCGTCACTCGCCGAGCGCGAAGGCACCTTCACGAACGTCCAGGGGCGCGTCCAGAAATTCTCGCGGGCCTTCCTGCCGAAGCCGCCGATCCGGGCCGCGTGGGAGCTGATCCTCCTGCTCGCGGAGGCGCTCGACTTCGGCGACCGGAACTGGAAGCCGGACGACCTGCTCCGGATGATCGAAGCCGAGGTCGCGGATTACGCCGGCGTGCAGGGAGACGAGCTCGCGGGCGGCGGCTTCATGAAGAAAGGCCTCTTCGTCTCCACGGGGGCGCTCTGAGCTCGACCGCGGTCGACTGGCTCCTGGTTGCCGCGAGGATCTTCATCCCGCTCCTCGCGATCCTCGTCTTCGTCCCCCTTCTCCTGTGGGTCGAGCGCCGCGGCGCCGGACTGATCCAGGACCGGCCCGGGCCCAACCGCGTCGGGCCGTTCGGGCTCCTCCAGTCGCTCGCGGACGTCATCAAGTTCTTCTTCAAGGAAGACTTGATCCCCGGCAACGTCGACCGCGGCCTCTACGTGCTCGCCCCGGCGCTGGCGGTGTTCGCCGCGCTCACGACGTTCGCCGTGGTGCCCTACGGCGCGACGTTCCCGCTCGCCGGGAGAAACGTTCCCCTGATCGGGGCGGACGTCTCGATCGGGCTTCTCTACGTCTTCGCGATCACGTCCCTCTCCGTGTACGGAATCGTGCTCGCCGGGTGGGCGTCGAACAACAAGTTTTCGCTGATGGGCGGCATCCGGTCGAGCGCGCAGATCATCTCGTACGAGCTCGCGATGACGACCGCGGGGGCCGGGGTCATCCTGAATGCGGGCTCCTTCCGGCTGACCGACATCATCGCGTCCCAGAGCGGCACGTGGCTCGGGTTCATCCCCCGCTGGAACGTCATCCCGCAGCTGATCGGCTTCATCGTGTTCTACGTGGCGGCGTTCGCCGAGACCAACCGCACGCCCTTCGACCTGCCGGAGGCCGATGCGGAGCTCGTCGCCGGATACCACACCGAGTACTCCTCCATGAAATTCGCCATGTTCTTCATGGCGGAGTACATCAACATGATCGTCGCCTCCGCGATCATCGCGACGCTCTTCTTCGGCGGCTGGACGTTTCCCGGATTCACGCCGCACGGCGTTCTCGGGGCGCTGATCTCGATCGTCATCTTCACCGTCAAGACGCTCTTCTTCGTCTGGATGTTCGTCTGGGTGCGTTGGACGCTGCCGCGCTTCCGCTACGACCAGCTCATGAACCTCGGGTGGAAGGGGCTTCTCCCGCTCGCGCTGGTGAATCTCTTCTGGACGGCGGGTCTCATCGCCGCGAGGAGACTCTGATGGCCGGCTTTCCGATCGACCGGGTCGTCTTCGACCTCGCGGCCGCGGTCGCCGTTCTGTTCGCGGGCGTCATGGTCGTGCATCACCATCCCGTCAAGAGCGTGCTCGCGCTGGTCGTGGGGTTCTTCGCCCTGGCGATCTGCTACGTGATGCTCTGGGCGCCGTTCATCGCGGCCATCCAGGTGATCGTCTACGGCGGCGCGATTCTCGTCCTCTTCCTGTTCGTCCTGATGCTGTTGAACGTCGGCAGCGAGACCCGATTGGCGGGCAGCCGTCGCCCGGTCCAGGCGGTGCTCTCCGGCCTGGCGCTGCTGCTATTCGCGGGGCTGCTGCTCGGCCTCCTGCGCCACGGCGGCGCGGCCGTCCCTGCCGGAAACCAGGGCCCCGCGGCCGCGGAGATCGCGCCGCTCGCCCGCCTGCTGTTCTCGGACTACCTGCTTCCCTTCGAGGCCCTCTCCGTGCTCCTGCTCGCCGCGCTCGTCGGCGCCTTCGTCCTGGCGCGCCGGGAGTCCAACCCGTGATCGGCGGCATTCCCCTGAACGACGTGCTGCTGTCGTCCGCCGCTCTCTTCACGATCGGTGTGGCGGGGGCCCTGCTGCGGCGCAGCGCCATCACGATCTTCCTCTCGATCGAGGTGATGATGAACGCCGCCAACCTCGCTCTCGTGGGGTACGGCGCGGCGCTCGGGACCCGAGAGGGACAGATCGTCGTCTTCTTCGTGATCGCGATCGCGGCGGCCGAGGCGTCCGTCGGACTCGCGATCTTCGTCTCGTTGTTCCGCCACACCGAGACGATCGACGTCAACGACATCCACCTGCTCAAGTGGTGATCCGTTGATCGCGCCGCCGCTCTGGATCCTCCCCGTCCTGCCGTTCGCGGGCTTCCTGCTGTGCCTCCTGGTCGGACGCCGTCTCGGGAAGGGCTTCGTCTCCATCGTGGGAGCGGGGTCGGTCGGGTTGACGACCGTGGCCGCATATTCGCGGCTGCTGCCGTTCCTCTCGGGGAACCGCGCCCCGGTCGTCGAGCGGATCGCCGACTGGATCACGGCGGGCCCCTTCTCGGTCGACCTGGCGCTGCAGCTCGATCCGCTCTCCGCCCTCATGGTGTCCTTCGTCACGTTCGTCGGCTTCCTGATCCACCTGTATTCGATCGGCTACATGTCGCATGACGAGACGGACGCGGGCTACGCGCGCTACTTCGCGTACCTGAACCTCTTCATGTTCTCGATGCTCGTGCTCGTCCTCGGCAGCAACTTCCTCGTGATGTTCGTCGGCTGGGAGGGCGTGGGCCTCTGCTCGTACCTCCTCGTCGGCTACTACTACGAGAGGGAGTACGCGGCCAACGCAGGGCGGAAGGCGTTCGTCGTGAACCGGATCGGCGACTTCGGGTTCCTGCTCGGGATGTTCGCGATCTTCGGGCTCTTCGGAAGCCTCGACTTCGGGACGGTGTTCGGAGCCGCCACCGCGGACCCCGGCCGGTACGCGCCGTACCTGACCGCGGTCTGCCTGTGCCTCTTCGTCGGCGCCATGGGGAAGAGCGCGCAGGTGCCGCTCTACGTCTGGCTGCCCGACGCCATGGCGGGCCCGACTCCCGTGTCCGCTCTCATCCATGCGGCGACCATGGTCACGGCGGGCGTCTACATGGTGGCGCGCTGCAACGTGCTCTTCCGTCTCGCCCCCGATGCGATGCTCGCGGTCGCGATCGTGGGAGGCGTCACCGCGATCTTCGCCGCCGTGATCGCCGTCGCCCAGAACGACATCAAGAAAGTGCTCGCCTACTCGACCGTTTCGCAACTCGGCTACATGTTCCTGGCGTGCGGCGTGGGCGCGTACGCCGCGGGCATGTTCCACGTCATGACGCACGCGTTCTTTAAGGCGTGCCTGTTCCTCGGGTCCGGCTCGGTCATCCACGCGATGGGCGGCGAGCAGGACATGCGCAAGATGGGCGGCCTCCGCTCGAAGATGCCGGTGACGTTCTGGACGTTCCTGATCGCGACTCTCGCGCTCTCCGGGATCCCTCCCTTCGCCGGTTTCTTCTCCAAGGACGCGATCCTGGCCGGGGTGTTCGAAGACCGCCGGTACATCCTGTATGCCGTCGGAGTCCTGACGGCGGGCCTGACCGCCTTCTACATGTTCCGCCTTGTCTCGCTCACCTTCGCCGGGTCCTTCCGCGGGACGCCGGAGCAGGAGCATCACCTCCACGAATCCCCGCGCACGATGACGATTCCCCTGGTGGTTCTGGCCGTCCTATCAGTCGTCGGGGGCTGGGTCGGCCTTCCCCGCGTCTTCTCCGAGTCGGGAGACCGGTTCGGCGCGTTTCTCGCCCCCGTGTTTCCCCCGCTTCCCGCGCACCACGAGACGGCCGGGCTCTCTCACGGAACCGAATGGCTGCTGATCCTTCTCTCGACGGCTGTCGCGGCCGGCGGCCTCCTGCTCGCGTGGAAGTGGTACACGAAGGACGGCGGGCGGGAGCCCGAGGCGATCGCGCGGGCTCTTCCGGGCCCCTATGCCCTGGTCGCGGACAAGTTCCGTGTCGACGAGCTCTATGAAGCGGTCATCGTCCTCCCGTTCCGGATGCTCGCGCGCGGTCTCTGGAAGGTGGTCGACGTTCTCATCATCGACGGGGTCCTGAACGCCGCCGCGTTCCTGGTCGAGCTCACGGGCGACCTCCTCCGGTTTCTCCAGACGGGCAACGTCCGCAACTACGCGCTCGCCTTCTTCCTCGGCGTCGTGGCCCTGATGCTCTTCGTGATCGGGGCGTTCTGATGGACTTCCTGATGTCGCGGCACCTGCTGTCGGTGCTGATCTTTCTTCCGACGGCGGGCGCCGTGCTGCTGCTCCTGTTCCCGAAGAGCCAGGCGCGCGCGGCGAAAGGGTTTGCCCTGGCGGTGTCGGTCCTGGAGCTCGCGCTCTCGCTTCCGCTCTGGATGCGGTTCGACCCTCACATACCGGGGTTCCAGTTCGCCGAACGTCTCGAATGGGTGCCGTCGCTCGGGATCTCGTACTCGCTCGGAATCGACGGCATCTCGCTGGTGCTCGTCCTCCTGACCACGATCCTGACGCCGGTCTCGCTCCTGTTCTCGCTGACGCACGTCTCGAAGAGCGTTCGCGCGTTTTCGTTCGCCTTCCTCGCGCTCGAGACGGGGGTCATCGGCACCCTCTGCGCGCTCGACCTCGCGCTCTTCTACGTGTTCTGGGAAGTGATGCTCGTCCCGATGTACTTCATCATCGGGATCTGGGGCGGCACGCGCCGCATCTACGCGGCGATGAAGTTCTTCCTCTTCACGATGTCGGGGAGCCTCTTGATGTTTCTCGCGATCCTCTATGTCGCGGGACGGCATCGCGCGCTGACGGGAGAGTGGTCTTTCCTGCTCTCCGATCTGCTCCGCGTCAATTTTCCCGCGAGCGCGCAGACGATTCTCTTCCTCGCCTTCGCGCTCGCTTTCGCGATCAAGGTGCCGATCTTCCCGCTCCACACGTGGCTGCCGGACGCCCACACGGAGGCGCCGACCGCCGGCTCGATCCTGCTCGCCGGCGTGCTGCTAAAGCTCGGCGTCTACGGGTATCTCCGCTTCGCCCTGCCCCTCTTTCCCGAGGCGGCGATGCGGTACGCCCCGTGGCTCGGCCTGCTCGGCGTCATCGGGGTCGTGTACGGGGCGCTCGTCGCCTTCCCTCAAAAAGACATGAAGCGCCTGGTCGCGTACTCCTCGGTCTCGCACCTGGGGCTGGTCGTTGTGGGGGTCGCGGCGTGGACGTCCACGGCGCTTTCCGGCTCCGTGCTCCAGATGGTCAACCACGGCCTCTCGACGGGGGCGCTGTTCCTTCTCGTCGGGGTGCTCTACGAGAGGCGCCACACGCGGGAGATCGACGCGTACGGCGGGATCGCGGGAGTCTTGCCCGTGACGACCGCGCTGTTTCTCGTGGCGACCTTCTCCTCGATCGGCCTTCCCGGATTGAACGGGTTCGTCGGGGAGTTCCTGATTCTTCTCGGTACCTGGACGTCCGCGCACCGATGGTGGTCGGTCGTCGCGGCGACCGGCGTGATCCTCTCCGCAATCTACATGCTGACTCTCGTCCAGCGCGTTTTCTGGAATCCGCTGGTGCACGACGAGAACCGGACGCTGCCCGAGATTCGCCCGAGCGAGCTCGTCGCCGCCGCCGTCCTCGTCGCGCTCATGGTCTGGATCGGCGTGAGACCGAACGACGTGCTCGACCGGATCCGCCCCTCGGTCGATGCGCTGCAGGCGTCGGTGAATGCCCGCCGGGTCGAGGCGCGCGCGGAAGTCCCCTCTTCGTCCCTGCGCGAGGCGCGCCGATGACCTCGGGGCTCATCCAGTTCGGGCCGGAGGAGCTCGCCGCGATCTGGCCGGAGATCATCCTGGCGGGCGCGGGATGCCTCCTCGTCCTCTTAGACGCGTTCGCCCCGCGGTCGCGCGGCTGGTTCGCCACGCTGTCGCTCGCCGCGGTGGCGGGGTCGCTGTCGATGCTTCTGAAGGCCCCGGCCGGAGCGTCTTTCGGCGGGCGGCTCGAAACGTCCGCCCTGACCTCTCTCATGGGCATGTTCATCGGCGGCACGGCCGCGGTGTCGATCCTCGTGGCGAAGAACTATCTGCGGCGCACCGGCGAGGAGCGGGGCGAGTTCTACGCGCTTCTCCTCTGGGGGCACGTCGGCGTCTCGCTCCTGACGCGGGGCCTCGATCTGCTCGTCCTCTTCGTGGGGCTCGAGCTGCTTTCGCTCTCCTTCTACGTCCTCGCGGGGATCTTCCGCACGATTCCGGCGTCCTCCGAAGCCGGGCTGAAGTACTTCCTCACGGGGGCGTTCGGCTCCGCATTCACCCTCTACGGAATCGTCTTTCTGTTCGCCAAGAGCGGCAGCGTGCGTCTCTCGGCGCTTTCGCAGGTCGGTCTCGCCCAGGACCCCCTCGTCCTCTTCGGGCTCCTGCTCCTCCTGGTCGGCTTCGGGTTCAAGATGTCGATCGCTCCCTTCCACGCCTGGGCTCCCGACGTGTATCAGGGGATGCCGACGCCGGCGGTGGCCTACCTCTCCGTGGCGCCCAAGGGGGCCAGCATCCTGGTCCTCTACCGGGTGTTCACGGCGGTTTTCCAGGGCGGCCTTCCGGACCGCTTCCGGCTGGCGGTCGCCGCGCTCGCGATTCTGTCCATGACGCTCGGCAACGTCGTGGCCCTCGCCCAGAGAGACATCAAGCGGCTTCTCGCGTACTCGGGGATCGCGCAGATGGGATACGTGCTGATCGCGCTGGCGGTCTTCGGACGCGACGCCCTGGCCGCGGTCTTGGTCTTCTTCTTCGCCTACCTCGCCTCCAACGCCGGGGCGTTCGCGGCGGTTGCTGCTCTCTTCCGCGACGAGACGAAGCCGCACCCCATCGGGCTCCTGGCCGGGGAGGGGCGCCGTTCCCCGTTTGCCGCCGGCGTCCTGGCCCTCTGCCTCTTCTCTCTGGCGGGAATCCCCGCCACGGCGGGCTTCATCGGCAAGTTCTTCCTCTTCAAGGCCGCCGTCGACCGCGGCCTGTTCGCCCTGGCGATCATCGGCGTCCTGAACAGCCTCGTGTCCATCGGCTACTACCTGAAGGTCGTCTACATCATGTACATGCGCGACCCGGTCGACGCCGAGCGAGCCCCCCGCCTGGCCGTGGCCGACGGGCTGGCCCTCGGCCTCTGCGCCGCCGTCATCTTCGTCCTCGGAATTTTCCCCTCGAGGCTCTGGGACCTCGCGCGCGGAGCCGCGGACAACTTCCCGTTCTTCGGTCCCTGACCGCCGACCACGGAGGCCCGGACCGTCCCATGACGCTCGATCGCCGGTCCGTCTCGGAGTCCACGACCGCGCGGCTCTCACTCTACCTGCGGTCGCTCGAGGTCCTCGAGGCCGAGAATGTCGGGCACGTCTCTTCCCAGTCGTTCGCGCGCCGCTTCGACCTCAACTCCGCGCAGATCCGCAAGGACCTCGCCACCTTCGGCGAGTTCGGTGTGCGCGGCGTGGGATACGAGGTGGCGTCGCTCCGGCGTCACCTGCTCGCGCTCCTCGGACTCGATCGGACCCGGCACCTCGCGATCGTCGGAGCGGGACGGCTCGGCACCGCCCTCGCGGATTACCCGGGCTTCCGGTCCGGGGGCTTTGCGGTCGCGGCGATGTTCGACACGGACCCCGCGAAGATCGGAACGCAGACCCGCTCGGGGCTCACGATTTCCGAAATCGGCGAACTGCCCGAAAAAGCCGAAGCGCTCCGCATCCAGATCGCCGTGCTGACGGTTCCCGGGGACGCCGCGCTGGCGGCGGCGCAGCTCTGCTGGGATTCCGGGATCCAGGCGCTCCTGAATTTCACGCCCGCGCGGTTCTCGCCGCCGGCCCACGTCCACGTCAAGAACGTCGATCTCAAGATCAACCTGGAAACGCTGTCGTTCTACATCGGGGGAGGCCCGCCTCGCCCGGCACGAGAAAAGGAGGACTCATGGCGGCGAACCCGAAGCCGATCGTTTCCCCGGAGAACTTGAATCCCTACGAGTTCGCCCTGCGTCAATTCGGCCGCGCCGCCGACCTGCTCGCCCTGGACCCCGGAATGCGGGAGGTCTTGCGCAATCCGAAGCGCCAGCTCACCGTCTCGATTCCCGTCAAGATGGACGACGGGGCCATCCACGTCTTCCCGGGCCACCGGGTCCAGCACTCGATCGCGCGGGGACCGTCCAAGGGGGGGATCCGTTACCACCCCGGAGTCACGGTCGACGAGGTAAAGGCGCTCGCCATGTGGATGACGTGGAAGTGCGCGGTGGTCAACATTCCGTTCGGCGGCGCCAAGGGCGGCGTGACCGTGGACCCGAAGGCCCTGTCGGCCGGCGAGAACGAGCGGCTCACCCGGCGGTTCACGTCGGAGATCGCGATCATCCTGGGCCCCGACCGCGACATCCCGGCGCCCGACGTGTACACCAACTCCCAGACGATGGCATGGATGATGGACACCTACGCCATGACGTCGGGCCATTCGAGCCTCGGCGTCGTCACGGGAAAGCCCCTCTCCCTCGGCGGCTCGGTCGGAAGAAACGAGGCCACGGCGGAAGGCTGCTTCGTCGCGATCGAGGAGGCCGCCCGGCGCCAGGGCCTGAACTTGAAGGGCGCCACCGCCGCCGTGCAGGGCTTCGGGAACGCGGGATCCTTCGTCGCGAAGTTCCTGGCGGAGGCCGGAGTGCGGGTCGTCGGGGTCTCGGACTCGAGCGGCGCTCTCTACAACGACAAGGGCATCGCGATGGACGCCGTCTCGGAGGCGAAGGCGCGAAAGGGAAGCGTCGCGGCGGGCAAGGGAGACAGGATCACCAACGAGGCGCTGCTGGAGCTTCCCGTCGACATTCTCGTCCCGGCTGCCCTGGAAGGCGTCATCACGCGAAAGAACGCGGCGAAGATCAAGGCGCGCATCGTCGCGGAGGCGGCCAACGGGCCGACGACGCCGGACGCCGACGACATCCTCCGCGGCAAGGGCATCGTGGTGATCCCCGACATCCTGGCCAATGCGGGCGGCGTGACGGTCTCGTACTTCGAGTGGGTCCAGAACCTCTATTCCTTCTTCTGGGACGCGGAGATGGTCCGCACCCATCTCCAGAAAACGATCCGGAGCGCCTACGACGACGTCGAATCGGCGGCGCGCCGCCACGACACCGATTTGCGCACCGGGGCGCTCGTGCTCGCGATCGCGCGCGTCGAAGAGGCGACGCGAATCCGCGGGATCTTTCCTTGAAGGACTCCCGGCGCCTTCCGGCGCTCTCCCGCGCTCTGAGAGAATCGCGTCTCCGCCGGCCCGTGGAACGAAAAAGGAGCGTCTTCCCTTGAACATCCGCAAGACCTCTGCCGCGCTGTCGGGCGCCTATCTCCTCTCGACGGTTCTCTTCGCCTTCGACAGCGCCCCCGGCCGCGACCCCGGGCAGCCCGTCGATGACGAGTACACCCGGAAGATCCGCCAGTACACGACCGAGACCTACTTTCTCTCGCCGCTGATCGACTATCTCCCGCGCTCCTCCTCCGTCCCGACGCCGAAGGCGGTGCTCGGAGACGTCGCCGGCGCGCCCGGAAAGCTCCCCTACTCCGAGGAGATCTACCGGTATTTCCGAATGCTCGAGAAGGCGAGTCCCCGCGTCAAAATCCGGTCGATCGGGAAGACCGAAGAAGGCCGCGAGATGATCGCCGTCACGGTCGCGTCCGAGAAGCTCCTCGGCCAGATGGAGGAGAACCGCTCGCGACTGGCGCGGCTCGCGGACCCGCGCACCCTCCGGATGAACGACGCGGAGGCCGAGACGGTCGTGGCGGCCTCGACGCCCGTGTACTACATCACCGGAGCGATCCACTCGCCCGAGACGGGATCCCCGACCGCGCTGATGGAGCTCGCGTACCGGCTCGCCGTCGACGAGAGCCCTTACGTCCGGGACATCCGGGAGAACGTGATCACCGTGATCACCCCGGTCGTCGAGGTCGACGGCCGCGATCGGCAGGTGGACGTCTACAAATGGCATCTCGCCCACCCGAAGGACAACTGGCCGCCGCTCGTCTACTGGGGGAAGTACGTCGCGCACGACAACAACCGCGATGCGATGAGTCTGACGCTCCAGCTGACCCGCAACGTGTTGAACGAGTTCCTCTACGAGAAGGCGACGGTGCTCCACGATCTCCACGAATCGGTTCCCTACCTCTACGACAATACGGTCGGCGACGGCCCCTACAACGCGTGGCTGGACCCCATCCTGACGAACGAGTGGCAGATGCTCGGCTGGAACAACGTCGCCGAGATGACGCGCCTCGGGATGCCGGGCGTCTTCACGCACGGCACCTTCGACACCTGGACCCCCGGGTATCTGATGTTCATCGCCGCGACGCACAACGGGATCAGCCGCCTGTACGAGACGTTCGGAAACGCGGGAGCGGATACGGTCGAGCGCACCCTGACGCCGCAGGAGTACTCCCGCAACTGGTACCGGCAGAATCCGCCGCTGCCCCGGACGAAATGGTCCCAGCGCAACAACAACAACTACCAGCAGACGGGCCTGCTCGTGTCGCTCCACTACTTCGCGGAGCACGGGCGGGAGTTCCTGCGCAATTTCTACCGGAAGGCGAAGCGGTCGATCGAGAAACCCGTCGCGGAGGGCCCCGCCGCCTACGTGTTCCCCGCCGACGACCCCCGGCCCGGCGCCCGGGCGGAGCTGCTCCGCATCCTGCAGATGCAGGGCTGCGAAGTGTCGCGCGCGACGGCCGCCTTCAACGCCACCATCGAGGTGAGGAGCAAGCCGGTCCGCAAGGACGATGAGACCCCGCCCGAGCCGCCGCGCGACCGGGAGTCCGCCAAGGAGGCGGCGCGCGAGCAGGACCGAAGCAAGGACACCGCCGAGACGGCGCTGACCGCTCCTCGCCCCCCCGCTCCGGCCCCGGCCGGCGCGGCCACGACCGCGCAGGCGGCGGACACTCCCCCGGCGCCTAAAAGGCCGAAGGCCTGGGTGAAGGAATCCAGAACGTTTCCGGCCGGCAGCTACATCGTCCGCATGGACCAGCCGTACAGCCGGATCGCCGACATGCTGCTCGACTACCAGTACTGGAGCCCCGAGGACCCGCAGAAGAGCCCATACGACGACACCGGGTGGACGTTCGGAGAGCTCTTCGGCGTGAAAGTCCACCGGGTTTCGGATCCCGCCGTGCTGATGGCGGCGATGTCCCCCGTGACGTCTCCCCTGTCGGCTCCGGGGGGGCTCGACGGGTCCGGCCCGGTCGTGGCGATCCCGCACAACGCGGACTCGGGGCTCGCGACCCTTCGCTTCCGGTTCCCGAAGGCGGATCTCCGGGCGGCCGAGGAATCCTTCGACTCCGGCGGAAAACATTTTCCGCGCGGCTCGTTCCTGATCCGCGGTGTTCCGCCCGCGGAGCTCTCGCGGGCGCTTTCGGAGCTCGGCCTCTCGGGCACCGCGCTCGCCTCGGATCCCCGCGTGGCGGCCCACCCGCTCCGCGCTCCCCGCATCGCCATGGTCCATACCTGGCTGTCGACCCAGGATGAGGGCTGGTGGCGTCTCGCGTTCGATGAGCTCGGGATCCCGTACGTCTCGATCAGCACGCAGACCGTGGCGCGGACTCCGGACCTGCGCGCGCGGTTCGACGTCCTCCTCTTCCCGCCGGTCGGCAGGGGCGCCCAGGCGATCGTTTCCGGCATGCCGATGTGGGGCAACCCGCTGCCCTGGAAGAAGACGCCCGAGACGCCGAATCTCGCCTCGGTGGACTCGACGGACGACATGCGGCCGGGTCTCGGGTTCCACGGACTGGAGCACCTGCGGGCGTTCGTCGAGCACGGAGGCCTCCTGCTGTCGGTGATGGATACCGCGGAGTTGGCCGTCAACTTCGGCCTGACGCCCGGCGTCACGGTGGCGCGCGCGAACCTGTTGAAGCTGACCGGGAGCGTCGTGAGATCGAAGCTGGTAGATCGGGCGAGCCCGATCGCGTACGGCTACGCGGAGGCCCCGTCGATCTACTCCTTCGACGGCCCGATCTTCAACCTGAGCCACATGGCCGGAGGGCGGGGCGGTCGGCGGCGCCCCCGCGACGAGCGAGAGCGGCCGACGGGACGGGGCACGGCGGACGACCCCGACCGTCCGACCGGGCGCGCGTACGCCGAGCCTCCCGACGAGCCCGAGGCGGAGCCCTGGGAAGCGCTGCCCTTGACCGACGAGCAGAAGCGCAACGGCATCTACGTGATTCCGGAGGCGGCCCGCCCGCGTGTGGTCCTTCGGTACGGCGACACCAAGGACCTCCTCGTCTCCGGACTTCTCGAGGGTGGCAAGGAGATCGCGCAGCACGCCGCGGTGATCGACGTTCCCGTCGGGCGCGGTCACGTCGTCCTCTTCTCGAACAATCCGATCTGGCGGGGGGAGACGAGAGGGAGTTACGCGCTCGTGTGGAACGCGGTCCTGAACTGGGACGCGATGGGGGTGGGGAGATGAGGACAGTCGAGAGTTGAGAGTCCAGAGTTGAGAGTCGGGCCCGGTTTTTGAACTCTCAACTCCCAACTCTCAACTCCTGATCAAGACCGCCCTCACCGGCGCGGCGTCCAGATCCGTCACGCGCAACGGGAGCGCGATCAGGCTGTAGTCGCCGGGCTCGACGGCCGACAGGTCGAGGTTCTCGAGGAGCAGGACACCCCGTTCGAGGAGGGCGCGGTGCACCGGGAGGTCCTCGGCGTCCTTCGGGTCGACGGAGGCGCCATCGGTGCCGACGAGAAGGGCGCCCCGCTCCGCCAGCCTCACGGCGGCGAGCGGGGAGAGGAAAGAGAGCCCGCGCGTGCGGAAGAGGATCCGGGGGGCGCCGAGGGCGCGCGACGGGAGGGCGTCCGCGCCGATCTCTCCCCTCCCGGGCAGCTCGACGACGCGCGCCCGTCCGAGGAACCTTTCGAGCGGCAACGCGCCCGCGGGAGCGCCGCCGGTCACGACGTGGGAGGGCGCGTCGGCGTGCGTCCCCAGGTGGGCGCTCATCGTGAAGCAGCTCGATTCGTAGGGCGACCCGTCGATCAGGCTCGCCGTCGGACGCCAGGAGAACGGCACGTCTCCGGGCCATGCCGGCGTCCGGTCGTTCAGCGGACGGGAGATGTCGAAGATCTTCAGCGAATCCGGCGCAGCGTCTTCGTCTCCGCGTCGCGCTCGGCGACGTGCGGGTCGTATCCGCGGTGCCGCGGGTTTGGCGGGATGTCGCGGTACTCGGCGTCGCATCGGTAGCAGATCGTAACCGGACGAATGCGCGCGGCCACGATCCAATCGACGACTACCGTGGCGAGAAGCACCGGGGTGAACCAGATCCAGCCGAAGCGCCATCCGACCAGGAGCGCCACGCCGAGCGAGATCCCCATGAAGAGGCACCCGAGCCGCTGGTCGAAATCCTTCTGGAGGAAGAACGCCCGCTTCCCGCAGAAGGCGCAGCGCTCGACGCCCTCCGCTCCCGCGACGCCCGTGAAGTCGGCCGCGTAGGGACGCGCGCACTTCCCGCACGCGAGATCCCCCGACTCCGTTCCGTCGAACTCGCGCGCCGTCAGGCATTCAGGGCAGTAGTAACGGGCCCGCAGGCGAGGAGCCTGGCCGGATCCCGGCGCGATCCCGTTCCCGAGCACGGCGGTCAGGCCGGAAAACCGGTCGCGACGGTCAGGTACGACGACAGGAGCTCGCCGATGAGCACGAAGACGAGGGCCACGTACAGAAGACCGGTCGCGGCCTGGTTGGACTTCATGTCGGCGGTCTTCCAGATGAACCACGACAGCGCCAGCGGCCCGAGAATCCCCCAGGCCACGCGGAAGAGAAAGAAGAGCGCGTCCCGTTCGAGAGAAAGCAGCGCCGAGAGCCCGTCGCCCGCGTGAAGCAGCATCGCCGCGCCCAGAAGAACGGTCCGCGCGGCCGCGAGGACCCCGAAGAGGAGCGCGCCGCGGGCGAGGAGGCGAAACGGAAGGGACCGCGACACCAGGTACCAGTGCCCGAGATTCATGACCAGCAGGACCGCCCCGAAGAAGAGTCCGCCGAGGGCCGCTCCCGCAAGGACCCAGGCGTCGCCCGCGCCCCGCGGGGCGACGAGCGCCACCCGGGCGAGCGCATACGCCGCGGTGCCGCCGCCCGCCGCGAGGAGGGGAAGAGCCGGTCCGGCCCGGTCCGCGTGGGCCGCGAGGGAATACAGGGCGAGACAGGCGGCGGAAATCATCGTCGCCGTCAGGGGAAGGCCGGCGGGCCGCACGAGAAAGGCGAAGAGGACGAACGCCAGCGCAATCACCGCATGGAGAGAGAAGAAGCCCTTTCCGAGCGTCCGCACCGGAAAGCCGAGAAGAAGGAGCGCGGTTCCCGCCGCTCCTTCGAGAAAAAAGAGACCGAGGCCGCCGAGCGCCATGGTGAGCGAGCGATCTTAAGGGAAGTTGGGGGAGGAAGTTGAGAGTGGAGAGTCGAGAGTCGAGAGGAGCTTCAACTTCGGACGAGAGGCGTCGCCGCGGCGACGATCTCGTCGGCGATCCGGGCGACGTGGGCGACCAGACCGTGATCGCCGCCCGCGATCGAAACCAGTTTCGACCCGGGCGGCAGAGCGCCCGAGGATTCCCAGCGCTCCCAGACGGCCGCCACTCCCCCGTACGGAACGGCGTCGTCGGACGTCCCCATGATGACGACCGTCGGGATCCTCGGAGGGTCCGTCTCGACATCCACCTTGGCGATCTGTTCGAAAAACCGGCGGTGAATGGGGAGGATCCGGGTCTCTCCGAAATGAAACATCGGGACCGGGTCGCCCGCCGGCAGCTTTTCGGTCCAGCGTGGCCCGAACCCGAGCGCCGGGGCCAGCAGGACGGCGGACGGAATGGGCGCCGTTCGCGCGAGCTCGAGCGCGACTAAAGCGCCGAGCGAGCTTCCGACGACGACCGCGGGCATGTGCTTTTTCGCTTCCCAGAAGGCCACGCGGGCCATGGCCTTGAACTCGAGCTTCTGGAAGGACGGGATGTTCAGGTCGGGGGCGATGATCCGCAGCCCCTTGGGCTCCAGCATCGCGCGCAGGAGCTCGATCTTCCGGCCGGCGGGCGAGGAGGCGAAGCCGTGGAGGTAGAGAACGTTCTTCAGACTGTCTCCCGCCGGGGAGAGTACAACGGCGCAACGACAGCGCACCGCGACCGGAACGCTTCTTGCTGCCGGACGAGCGGGGACAATTTCGTCCCGTCCAGAATCAGGAGAAGGCGATGGAACAGGAAAAGACCGGCCGCGACTCGGAGCGCCGCCCGGCGGGTGCAAAGAAGTCGCCGCGCGCGGGCTCAGGCCGCAAGAAGCGGTCGGGCCTCGAGGAGGCGAAGAGGCTGCTGACCCGAATGATCCCCGTCTCCACCGGGGAGCAGGAAGAGGCCGAGCTCGGGCCGGCGGATGCGGTCGAAATGCTCAAGAAGGACCACGAGAAGGTTCGCGGGCTCTTCAAAAAGTACGAGGCCGCCGAAGAACGCTCGGCGGAGAGAAAGGAGATCGTCGCGCAGATTTCGATGGAACTCGACGTTCACGCGCAGCTGGAAGAGACGATCTTCTATCCGGCGTTCCGTGAGGCGGCGGAGAAGGAGCCCATGAAGATCGTCCGCGAGTCCTTCGAGGAGCACAACATCGTCAAGACACTCCTCCGGGAGCTCGAGCCGATGCGAGGAGAGGACCCGCAGTTCGAGGCGAAGGTGACGGTCCTGAAGGAGAACGTGGAGCACCACGTCGAGGAGGAGGAAGACGACCTCTTTCCCGCCGCGCAGAAGCTCTTCGGAGACGAGCGCCTGGCAGAGCTGGGCGCCGAGATGATGGACTTGAAGGAAGAGCTCAGGGAGAGGGCCGGAATGGTCTGACATCGGACGCCGACCACCGGGTTTTTGCCCCTCACCCCAGGCCTCTCCCCGGCGCGCGGGGACGCCGCAAGCAAGGTCTGTTTCCGGCGTCCCCTTTCCGGATGAGTCCCGTCCCTAACCCCAGCCCTCTCCCCCGGCGCGCGGGGAGAGGGAGCGGAGGGGGCAGAGCTGCGCTTCCGTCGAGATCGTGGTTACGTTCGCAGCGTGAGAAGTCTCCCGACCGAAGGGAGGGAGGAGGCTCACGCTGCGGGCGCGTAGCGAGCGGAGGGACGAGGCGAGCGGTCGAGCCCTCAGGCGAGCCGCTCGCCGGTGCCGTTCGCCGCGCGAACGGCACGTCCCGCAGCGAGCGAAGCGACGGTATATCGTCATTGAGATCTTTCGATTCGTTGAGGAGGACTCGATGACGAACCCGGTTCGACGCGCTCTCCGACTGGCGGGCGCGGCGGTCTTCGCCTCGGCGTGCGCCGCTGTGCTTCCGGCCGCCGGGACGATCCGGCTGGATCTCGACGCGAGCGACGCGCCGCGGAAGATCTTTCACGCGCGCCTGACCATTCCCGCCCCGCCCGGCCCCCTCACCCTGCTCTATCCGAAATGGATCCCCGGCGAGCACGGGCCGACGGGCCCCATCGCCGACGTCGGAGGACTCCGCATCGCCGCGCAAGGCCGGCCGATCGCGTGGACGCGCGACCCGCTCGAGATGTACGCCGTGCGGTGCGAGGTTCCGGCGGGGGTCTCCGAGATCGAGGTGGACCTCGACTTTCTCTCCCCGGCGTCCACGGGCCAGTTTTCGTCGGGGTCCTCCGCCACCGCGGCGCTCGCGATCGTGAGCTGGAATCAGGTGCTCGTCTACCCGAAAGGAACGGAGGCAGACTCCCTCCTGTTCGCCGCGAGCCTGCGACTTCCGGCGGGCTGGTCCCACGCCACGGCTCTCACCGAGGAGAGCGGCGGCGGAGAGGTAATCCGTTTCGCCCCGGTTTCGCTGACCACGCTCGTCGACTCTCCCGTGCTGGCCGGGCGGTACTTCCGGGTGGTCGCGCTATCCGACTCCTCGCCCCCCCACCGGGTCGACATCGCGGCGGACAGCCAGGCCGCGCTCGAGATGTCCGCCCACACCCTTCGCGCCCTGAAGAACCTGGTCGCGGAGACCGGCGCCCTCTTCGGCTCCCGACCTTACGCGCACTACGACTTTCTTCTGACCCTGTCCGACTCGGTCGCCCATTTCGGGCTCGAGCACCACCAGTCGAGCGACGATCGAGTGGCCGAACGCTCCCTGGTCGACGAGGACAAGCGCAAGGCGAACCTCGGCGATCTTCTGCCCCACGAAATGGTGCACTCGTGGAACGGCAAGTTCCGCCGCCCCGCCGGCCTCATGCCGGGGCGCTTCGACGAGCCCATGCGCGGCGAGCTTCTCTGGGTGTACGAAGGCCTGACGCAATACCTGGGGGAGATCCTCTCCGCGCGCACGGGCAACGTGACCGCCGAGCAGTACCGGGAGATCCTCGCGATCACCGCGGCGGACATGGAGGCGACGCGGGGACGGTCCTGGCGGCCGCTCGCGGACACGGCGGTCGCCGCTCAGGTCCTCTACGGCGCCCGCTCGGACTGGGCGTCCTGGAGGCGGGGCGTGGACTTCTATCCCGAGAGCAGTCTCCTCTGGCTCGAAGCGGACACCCTCATTCGCCGGGAGACGCGCGGGAAGAAGAGCCTCGACGACTTCTGCCGCCTCTTCTTCGGCACCAGGAACGGCGCGCCGGCCGTCGAGCCCTATGCGGCCGAAGACGTCTTCGCGTCCCTGAACCGGGTCGCGGCCTGGGACTGGAAGAAGTTCTGGACGGAGCGTCTCCAATCGACCTCTCCGCAGGCGCCGGTGAACGGCATCCTCTCGAGCGGATGGAGGCTGACCTGGGTCGACACGCCGTCGGAGATACAGAAGGCGCGCGAACAGGCGGGCAAGACGACGGACGTGCGCTATTCGCTCGGCTTCGCGGTGGGCGAGGATGGGGTGATCCCGGACGTCGTCCCCGATTCCCCTGCCGCCCGCGCGGGCCTCGGCCCGGGGATGCGTCTGGTCGCGGTCAACGGCCGGCACTGGAGCCGCGAATCGCTGCGGGAGGCCGTCCGGGGCTCTCTCCAGGCGCCCGTCGAGCTCCTCGTCGAAAACGGGGAGTTCTATCGGACGTACCGCCTGGAGTATTCCGGCGGAGAGCGATATCCCCGGCTCGAACGCGACGCGGGAAGACCGGATGTTCTGACGTCGATCGTCCGGCCGCTCGTCTCTTCCGCCTCCGTGAAGTAGGAGTGCGCCGAACGCGGACCAGCGGGCCGGCCAGGAAGATCCTGACCGGGATCGCGTTCCTCGGCGGAGTGGCGCTCTTCGCGATCGCCGCGCTGATCCTTTCGACCTTCCCCGTCCGCGGCGGACGCCTGCGCGTCCCCGGAATCCACCGCCCGATTCGAATCGAGACGGATCGGCGGGGCGTGCCGACAATCCGGGCGGCGACCTTCGAGGAAGCGCTGTTCGGCCTCGGGTGGGCGCACGCCAGGGACCGCCTCTGGCAGATGGAGCTTCAGCGACGGGTGGGCTCCGGACGGCTCGCGGAAGCGCTCGGGCCGAAGCTGCTTCCGACCGACCGGTTTCTCCGCACGGTCGGCTTTCGCCGCGCCGCCGAAAGCGCGCTTTCGGGTCTTTCTCCCGGGGCGCGGCGCCGCCTCTCCGCCTATCGATCCGGGGTCAATGCCTACCTCGCCGCGAGCATGGCCCGGCCGATCGAGACCACGGTCCTCCGGATCCGCATCGAGCCCTTCGACGACGCGGACTGCCTCGTCTGGTCGAAGCTGATGGCGTGGGACCTCGCCGGGAACGCGGCGGCAGAGATTCGGCGGGCGAAGCTGGTCGCCCGGGTCGGGCCGGAACGCGCCGCGGAGCTCCTTCCCCTCGTTCCCGCGGCGCCGACGATTCTGCGCGACGAGGAGTGGCAGGCGCCCGTTGGCGCGGCCGCACCGGCTTTCGCCCCGCGTCCCCGCGCCCGCCCGCGAATGCGGAGGACGCCCTCGCGGGCCGAGTGGCAGTCGCTCGAAGACGCCTTCGCGCTGGCGGCGCGTCTCGGCTTCGGCGGCGAAGCGGTCGGCAGCAACAGCTGGGTCGTCGCCGGCTCGCGCACCCGGTCCGGCAAACCGCTCCTCGCCAACGATCCCCATCTCGGCCTGAGGACGCCTTCGATCTGGTACCTGGCACGCCTCGAAGCGCCGGGAGTCGCCGTCGAAGGCGCGACGCTGCCCGGCCTCCCGGGGATCGTGATCGGCCACAACGATCGGATCGCCTGGGGCCTCACCAATCTCGAGCCGGACGTGCAGGACCTCTACCTCGAGCGCCTCGATCCCCGGGACCCCACCCGCTACCTCTGGAAGGGGCAATCGATCCCTTTCGAAACGCGGATGGAGGTGCTTCGCGTGCGCGGGGGTGAGGACGTTCGTCTTCCGGTTCGGACGACGGTTCACGGGCCCGTGGTGACTGACGTGATCGCCGGCGCGGACCGGCTGTCGGCCCCCGTCTCTCTGCGCTGGACCGGGCTCGACCCGGGCGACCGGACCGGAGAAGCGTTCCTGACGATCGACGAGGCGAAGGACTGGACGACCTTCCTCGCGGGAGCCGCCCTGCTCCACGCGCCGGGACAGAATTTCGTCTACGCCGACGTCGACGGGCACATCGGATACGCGGCGTCCGGCGCCATTCCGATCCGTCCCCGCTCGGACGGCCTCCTGCCCGTCCCGGGAGACGGCGAGGACGACTGGGCGGGATTCATTCCCTTCGAGCGGCTCCCGAGGACCCTCGATCCCGCGCGCGGGTACGTCGTCACGGCCAACAACCGCGTCGTCTCCGACGCGTACCCGTGGCCGCTCGCCCGAGACTGGCCCGAGCCCTATCGCGCGCGCCGCATCGAGGACCGGATCGTCTCGACCCCGCGGTTGACGCGCGAGGACATCCGGGCCATTCAGCTGGACCGCGTGTCGTACCAGGCCCGCGACCTCCTTCCGCTCCTGCTCGACACGCGCCCCTCCGACGGCTTGAGCGCCGCGGCGCTCGCGCGCCTGCGCGGGTGGAAGGGCGACTTCTCACCCGATTCGGTGCCCGCGTCGATCTACGCCGCCTGGTACGCGGCGCTCTCAGCCATGCCCGAGGACGAGCTCGGCGAGCCCGCAGCCCCGGCGGTGCGCTCGCGCTTCCTGATCCATTCGCTCGCCGCCGATTCGCCGTGGTGCGACGACGTGAGGACGCCCCGGCGAGAGACGTGCGGGGAGTGGAAGAGCGCGACCCTGTCGAAAGCGGTCGCTCTTCTGCGCGCGCGTCTCGGCGCGGATCAACGCAACTGGCGCTGGGAGCGGCTGCACCGGGCGCGCTTTCCTCACGCCGCTTTCGACGGAGTCCCCGTGCTGTCCCGGTTCTTCAGTCTGGAGACCGGGCAGGGCGGCGACGCCTCCACGGTGAATGTGGGCGCGTACCGGCGAGACGGGAGCTTCCGCATGACCGACGGGCCGAGCATCCGCGAGATCATCGACCTCTCCGACCTGCCGGCGTCGCTCTATGTGCACACGACCGGCCAGTCCGGCAACCCGTTCTCGAGCGGCTACCGGAACTTTCTTCCCATGTGGAAGGCCGGCCGATATTTCACGATCGGAAAGGACGACGAGGCGAAGGTGTTGGAGCTGGAGCGGAAATAGTCTTCAGTTGTCAGTCTTGAGTTTTCAGTCTTGGAACGCCGCCATCGGCGACGCCTGATAACTGACTACTGAAAACTGATAACTCCTTCACCTCGCCACGGCGGCGGGATCGTTCGGCTGGTCCTCCCGGATCTTGCCGTCGCGCAGCCGGACGATCCGGCGGGCGTGGGCGGCGACGTCTTCCTCGTGGGTCACGAGGACGATCGTGTTGCCGCGGCGGTTCAGATCCTCGAAGAGGGCCATGATTTCGTTGCCGGTTTGAGAGTCCAGGTTCCCGGTCGGCTCGTCGGCGAGCAGGATGGAGGGGTTGTTGATCAGCGCGCGCGCGACCGCGACGCGTTGCCGCTGGCCGCCGGACATCTCGTTCGGCTGATGCGTCATCCGGTCAGCGAGACCGACGGATTCGAGCGACTTGATCGCGCGCTCTCGCCGCTCCTTGCGGCCGAGCCCGGAGTAGACGAGAGGCAGCTCGACCTGCTGGAGGGCGCTCGTGCGGGGCAGCAGATTGAACGTCTGGAACACGAAGCCGATCTCCTGGTTGCGGATCGCCGCCAGCTCGTCGTCCGTCATCTGTGCGACCTCACGGCCATTCAGGACGTAAGAGCCCGAGCTCGGCGTGTCGAGGCATCCGATGAGGTTCATCAACGTCGACTTGCCGGAGCCGGACGGCCCCATGACGGCGACGTACTCGCCCCGGTCGACCCCCACGGTGACCCCGGACAGGGCGTGCACCTGCTCCTGTCCCATCTGGTAGACCTTCGTGATGTCCCGGATGTCGATCAGCATGGCGATGTCGTGTCCTTTTGGGGATTCATACGGATTCGGGAGCGCAGGGTTGTGTCAATCGGTCTCAGGAGCCGCTCCTAGGAGAACAGGGCGGCCAGCCCCGCCTTGCCGAGAATGTACAGCGCCCAGAGGGCCACGACGATGCTCCCGGCGGCCTTGCGGGAGACCCGGGCAGCCGCGGCGTATCCGATCGTCAGAAGCACCATGGTCCAGATGGCGAACAGGTCGAGCGAGCCCAAAAGCGAATGGAGCGCCGGCGAGGCCTTCCGTTCGACCAGAAAACCGAGGTTGGAGCGGAGCAGGTCGCTCATGTTCTGAGGGTCGATCGTCTCCTTCGACGAGAGGACAGGGATCAGGATCAGGGCCCCGAGCACCCCCGGAAGGAACGCGTGGGACGTGACTCCGATCCCCTGCCTGAAGGAGAAGTCCCAACCGAACGCCTTGAACGACGCCCAGAAAACGAGCGTGACCAGGAGCGTGATGATCACCGGCGCCAGGGCGCCGATCGCGATCGTGATCTTCGGCGCGATCCGCTTCTGCATCGCGACCTGCGCCTGGATCCGGTCCTCCGGGATCGACTGGCCGGCCTTCTCGAGGCGCGCGCGGGTCATGCCCTCGTAGTCCATGCGCGGAAGGATGAAGGCGCTGACGAGAAGAGACGCGGCGATCCAGAGGGCCAGCGGCAGGAGGAATCCCGGGCGCGCGGCGATCGACTGAAAAGTCGGGACCGGGGAGAAGAAAGTGCCAATCACCCGCGCCGCCGCCGAAACGGCCTGCGGCGCCGGGGTCGGCGCCGCGGCTCGCGAATCGCTCACCGGCTGCCGGGCCTCACGTCCGCTATGGGCGGGGGCGCCGAATCCGGCATGCCCTCGACCTGAATTCCCTTCCAGTCGAGGTTGTCGGCGATGGCGTAGTGATACTGCGAAAGCGCCTTGCGGTAGATGGCCAGCGCCGCCTGTTCGTTGGTCCGCGCCGCGGAGAGGTCGCGCTGGATCTGATTGACCTGGAACGTCGTGCTCATGCCGTTGTCGAACTTTTTCTTCTCGGCGTCCAGGTTGCGCTCGGCGAGCTCCCGCCCCTTCCGAGCCGCGAGGATGGACCGCCGCGCGGTGTCGATCGCCCGGGCCGCCCCGCGGACCTCGACGATCACGTTCTGCTGGACGGTGGCGAGCCTCGCCTTGTCGGATTCGAAGGTGTAGCGCGCCACCCCTTTTGCGCCCCTCGCGCTGCGGTTCAGGATCGGATACGAGAAGTTGAGGCCGACGGACCAATTCTTGTTGCGGCGGTTCAGGACATCCTGAAAAGTCTGCGAAAAGTTCGTGTCCGTCACCACTCCGGTCAGGGGATCGACCGACATCCCGGCGAGCCCTCGCGACCCGTAGCTTCCCACGAGGTTCAACGCTGGCAGCGTCTGGTTGCTGTAGTACTCGTAGCGGATCTCGTCGGAGGCGACCTGATATCCCGTCGAAAGGATCTCGGGGCGCCGCTTGAGGGCCAGCGCCGTTCCCTCCTCGACCCGTATCGAAACGTCTTCCGTCAAGAGCTGATCCGTCGGAACGATCGGGATGGTGACCTGCGCCGGCCCGACGAAATTCAATTGCCGCTTGAGCCGGTCCTGCGCGTCTCCGATCTGGCCCTCCGCGGTGATGATGTCCTGCTCGGCGATCGCGATCCCGACTTCGGTCTGCGTGATGTCGATCGGAGCGAGAGAGCCGACGTCGATCTTGATGCGCGTGATTCGGTTCAATTCCTGTGCGATGCGCAGCGACTCACGCTTCACTTCGAGGTTCTGGAGCGAGTAGACGAGGTCCCAGTACGCCTGCTCGACCGAGTTGACCGTAGCCTGCACGGATCGAAGCAGGTCCTGATACGCAGAATCGCGAGTGTTGCGCGCGATCGTTATCAGCCACGTGGTCGGGAGGTGGCCGAAGTTGCGCAGGAGCGGCTGGTTCATCGAGAGGATGAGGCCGCCTCCATAAGAGGGATTCACCTGGGCGAACGTGTTGTTCGTCGTCTCGCGTGTCCCGTTGAAACCGAGCTGGAACACGCCGCCCAACGGAGTGAGCTGGCTGACGTTGCCCGAGAAGTTCGTGTCGTCGAAGACTCCGGACGTGATGGTCGACGCCGCCGGGATCTCCGAGTGCGTCCGGCTGACGGCCGCGCTGACGAGCGGGTCGAAGATGCCTTTGTTCTGGAGGATTGAGTACTCGAAGGACTGGGCGGTGTTGACCGAGACGTTCAGGTCTTCGTTGTTCGCGACCCCGAGGGCGACGGCCTGGGAGAGCGAAAGAGGGATTCCCTGGGCCGTCGGGGCGGGCAGCGGGATCGAATGACGCTCGCCGGGGCGGGCGGAGAGGACGGTGCGGTCTTGCCCGAAGGCGGGAAAGGCGCAGGTCGCGCCGAGAAACACAGCGACGGCGCGAGCCGTCCAGAATCTGGGGAACCTCTTCATTCCGTTACTCCTTCGTCACCCCTTCTACGCAGGTTGGGGTCCGAATGTTTCGCGCGCAGCGACGCCTTGTCACAGCCGCACTGGATCCTGGGGAAACCGGGGCGGCATCATAAACCACCAATACAGCTTTCAGCTTTCAGCTCTCAGCTGCCAGCTCTCAGCCGGAGAGTTTCCGTGACCCGTTTTCGTTCGATCCTGGAGACGATGGGTCTCAGGGCGTCTGCGTTTGACTGATAGCTGAAAGCGGACGGCTACAGCGCCTCCCGGCGCCGCTAGAGAGCCGGGACCCGGAGCTCTCCGGGGTAGAAACAGGCGGCCCTCGACCCCGGCACGATCTCGTCCAAGGCGGGAGTCTCCTCCCGGCAGCGCGGCCGGGCGATCGGGCACCGCGGCGCGAAGCCGCAGCCTCGCTCCCACGCGAGGCCCGAACCGGGCTCGCCCGGCAGCGGGATGCGAGGGGGAGCCTCTCCAGCGCCGTCCCGCGGGACGGACGAGACGAGGGCGGCCGTGTACGGGTGGAGCGGCCGCCCGAAGACCGCCGCAGGCGATCCCTCCTCGACGATCCGACCCAGGTAGAGAACGGCGACGCGGTCCGCCACCCGGGCGACGAGAGGGAGGTCATGCGAGATGAAGAGGTACGCGAGGCCGAGATCCCGCTGCAGGTCCAGGAGCAGATTCACGATCTGCGCCGCGATCGAGGCGTCGAGCGCCGAAACGGGCTCGTCGCAGACGAGCAGCCGGGGTCGCGTCGCCAGCGCGCGGGCGATCGCGATGCGCTGCCGCTGGCCCCCGGAAAATTCCGACGGAAACCGCGCCGCCGCCGCCGGGTCGAGACCGACTTCCTCGAGAAGGCGCGCGACGCGCGCAGCGAGCTCCCGTCGCGGCGCGATCTGCTGGACGCGCAGCGGCTCGGCAACCTGATCTCCGACGCGCATGCGGGGATTCAGCGACGTCTGCGGGTCCTGGAACACGACTTGAAGGTTCCGGCGTTTTCTCCGCAGCGCCCCGCCGGAGAGCGCGAGCCAGTCCGCGCCGTCGAACCGGATCGCGCCTCCATCCACGTTCTCGAGACGCGCGACCAGACGCCCGATCGTCGTCTTGCCGCTGCCCGACTCCCCCACCAGCGCGAGCGTCTCGCCCGCGCGAATCACGAAAGAAACGCCGTCGACGGCAACCACCGGATTTCCGCTGCCCCGGGCCCGATAGACCTTCCGCAGATCGGCGGCCTCGAGAAGGAGAGGCGTGCCGAGTTCCCGCTCGGCCGGCACAGCCGTCATCGGGGAGAGCCCGTCCCGGGGCCGCGTGACGGGTCGAACAGGAAGCAGCGTGCGAGGGAAGCTCCCGCGGGATAGAGGAGAGGCTCGGCGACGTCGCACGGAGCGAAACGGTCCGGGCATCGATGGACGAAGGCGCAGCACCCGCGGGGCCGGAACGCGAGATCGGGCACGGAGCCCGGGATCGACGAAAGCCGTCGTCGCGCGGCGGACGCGTCCGACAGTCGGGGGACGCACGCCACGAGCGCCCGCGTATACGGGTGCCGGGGCTCGAAGAAGACGGACTTTGCCGGCCCCTCCTCGGCGACGCGGCCCGCATACAGCACCAGCGCCCGGTCGGCCCGGCGCGCCGCGGAAGAGAGGTCGTGCGTGATCAGGAGCGTCGCCAGCGCGCGCTCCCGCCGGAGCCGATCGAGCAGATCGAGAACGTCGGCGGCGACCGTCGCGTCGAGACTCGCGGTCGGCTCATCGGCGACCAGAAGCGCGGGGTCGCGCGCGAGCGCAATGGCGAGAAACGCCCGCTGCCGCTGCCCGCCGGAGAGCCGGTGCGGATATTCGGACAGGCCGCGAGCCGGATCGGGAAAGGCGACTTCCGCGAGCAGGCTCTCCGCCCGCCGCCGGCGCCCCGCGGGGTCGCCCGCTCCGTCGCGCCGGAGCGCTTCGTCGATCTGCGCGCCGATCGTTCGCACGGGGTCGAGCGCGGCGCCCGGTTCCTGAAACACGAGGGCGATGCGCCGGCCGCGGATCTTCGACCATTCGGAATCCGAGACTCCCGAGAGGTCGCGGCCGTCGAGGTGCACGGCGCCGGAGCGCCGGGCGCCCTCCGGAAGAAGGTCGAGAAGCGCGCGGCCGAGCATCGTCTTTCCGCAGCCGCTTTCCCCGACCACGGCCAGGCATTCGCCGCGCTCGATCGCGAAGGACACGCCGTCGACCGCCGGCCGGAGAATCCCGTCCACCAGGACCTCCACGCGAAGGTCGGCGACCCGGAGAAGAGAGACGTCGCGCCGCGGCGCGCCCGGCGCGAGGGCGTTCAAGGGGCGGGCCCGAGGGCGCGGAGCGGCGCCCCGGCCCTCATGTCTTTTTCACTGCTTCGAGGTCGCGGACCCTGTGCACGACGTCGCGATAGTTCGTGTTGAGCCCGTACACTTCCAGGAAGGTGCGATAGGCGAGGTCGATCTCGCCCGTGTCCTGATAGACGCAGCCGAGGTCGTACAGCAGGCCGACGGTTTCCATCTCCTCGATGTCCCCCGCCTCGAGCCCCTTGCGATACCACTTCACCGCGAGCTGCGGCATGCCCTTTTCCAGGAAGCAGAGGCCGAGCATGCTGCAGCACTCGACGGCTCTCGCGGGATCCTTGCTCGCGAGCTGGAATTCTCCGATCGCCTCGTCGACGAGGCCCATCTCCTTGTACGCGATGCCGAGGTTGAAGTGCGTCTCGTAGTCCTCGGCGGACAGCTGCTGCTCGACGCCCTTCTTGAACTCGCGAAAGATCTCCTCGAGCGACGCCTCCCCTTCCGATCCGGCCATCGCCGGCGCCGCGGTCGGCGGCGCGTCCTCGGCGAGCTCCTTTTCGAGCTCCTCGGCGAGGTTGAAGAACTGCTGCTCATCCGCGAACAGGTTGTTGTCTTCGACCGAGCCGGGAGGCGGGCTCGGAGCGACCGCCGGCGTCTCTCCGGCCTTCTGCATCTCGTCCTCGAGCAGGGTCCCGAGCTCTTCGTAGGAAACGAAATCCGAATCGACCGGCGCGAGAGGCTCGAGAGGCGTCATCCTCCTCGGAGCTGGAGCGGAGGGTGGGGCGGCAGGCGGGGCCGCCGAAACGTCGATGCCGAGGTCCGAGGCGGAGAAGCGGAGCGTCTCGGAGCCGAAGTCGTCGACGAATTCGGGACCGGCCTCCACCGGCTGCGGCGTGAGGTTGAACTCGTCGAACGGAATCTCGATCGATGCGGTCTTGGACGAAAGGGCGGCGGGCTCCGCCACCTTCGCACCCGCGAGTCCGAGACGCCCGAGCATCGCTTCCGCGTCCGCCGCGCGGCCGAGCTCCCGGTAAACGTCGGCGAGGCCCACGGCCTCCTGCGCCAGCGCCGGGTTGGAAGACTCCTGCATCAGAGCGACCAGGCGCTCTCGCGCCGGAAGCAGGTCGGGGCGGCGGCGCACGAGGACCCGAAGGCGCTCGACCGCCTTGTCGGTCAGCCCGTATTTGGCGAAAACCTCCGCCTCCACGACGAGGGTTTCGATCTCCTGGTCTTCCTGGGATTTGACCGGCGCCGGCGACGGAGCGGCCAGGGCCGACGGCGCGGCGGATTCCATCGGGAGGATCTCGACGTCGGGGAGGGGCCCCTCGTCGATGTCGACGATGAGCTCCTGCGCTTCGAACGCGGACCCTCCGCGCGCCGGCGGCGCGTCCGAAGGCGCGAGCTCCCGAAGCCTCGCGAGCGCCTCTTCCTGGTCGGGGATCGCGGTGACCGCGCGGCGATAATTCTCGACCGCGGCGGCCGGGTCTCCCCGCCGCTCGTCTTCCTGGCCTAGGACGAGTCGCAGCCGTCCGGTCTCCGCCGTGTTTCCCTCGGCTTCCCGGATCTCCGCGAGCTTCTCGAGAGTCCCGCGATGCGCCGCCTCGGCCGACAGGATGGGCGCCACGGCGCCGGCGGCCCGAACGAAATCGCGTCCCGTGAGCGCCGCCTCGATGAGGGGCAGCACCACCGTCAGCGCGGCATCGTAGGAGCTCTCCGCGATCCGGACGCGGGAGAGCAGCATGCGGCCCGCTTCGTGCCGCGAGTCGAGCGCGATCGCCTGCTCCGCGGTTCTCGCGGCCTCCGCCCGCTGCCCCATTTCGAGCTGCGCCTCGGCGAGCAGGGAGAGGCTGTCGGCCGTGCGCGGCGCCGCCTTCAGGATCGCGATCGCCGCGGACGGATTTTTCTGCGCGAGCAGCGAGCGAACGAGGTTCTTCTGGATTCCGGCGTCCGACGGCGAGAGCTCGAGAGCCTTCTGGAACACCGCGGCGGCTTCGTCGTGAGCGCCGCGGCGCAGGAGCATCGATCCGATCAGGCCGTACTGCATGACCGCCTGGTCGACCTGGTTGGTGGACCGGTAGAGATCCGCGAGCTTGACCTGGATGCGGAGGTCGTTCGGGTCGACGGAGGCCATCTTCTTGAAAGCCGCGACGGCCTCGTCCGTTTTGCCATTCTTCTGATAGTGATCGGCGAGGACCTGGTACTGGCTCCGCGCGTCCTGGGTCAGTCCCTGCTTGTGGTACAGGTCGGCCAGGCGGTCGTAGACCTCCAGGCGCGCCGGGTCGATCTTGTTGATCTTCTTGTAGATGGCGATCGCCTTCAGGAAGAAACCGTCGCGAGAGTAGAAGTCGGCGATGCGGGTGAAAAACGGGATCGACTCGGACGCGCGGTTCATGCGCACGTAGAGGTCCCCGACCCGATTGAGCGTCGCGATGTCCTTCGGGTTGTCGTCTAAGACCCGCAGGTATTCCTTCAACGCCGACTCGAGCTTACCTTTCGCGACGTACTTCTCCGCCGACTGGAGAAGTTGATCCCGACTTGTCGCCATTTACTAAAGTTTAGCCCGGATTATCGGATCGAGGCCCGCGCGGTGCCGCTTCTCGGGGGCCCGGAGCGCCGGGACGGTGCGTCCTCGCCGTCTTCGTCGATCCACTGGCGGTCGAGAACGACGCCGCGATAGCTCAAACGGTGCTCGGGGCACGGGCCGTAACGACGAAGCGCCTGCCAGTGCTCGGGAGTCCCGTATCCCTTGTGGTGCTCGAAGCCGTAAACGGGATGGTCGAGAGAGAGCCGGGCGAGCAGCCGGTCGCGGAAGACTTTCGCGACGACGGACGCCGCGGCGATCGAGGAGCAGAGAGCGTCGCCGTGCACGACGGGCAGCTGCGGCCGCCGGATTCCGGGGACCGAGACGGCGTCGCACAGAAGAATCTCGGCCTCCGGAACGAGCGCCAGGACGGCGATCCTCATCGCTGCGAGACTCGCGCGAAGAATGTCGCGGACGTCGATCTCCCGCGCCTGGATGACTCCGACGCCGACGGCGATCGCGCGGCGGCGGACTTCCGCGTCGAGCCGCTCGCGCGTCGGCGCGTCGAGCTTCTTCGAGTCGTCGAGCGCCGGTAGAACGCATCCCGCGGGAAGGATGACGGCGGCAGCGACGACCGGTCCGGCGAGCGATCCGCGTCCCGCCTCGTCGACACCCGCGATGAACCGGTAACCGCGCCGGCGGACTTCCCGCTCGAGTCGATCGAGAGTGGCGAGACGGCCGAGCTCCGCGAACAGAGTGGAGAGCGGCTCGGGGGTCAACGGGTCCGGGGAGCGGCTACTGGACGCGCTTCTCGTCGATGCGCGCGGCCTTGCCCTTGCGCTCGCGGAGGTAATAGAGCTTCGCCCGGCGCACGGCCCCGCGACGCTCGACCTCGATGCGGTCGATCACCGGGGAGTGGAGCGGGAAGATCCGCTCGACCCCGATGCCGCTCGAAATCTTGCGGACGGTGAAGGTCTCCCGGGCGCCTCCGCCGCGCCGCGCGATCACGACGCCGGCGAAGATCTGGATGCGCTCTTTTTCGCCTTCGCGGACCTTGACGTGCACGCGCACCGAGTCGCCGGGCGCAAACGCGGGCAGCCCCGATCGTAGGGCGGGCTTTTCGATTTCCAACAGCATGTCGGCCATGAAGCTTCTCCTTGAGACGTCGTGCGGCAAGCCGGCAGGCCGCGCTGACACGAAAACTGGGCGAAAGCGCAGTATAACCGAAGAGAAGTTGAGAGTTAAGGGTTAAGAGTTGAGAGGTCTCGGGCCTTTCCGGTGACTCTTAATCCTTTACGCCCTCGACTCTCGACTCTCAACTTTCTTCCTCCCCCTCGCCCGGCTCCTTCGGCCGGATCGCCAGCAGGTCGGGGCGGCGCGCGAGGGTGCGCTCGTAGGCCCGGGCCCGCCGCCACTTCTCGATGCGCGCATGGTCCCCGGAGAGAAGGACTTCGGGCACGGGCAGACCCCGGAACTCGCGAGGCCTCGTGTAGTGCGGGTAGTCGAGCCGCTCGCGGGCGAAGGACTCGCGCTCTACGGACTCGGCCGCTCCGACGACTCCAGGGACCAGCCGTGAGACGGCCTCCAGCAGGGTGAGGGCCGCGGCCTCGCCGCCCGGAAGGACGAAGTCTCCGAGAGAGAGCTCCTCGTCGAACAGCGCGAGGTGGCGCGCGCGCTCGTCCAGCCCCTCGTAGCGCCCGCAGAAAAGAAGCAGATTCTCCCGCCGCGCGAGTGACTCGACGCGCTTCTGATCGAGTCGCGTGCCGTCCGGGGTCAGGAGAATGCTCCAGGCGCGAGAGGTCTCCCGACGCGTTTCGACGGCCGCCGTAATGACCGGCGCCATCATCACCATGCCGGGCCCGCCACCGTACGGCTCGTCATCCACCTTCCGGTGCCTGTCCGTCGAAAAGGTCCGCAGGTCCGTGACCGCGACCTCCAGCAACCCGGCGGAGATCGCCTTTCCGAGCAGGCTTTCTGCGAGCGGGGACTCGAAGTAGGCCGGGAAGAGCGTCAGTATTTCGATGCGCATGGCGGTCGGAGGCGGAGTCGAAGCAGCAACGGGCGCCGGGACACGGCGGCCGACGCCGGCTTCATACCTCGAGCAGGCCCTCGGGAGGGTCGATGACGATCCGGCGTCCCGCCTCGTCGACCGCGACGACGATCGGGTCGACGAAAGGCACAAGGGCCTCCCGGCCGGAGGGGGTCTCGATCGCGAGCAGAGGGCCCGCGACGGTCTGCTCCAGGGTCCGCACGATGCCGGCGAGCCGGCCTTCGCGGTCCTCGCAGCGCCACCCTTCGACCTGGTGGGAGTAGTAGAAATCGGGGCGCGGCCTCGCCGCCTCGGCGTCGGGGACCGACAGCTCGCCGCCGGCGAGAGAACGCGCGGCGTCCACGCCCGCGAAGCCCTCGAAGCTCACCAGAAGCCGTTTGCCGTGCCGGCGGACGGACCGGATGATCACGCGCCGCGCCGCCTCGCCGGACCGCCAGTCGATCTCAGCGCCGGGGACGAAGCGCTCAGGAAACTCCGTCATCGGCTCGACCGAGAGCTCGCCTTCCAGGCCATGGGGGCGGCGCACGACGCCGACGACGAGCATGCGGTCTTCAGTTCTCAGTTCTGAGTTTTCTGTTTCCGGGAGCGTGGAAGCGATTCCCGACCGAGGACTGAAAACTGACAACCGACAACCCGCCGCCGGTCAGTCCCGGACGCGGATCGTCACCTTCTTGCCCCGGGCCGCGGCGGCAGCGCCGACGAATGCCCGCAGCGCGCGAATCGTCCGTCCCTCGCGGCCGATCAGCCGGCCGCGGTCCGGCTCCGGCACCGACACGTCGTAGACGGGGTTACGCCCCTCGAAACCCTCCGAGACGCGGATCTCGTCGGGGCTGTCGGAGAGCCGCCGGACGATCGTCTCGATCAGCCGCTTCATCGCGGCGCCTTCACTCGCGGGCGCCATCAGGCGGACGGCGCCGCAACCGGGACCGTCATCGCCGCAGGAGCCGCCGGGGCGGCCTCGGGGCGCGCCAGAAGCGAGCGGACCGTTGGCGAGACGGCGGCGCCGCGACCGATCCAGAAGCGCGCGCGATCCCGGTTGATCGAGACAGCGGCGGGCTCGGTGAGCGGGTGGTAGGAACCGATCTCCTCCAGGACCTCGGCGCGGGAGGTCTGGCGCGAGTCGGAAACGACGACCCGGTAATACGGCTGGTTGCGGGCGCCCATCCGGCGCAGTCGGATCTTGAGCATGAAGTCCTTTCGAGCTTTCGATACGAAACGGCGAATGATAGCAGAACGAAGCCGGAAATCGGGAGCCGAGCGACCAACGGGAGCGAGACGGCCGCGGTACTCCGCGGTCAACTAGATCGAGTCGTACTCCCCTCCTGACGGGCGCGCCCTCAGGACTGCCTGGGGGGTGGCAGCGGCAGGCGGGACATGTCGAGGCCCCGCATCCCCTTCCTGGCCGTCTTCATGAGCTTGCGCATCTGTTGGTACTGCTTCAGGAGACGGTTGATCTCCGAAACGCTCGTTCCCGAGCCCCCGGCCACGCGCTTCTTCCGCGAGCCGTTCAGGATCTGGGGGTACTTGCGCTCTTCCGGGGTCATCGAGTCGATGATGGCGCCCACCCGCGACAGCTGTTTTTCATCGACGGCGTCGGGGGTCGACAGGCCCTTGAACGCGCCGCCCTTCGGCAGCAGATCGATGAGGCTCGACAGCGGTCCCATTTTCTTCATCGATTGCAGCTGCTCGCGCAGGTCCTCGAGGGAGAACTCCCCCGCCCCGGCGCGGTCCGCCATGCGGCGCGCGGCCGACTCGTCCACCTGGGCTTCGACCTTTTCGATCAACGTCAGGACATCGCCCATCCCGAGGATGCGGGACACCATCCGGTCGGGATGGAAGGGCTCGAAGTCTTCCGGCTTCTCGCCGACACCGACGAACTTGATGGGCTTGCCCGTCGTCGTGACGACCGTGAGGGCGGCGCCGCCGCGGGCGTCGCCGTCGGTCTTGGTCAGGATCACGCCTGTCAAGTCCAAGACGGCGGAGAACCCGGCCGCGGATCGCACCGCGTCCTGACCGGTCATCGCGTCTGCCACGAACAGGATTTCCTTCGGATCGGTCGCCTGCACGACCTCGCGCACCTGACGCATGAGTTCCTCGTCGATGTGCAGGCGTCCCGCCGTATCGATGAGCACTGTGTCGCGCCCCGTGAGCCTGGCCTCTCGGACGCCGGCTCTCGCGACTTCGACGGGATCCGTCCTCCCCGCCGGATCGAAGACGGGGACTCCGATCTGACGTCCGAGCGTCATCAACTGCGAGACGGCGGCGGGACGCGCGAGGTCCGCGGGCACGAGGAGCGGATATCGTCCGCGGCCCTTCAAGTACAGGGCGAGCTTGCCGGCGGAGGTCGTCTTCCCGGAGCCCTGCAGGCCGACGAGCGCCAGCACCGCCGGCTTTCCATCCAGGACCAGGTCCGTCTTCTGGCCGCCCAGCAGCGCCATGAGCTCGTCCCGGACGATGCGTGTGACTTCCTGCGCGGGAGAGAGCAGCTGCAGGACCTTCCCTCCGACCGCTTTCTCCTTGACACGCGCGGTGAAGTCTCGCACCACGGGCAGTGCGACGTCGGCTTCGAGCAGCGAGAGGCGGATCTGCCGCAGCGCGGTCTCCAGGTGAAATTCGGTGAGATGCCCCTCGCCGCGCAGGTCCTTGAAAACACCCTGGACCCGCTCTGAAAGACCCTCGAACAAGGTGACCTCCTCCGGGCGGGGTGGAGTTGGCCCGGGAATCGCAACAATACAAGCCGACGCCCGCCCCGTCGAGGCCTCCGGCTGTTGACAGGGGGTTGGGTTGGGGTATCATTCGGCCTCGTTTTTGCGGGGATTCTTTTCGCGTATAAAAAGACGCTTAGAGAGAAAAGGAGATGAGGGATATGAAGAAGCTCGTGACCCTGGGTCTTGTTGCCGTGTTCGCGACGGCGCTTGTCACCGGTTGCAAGAAGAAGGAAGAGAC